>JBEEHG010000032.1:0-76207 GCA_041167265.1 Verrucomicrobiota bacterium | reverse complement strand
CCCGCCGCGCCAGCCGCGTAAACCCCATGGAGGCGTTACGCACCGAATGAACCGTCCCGCGTGGGGCCAGCTCCGGGTACCGCGTGCGTCTCGCACGTTGGTTTCGGCGTCTCGCCGAAACAGTCTTTCGCTAACTGACCGCGACCCTTTCGCTTTCCCGCTGAATGAAAGTTCGCGCCGGCGAGACACCGTCGCCAGCACGCGAGACGCGTGCGCTCCCCAGAACCGATTTTCTGACCTCCGACCTCTGACCTCCGACCTCTGACCTCCGACCTCTGAAATTATGCTCACCGACATCCGCTACGGCCTTCGCCAACTCATCAAGCACCCGGCTTTCACCATCATCGCGGTCCTTACCCTTGCGCTCGGCATCGGGGCGAACACCGCTATCTTCAGCGTGGTCAACGCGGTCCTTCTAAAGCCGCTGCCCTTTCCCGCGGCCGACCAGCTCATCGCCATCGGCATGACCGACACCCGCCAAAAGGGAGAAACGAATTTGAACTCGCTTTCGTATCCCGATTTCTTCGATTTCCGGGACCAGAACCGGACTCTCGCGAGCAGCGCCGTTTACCGCGACCGTGCCTTCGCCCTGACCAGTGAGGAAGGCGCGACCAGCCTGCGCGGCGTGAAAGCCAGCGCGGAATTTCTCGACGTCCTCGGCATCAAGCCCCAGATGGGGCGCGGCTTTGTTCGCGATGACGACGAGGCCGGAGGCGGCGCGGGCGGGTTCAAGGTAATTATCAGCCACGAATTCTGGCAGAAACATTTCGGCGCGGATCCGAATGTGATCGGCCGCCCCATCACCCTCGATCGCCGTCCCTACACCGTGATCGGCGTGATGCCCGCCGGTTTCCAGTTCCCGATCTCGAACGATCCGACTGATTTCTACGTCTCGATTTCGGAAGACGCGGCGAATCCCGACGGCTCGACGCCAACCACGAAACAGCGCGGCAATCACAGTCTCCAGGCCGTCGCGCGGCTGAAGCCGGGAGCAACCATTGAGCAGGCGCAGTCCGATTTGGCGGCGATCGCGGCCGCGCTCACGAAACAGTATCCGGATTCGAACACCCATTTCGGCGTGCTCACCAAACCGTTGCGGGAAGAAATGATCGGCGATGTGCGCACGGCGTTGTATGTCCTTTTCGGCGCGGTCGTCTGCGTCCTTCTGATCGCGAACGCGAACGTCGCGAATCTTCTCCTGGCCCGCGCTTCCGCTCGCGGAAAAGAGATCGCGTTGCGGGCGGCAATGGGCGCGAGCCGGCTCCGCATCATCCGTCAATTGCTGACCGAGAGCGTCCTGCTTTCGGGATTGGGCGGCGGGTTCGGATTGCTTCTGGCCCTCTGGGGGACGGAAACCCTCGTCAAAATGGTTCCGCAGAATATTCCGCGCATCAGCAACATCCAACTTGATGCTCCGGTCCTCGTTTTCACTCTGCTCGTGTCGTTGGCGACGGGCGTGATTTTTGGCCTCGTCCCGGCGTGGCAGGCGTCTCACGTCGACCTGAATAGTTCGCTTAAATCCGGAACCCGCACTGGCGGGGGTGGCGAAAACAAAGGCCGCGTCCGCAATGCGCTCATCATGGCGGAGGTCGCCCTCGCCCTCGTCCTATTGATCTCGGCCGGGCTGTTGATCCAGAGTTTCGCGCGCCTCGGCCGGGTCCAGCCGGGGCTGCGGACGGAACGGCTCCTGACCGCGCGCATTGGTCTGCCGGATGTGATTTATCCGAAGAACGAAAACGTTATCGCGTTCTTCGATCAATTCCTCCCGCGAGTGCGCGCCATTCCCGGCGTGGAATCGGCCAGCGCCATCCTGCCCCTGCCGTTGAGCGGCAGTAACATGGTCACCTCCTTCGATATCGAGGAGAGCCCCTTGCCCGAAGGTCAGCGGCCGGGCGCGCCCGTCCGTATCATTGCGACCGATTACTTCAAAACGATGGGAATTCCCGTGCGGCAAGGCCGGATTTTCGACGAGCGCGATCGATTGGACTCGGCGCCGGTCGTGATTGTGAACGAGCGCTTCGTCCAAAAATTTTTCGCGGGCCAGAACGTGATCGGGAAACGGATCAAGCCCGGCTTCTCCGCCGACGATAGCGGGGAGAAGATGCGGGAAATTGTCGGGGTGGTCGGGAACGTGAAGCATTTGTCGTTGAAGAACGAGGACTCGCCCGAGATGTATCTCGCGCAACCGCAGATGCCGCTGAACGTCATGTCGCTCGTTGTAAGGACGAACGTTTCGAATCCGAACGCGCTCACCAATTCGATCCGGAAAGAACTCGCGGCCATGGATCCAAGCATTCCGCTGACGAGCGTGAAGGTGTTTGACGAATACATTTCGAAGTCGCTGGCCCGGCCGCGTTTCAACACCCTCCTGCTCTCTATCTTTGCCGGCACCGCTCTGGTCCTGACCGCGATCGGGATCTATGGCGTGCTGGCTTACTCGGTGGCGCAACGAACCAGCGAGATCGGAATCCGGATCGCCCTGGGCGCGGGGAAAAGCTCGATCTTCCGCCTTATTGTCGGCCAGGCGATGACGCTGGTCGGAATCAGTCTGGTCGTTGGATTGGCGGGCGCGTTCGCCGCGACACGATTGTTGAACAGCCTGCTCTTCGGAGTGGGCGCGTCCGATCCGGGAACGTTCGCGGGCATTGTCGTGCTGGTTTCGATCGTCGCCTTTATCGCGGCCTGGCTGCCGGCCCGCCGCGCCACCCGCGTCGATCCCATTATCGCCCTGCGCGCCGAATGAAGCTTTCCTGCCATTGTAGGGCGTCTGTGCCAGACGCCTCCCGAAGACGGCGTTTCACAGAAACGCCCTACAAACTATTCATCGTATGATGACCGACATTCGCTACGGATTACGCCAGCTGATCCAACACCCTGCCTTCACCATCATCGCCATCCTCACCCTTGCGCTCGGCATCGGCGCGAACACGGCGATCTTCAGCGTCGTCAACGCCGTCCTCCTGAAACCGCTCCCGTTTCCGGCGCCGGGCCAGCTGGTGGCTGTCGGCGGCGTCGATCTCAATGAAACCACTTCGCCTCCCAAACTTTCCTCGCTGTGCTACCCGGATTTCTTCGATTTCCGGGAACAGACCCGCAGCTTCGAGAACATCGCCGTTTACCGCCCCCGCGAGCTGACGCTCGTGGACGGAGGCGAAGCGCAGAGCTTCCGCGGCCAGAAAGTAAGCGCGGAATTTTTCGACGTCCTCGGGATCAAGCCGGTCGCCGGCCGCGGTTTTGTCCGCGCGGACGAACAACCGGGCGGCGGCCCCGGCGGATTCAAAGTCGTCCTGACCCACGGATTTTGGCAAAGCCAATTCAATCGCGCGCAAGATGTGATCGGCCGCGTCCTGATGCTGGACGGTCGTCCGCACACCGTCATCGGCGTGATGCCGGAGGGCTTCCAATTCCCGATCCAGACCGACTCGATCGAGATGTACATCACGCTCGCCGAGGACGCGTCGACTCCGGATGGAAGCACGCCCCAGACGCAACAGCGCGGCGGTCATTCCCTGCAGGGGATCGCGCGCTTGAAGCCGGGTGTCTCGGCCGCGCAGGCGAACGCGGAGCTGCGCACGATCGCCGGTGTTCTCGAGAAAAAATATCCGGAAACGAACACGAAGTTCGGCGCGGCGCTCCAGCCGTTGCGGGATGAGATCGTGGGCGACGTCCGGACCGCGCTCTACGTTTTGTTCGGGGCGGTCGCCTGCCTTCTCCTGATTGCGAACGCGAATGTGGCGAACCTGATGCTGGCCCGCGCGTCGGTGCGCGGAAAAGAAATTGCGTTGCGCAGCGCCCTGGGCGCGAGCCGGCTCCGGATTATTCGCCAGTTGTTGACGGAGAGCGTGCTCCTCGCGGCCATCGGCGGAGTGTTCGGACTGCTCCTCGCGCAATGGGGGACCGAAGCGCTCATCGCCGCCGTGCCGCAAAATATTCCGCGCGTTGGCGAGATCAAACTGGATGGAGCGGTCCTCGCTTTCACCCTTGTCCTGTCGCTCGCCACGGGCATCGTCTTCGGTCTCGTCCCAGCCTGGCAGGCGTCCCACGTCGATCTGAACACGGCGTTGAAATCGGGAACGCGCGGCGCCGGCGGTTCGGAAGGGAAACATCGGATGCGGAACGCGCTGGTCATGACCGAAGTCGCGCTCGCCTTGATCCTGCTCATCTGCGCCAGCCTTCTCATCCAAAGCTTCGCCCGGCTCGGCCGGGTCGATACCGGCATGCGGACCGAGCATCTTTTTACCGCCCGGATCGGGCTCCCGGAATCGGCGTATCCGAAACCGGAAAACATCGTCACGTTTTTCGACCAGCTCATGCCGCGGCTCCGCGCGATTCCCGGGGTGGATTCGGTCACGACCGTGTGGCCGTTGCCCTTAAGCGGGAGCATGAACATCAGTTCGTTCGACATCGAGGAACGGCCCGCGCCAGAAGGACAGCAGCCTGACAGCGTGATGCGGATCGTGGGGCCGGATTATTTCAAGACCATGGGCATTCCGGTCAAACAAGGACGCGGCTTCGAGTCTTCCGATCAGTTCAGGTCGTTGCCCGTCGTGATCGTGAACGAACAGTTCGCGCAGAAGTTTTTCCCGGGCCAAAAGAACGTCGTCGGCAAACACATCAAACCGAGTTGGGGCATTGGCGACGAAAAGCCGCTCATGCGGACCATCGTTGGCGTCGTCGGCAACGTGAAACACATCAAGCTGAGCGGAGAGTTCACCCCCGAGGTTTATCTTTCCTCGTCGCAAATGCCGATGGAATCGATGTCGATCGTGGCCCGGACCCGCGTCTCGAATCCCGCCGCGATCACGTCCGCCGTCCGGAGCGAGCTGGCCGCCGTGGACCGCAACATTCCGCTGGTCCGGGTGCGGGTGTTTGATGAATACCTCGCGCGCGCCCTGGCCCGGCCGCGCTTCAACGCCATGTTGCTCTCGATATTCGCCGGCACCGCTCTCCTCCTGACTGCGATCGGGATTTACGGCGTGATGGCCTATTCCGTTTCGCAGCGGACAAATGAAATCGGCATTCGGATTGCGCTCGGGGCCGGAAAAAATTCCATCTTCCGGCTCGTAGTCGGCCAGGCGATGACGATCGTCGCCATAAGTCTGGTCGCGGGAGTGCTGGGGGCCTTCGCCGCGACTCGATTGTTGAACAGCCTGCTCTTCGGGATCGGCGCCTCCGATCCGCTGACCTTCATCGCGATCATGCTCCTGGTTTCGATCGTCGCTTTCCTGGCGGCGTGGTTGCCGGCCCGGCGCGCCATGCGGGTGAATCCCATCATCGCGCTTCGCGCCGAATAATTTTTTGCGCCGCCAACCTAACGAATCAAATCCATGGAAACTCTGCTTAAAGACATCCGTTACGCTTTCCGCCAACTCCTCAAGCACCCTGCGTTTTCATTGATCGCGATCCTGGCCCTCGCGCTCGGTATCGGGGCCAACACCGCGATCTTTAGCGTCGTCAACGCTGTTCTCCTTCAACCGTTGCCCTATCGCGCGCCTGACGAGCTCGTCACGCTCTGGGGCACCAATTCACTCAATGACATCCCCAAGGAGAACGCTTCCTATCCCGACTTCGTTGATTGGCGCCAGCAGGCCCAGTCGTTTCAATCGATGGCCGGCTTTGCCAACACGAGTGCGATCCTGACCGGCGACGGCACCGAGCCAGATCGGCTCCCGGGCGGGGTGGCGTTCGGCGATTTCTTTACCGTCCTCGGGGTGGAACCCGCGCTCGGCCGGAAATTTTTGCCGGAAGAAAACGAACAAGGCAAAAACCGCGTGGTTATTCTGAGCCACGCGTTATGGCAGCAGCGCTTCGGCGGCGATCCGAAAATCGTCGGCCAGCAGATCACGGTGAACGGCAACCCGCACACAATCGTCGGCGTGCTGCCGCCCGGTTTTCAGGATCCGAATCCCAAGGCGCGAAAAGCCGTTCAACTTTGGCTGCCACTCGTGATCACCGATGGGATGCGCAATTCGCGCCGCGGCGATTTCCTTTACGTGGTCGCGCGGTTGAAACCGGGCATCGCGATCGCGCTGGCCCGCGCGGAAATGAAGGGAATCGCCAGCCGTCTCGAAAAGCAATATCCCGACACGAACACGGCGTGGGGCGTGATCGTCGAGCCACTCCACGAAACGCTGACTGGCGATATTCGACCGGCCCTGCTCCTCCTGCTCGGCGCCGTCGCCTTCCTCCTTCTGATTGCGTGCGCGAATGTGGCGAACCTGCTCCTGGCGCGCGCCTCATCGCGCCAGCGCGAAATCGCGATTCGAGCCGCGCTCGGCGCCTCGCGCGGGCGGGTCGTCCGCCAGCTCCTGACCGAAAACATTTTTCTCTCACTTGGCGGCGGGATGCTGGGTTTACTTTTCGCGGTTTGGGGAATGCACGCCTTGCTCGCGTTGAGCCCGGGAAATATTCCGCGGCTGGAAACGATTGGAATCAATCAGCAGGTGCTCTGGTTCACCCTCGGCCTCTCGCTTTTTACCGGTCTGGTTTTCGGGTTGATGCCGGGGTTAACAGCCTCGAACCCGAACCTGAACGACACTTTGAAGGAAGGGGGGCGAAGCGCCGCCGAAGGCACGGGGGGGCGGCGCCTCCGGAACGCAATGGCCGTGGCGGAGATCGCGCTCTCGCTCGTCCTCCTCGTCGGCGCAGGGTTGTTGATTCGGAGCTTCATCCATTTGCAGGAAGTAAAACCGGGCTTCAATCCGAGCCACCTTCTCTCGATCGATTTGTCGCTGCCATCGGCGAAGTACGGGCAGGACCAGCAAGCGGTGCAATTCTTCGATCAACTGCTCGCGTCGGTCAGCCGGCAGCCGGGAGTGGAGAGTGCGACCATTGCCACGGATCTGCCCCTCGGCGGTGGCGCTGACTTTCTCGCCTTTTCCATCGAAGGCCATCTCCTCGCGCCAACCGACCGCACCCCGGACGCCGAATCGCGCGTCATCAGTCCCGATTATTTTCACACCCTGCAAATCCCACTGCGGACTGGGCGCCTGCTTACGGATCGCGATACTACCGGGGCGCCGGACGTGGTCGTGATCAACGACACGCTGGCGCGGAAATATTTTTCGGGCCAGGATCCCATCGGCAAACGGGTGACGTTCGGCGATCCGCAGGCGAAGGACGCGCAATGGTTCACGATCGTCGGCGTGGTCGGCGACGTCCACGGGACGCGGCTGAACGAGGAGCCTTACGCGCAAATCTACAGCTGCTATCGGCAGACGCCGCGCCGCTCTTTTTCGCTCATCGTCCGAACAGCCGCGGAGCCGACCACGATGTTGAAGACTGTTCGCGAACAGATCTGGGCGCTCGATCGCCAGCAACCGCTCTATAACGTTCGCACCGTCGATCAGGTGCTGGCCCAATCAATCGCGCGGCCGCGTTTCAACATGCTGCTGATTACGATTTTGGCCGGAGTCGCGCTCGTCCTGGCGGCGGTCGGAATTTACGGCGTGATTTCCTATTCCGTCAGCCAGCGCACTCATGAGATCGGCGTTCGGATGGCGTTGGGCGCGACAGCCGGCGATGTCCAGCGGCTCGTCGTCCGCCAGGGCATGCTCCTGGCCGGCGTCGGTCTCGGGCTCGGCTTGCTCGCGGCGTTTGGTCTTACCCGTGTGATGGCGAGCCTGCTTTTCGGAGTGAGCGTCACGGATCCCGTGACCTATCTGGGGCTCGCCTTGCTCCTCGGCGTCATCGCATTGGTCGCCTGTTACATTCCGGCGCGCCGCGCGACAAAGGTAAATCCGGTGGTGGCCTTGCGCGCGGAATGAAACCGATAACGTCGGCCTAACGAATCAAGCTTATGCAAACTTTGCTTCAGGATATTCGCTACGCTTTTCGCATGATCGCGAAACAACCGGGGTTCGCCGCCCTCGCCATCCTCGCTTTTGCGCTCGGGATCGGAGCGAATGTCGCCATCTTCAGCGTCGTTAACGCTGTCCTTCTCCGGCCGCTTCCCTATCCGCAATCGGATCGTCTGATCAACATCCGCGAGCGGACGCCGACTTTTCCGGGCGGGTCGGTCAGTTACCCGAACTTCCTCGATTGGCGCGCCTCGCAACACAGCTTCACGGATCTCGCGCTCTTCCGCCGCGAGTCCTACAACCTTTCCAGCGTCAAAGGCGGGGCCGCGCCGGAACGAATCGGCGGTTGCAGGGTCACTGCCAATTTCCTGACCGTGCTCGGTGTGCCGCCCCAACTCGGCCGCGATTTCACCGAGGCCGACGACGTGCCGCACGGTCCGAAGGTCGCGCTCATCAGCGACAAGATGTGGCGGCAACGGTTCGGCGCTTCCCGTGAGGTGCTCGGGCAGCACCTGCTCGTCGATGGGGTGTCGTATGAAATAATCGGTGTTCTCCAGTCGATAGTGCGGGTGCCCTTGTCGCGCCGTGCCGAAGTCTACGTCCCGCTTGGCGACGTTCGCACCGAGCCGGGAGTTCTTCTGCGCGACAACCATCCTGGCTTCGGCACCCTTGGCCGGCTCAAGCCCGGAGTGACTCTGGAGCAGGCCCACGCGGATCTCGACACGATCGCGGTCGCTCTGGAGAAAAAATATCCGGAATCGAACACCGGCCGTCGGGTCACGACGCAACCTCTTTTGGAATCAGCGGTCGGCACCTATCGGCAAAGTCTTTATCTGCTGCTCGGCGCCGTCGCCTGTGTTTTGCTCATCGCCTGCGCGAACGTCGCGAACCTGCAACTCGCGCGAATGCTGGCGCGCGGAAGAGAACTGGCGGTGCGGAGCGCGCTGGGCGCAAGCGGCTGGCGCCTGACCCGACAGGTCCTGACCGAGAGCGCCGTCCTCGCCCTCCTCGGCGCGCTCGCCGGAGTGCTCCTCGCCATCTGGAGTCTCGACGCAATTCTCGCCCTCAGTCCCGCAACCGTTCCCCGTTTCCAGGAAACACGAATCGATCTTACCGCGCTCGTCTTTTCCGGCGTGGTCGCGATGCTCGCCGGCATCCTGGTTGGGATCTGGCCGGCCTGGCGAATTTCAAAAACCAGCTCGCTGGCGCTGGCGTTGCACGAAAGCGCGCGGGGCAGCAGCGACGGCGTGCACAAGCAACGCGCCCGGGCCGGTCTCGTCGTCACGCAGGTTGCGCTCGCTGTCGTCCTGCTCGCGGCCGGCGGTCTGATGCTCAAAAGTTTCTGGCGCGCACAACAGGCGCCGCTCGGGTTCGATCCGCGAAATATTCTCACCATGAGCGTCGCGCTCCCGTCGGCGCGCTACGATAACGAAGAGAAGATCAACGCGTTTTACGACAAGCTCGTCGCGAAGATTTCCACCCTGCCTTCGGTCACCGCCGCCGCGATCGGCGTTAATATTCCGTTCGATGACAGCGAATGGGACAGCTCGTTTCATATCACCGGCACGCCGCCGAACGTTCGTGGCCAGGAACCGTCCGCGGAGATGAATTATATTTCGCCCGATTACTTCAAGGTCCTCGGAATGCCGGTCCTGCGCGGTCGCGCGTTCGGGCCGGAGGACGGAAGCGGCAAGCAAACTTCCGTTATGATCGACGAAACCCTGGCCAAGCGCTTTTTCCCGGGCCAGGACCCGATCGGCAAGCAGCTCGACAACAACCAGACCCTGAAACCGAATCCGCCGCCGTTGACCATCGTCGGCATCGTGCCGCGGACGCGAAACGAGGCGCCGGGCGAAGAAAACGTCGAGAGCCTCAACTTCCCGCAGATCTATCTTCCGGCGGCGCAATTCCCGAATGAAAACGTGAGCGTCGTCGTCCGCGTCGCTTCCGGCGATCCGCTCGCCCTCGCACCGGCGGTGAAACGCGAGATCGAAGCGATCGATCCCGATCAACCCGTCGCGCAGGTTTCGACGATGGAGAAAAATATCGGCGCGAGCCTGGCGGCGCGACGATTGACGATGACGCTGCTGGGCGCGTTCGGCGGCCTGGCGCTCGTCCTGGCGAGCGTCGGCATCTATGGCGTCATGGCCTTGAGCACGACCCAGCGCACGCGCGAAATGGGAATTCGGTTCGCCCTCGGCGCCAGCCGGGCGGATGTCTTGAAGCTGGTGCTGGGCAAAGGAATTTCGTTGATCGGCGTGGGTCTTGGCGCCGGATTGGTTGGCGCATTTGCCGCGAGTCGCGCGCTGAGCAGCCTGCTTTACGGCGTCGGTGCGCTCGATGCCGTTGCCCTGATCGGCGCCATCGTCACGCTCGCGGCAGTCGCGTTCATCGCCTGTTATTTGCCGGCCCGCCGCGCCAGCATGGTGAACCCAATCGAAGCGTTGCGGACGGAATAAACGCGTTCGCTCCGCGGCTGGGAACATAGACTTTCAGTCTGTGCGCCTGGCGGACATTCTGTCCGACGTTTGCGAGGAAACTCAGCGGAGTGGAACTCCGCCGGGCGCACAAGCCAGAGGCTTATGTTCCGTCGCTTGTTGCTCGAAGTTCAGGCGCGTAACGTTTCCGCAACGCGATGACTTCCACGCAAAGATCGACACTCGCCGCCGTCGATTGCGACATCGCCTTCGACGATCTCACCCGACAGCTCTACGCCACCGACGCGTCGCTTTATCAGCTCGAACCGGCCGCGGTCGCTTTTCCGCGGAGCGCGCAGCAGGCCAGCGCGATCATCACCGCCGCGGCGGATGCGAATGTCCCGGTCACGCCGCGCGGCGCCGGCAGCGGGCTTTCCGGCGGCGCGATCGGGGATGGGTTGATCGTCGATTTTTCGCGCTACAACCGGCAGATCACCGATCTGAATTTGGAAACGCGGACAGTTCGCACCGGCGCGGGCGTTGTTCTCGATCAGTTGAATGCGTTCCTTAAGCCGAACGGTTTTTGTTTCGGTCCCGACGTCGCGACCAGTTCGCGCGCGACGATCGGCGGCATGATCGCGAACGATTCTTCCGGCGCGCGCGTTCCTGTTTATGGCACCACGGCCGACCACGTGGTCTCGCAGGAACTGGTTATGGCGGATGGCTCGATCCACCCGATCGGTCCGGCCCACCAGACGTTGATAGCGCAGCGGGAAGTGATCGCGAATCTGGTGGACGCGCACGCGGCCGAGATCGCCGAGTGGATGCCGCCGGGACTCCAGAAACGGTGGTCTGGTTACGCGCTGGCGCGCTGGCTGCGCGACCCCGGAAACCTGAACAACATGTTGTGCGGCAGCGAGGGGACCCTCGCGGCGATTTTCTCGGCCGAACTTAAGATCGTTGCTCTGCCTCGAGAGAAAGGAGTCGGTCTGGTCTTTTTCGCTTCGGTGGCGGAAGCGATGCAGGCGACCGTGGAGCTGCTCGAGCTGAAACCGTCCGCGATCGAGCACATCGATCGGCCGCTCTTCGATCAAACGGAAGGCCAACTCCTTTTCGAGCCGGCGCGGCAATTACTGGAGCTCGATACCAAGCCGTGTGAATCGATCCTGATCGTCGAGTTCTACGACGACGTCGCGGAACGGTTGCAGTTGCTGGCGGCGAAGCGCCTCGGTTTGCGCATGACCATCTGCACCCAGCCTTCCGAGATGAATCTGGTCTGGGGGATGCGCAAGGCGGGGCTGTCTCTCTTGACCGGACGCAAAGGCGCCGCCAAGCCGGTCGCGTTCATCGAAGACGCCGCGGTGCGCCCGGCGCAATTGCCCGATTACGTCGCGGGGCTGCAGTCGATCATGCGGCCGCTCAACCTCGAAGTTTGCTACTACGGCCACGC
This sequence comes from Verrucomicrobiota bacterium, assembly GCA_041167265.1. Taxonomy (GTDB): domain Bacteria; phylum Verrucomicrobiota; class Verrucomicrobiia; order Chthoniobacterales; family UBA10450; genus AV80. The sequence goes on along the minus strand of JBEEHG010000032.1, from coordinate 64,541 downwards.
CGCGACCGGGCTGTTGCACGTGCGACCGGTCCTCGATCTGCACACGGAAGCGGACCTGCGGAAATATCGCGTCGTGGCCGACCAGGTGTCAGCGCTCGTCCGGCAGTTCAAGGGATCGCTGGCGGCGGAACACGGCGTGGGCATGGCGCGCACCGAGTACATGGCCGCGCAGGTCGGCGACGAATTGCTTGGAGTGATGCGGCAGATCAAGCAGCTCTTCGATCCGAAAAATCTCTTCAACCCTGGAAAGATTTTCAGCGACGGCCGGTTCAAGATCGACAATCACCTCCGGGTGGAATCGGAGACGCGGTTGCGTCTGCCCTTCGAACCGTCGCTCGCGTTCGCGTTCAAGGACGAATCGTTCATCGGCAACCTCGAGCAATGCAACGGCTGCGGCGGTTGCCGGAAAGACGCCCCGACCATGTGCCCGACCTTTCTGGCGACAGGGGAGGAATACATGTCGACTCGCGGCCGGGCGAACGCGATCAGGGCCGCGCTCGAGCTGCGTTTTCACGACGACCCGCTCCGCAGCGAAGAGCTGGACGCCGCTCTCAGCAATTGTTTGTCGTGCAAAGCGTGCACGGTCGAGTGTCCCTCGAACGTCAACCTGGCGCTGCTCAAGGCAGAGCTGATGTATGCGCGGCATCGCCGGGATGGCTTGCCGTTGCGCGAACGCGTCCTGAGCAACCTCGACTTGTTAGGCCGGCTCGGGTGCCTGATGCCGGGAATGGCGAATGCCAGTCTCGACTCGCCTCGGATCCGGCGTGTGATGCGAAGGACGCTGGGCTTAACCGACAGGCGTCCGTTGCCGCATTACGCAAGGCAGCGGTTTGATCGCTGGTTCAAGCGCAGCCGCGTCCGGTCGGCGCAGCGCGCCGACCCTACCAGGCGCGGCGAAATTATTCTTTGGGACGATACGTTCGTTCGGTACCACGAGCCGCATATCGGGATCGCCGCCGTCAAGGTCTTGGAAGCGCTCGGCTTCCAGGTTTCGCTGGTCAACGGCCGGAAGTGCTGTGGTCGCCCGGCGTTCAGCCAGGGCAACCTTGACGCCGCTCGCGAGATGGGCCGGCACAACCTCGATCTAATTCGCAACTCAAACAGCCAGCCGCCGATTGTGTTCCTGGAGCCTTCCTGTTATTCGATGTTCGTCGAAGACTACCGGGAGCTGAATTTGCCGGATACGGAAACGGTCGCGAAGCGCTGCCATCTCTTCGAACAATTCGTCGAAGAACTTTTGGAGCGGGAACCGGAAGCGCTTCACTTCAACAACGAGGTCCGTCACGTTGCGATCCATGCCCATTGCCACGCCAAGTCGCTCGTGAAAATGGGATTCATGGCCCGACTCGCCGCGCGTTTGCCAGGACGAACGGCTGCGTTGCTCGATACCGGCTGTTGCGGAATGGCCGGTGCGTTCGGCGCCCTCGAGCGGAAATACGATCTCTCCTTGAAAGTCGCGGCGCCGCTCGTCCAACAGGTGGGCGCGCAACCTCCTGATACCATCGTCGTCGCCTCAGGCACGAGTTGCCGTCATCAGCTCGAGCATCTCACGCCGGTCCATCCGAAGCACATGGCTGAGTTACTCGCGGATGCACTGTAGCCGTCGCCCTGCGGGCGACGCCGGATCTGCAAACGGCGGCGATCTCGCGCTTCGCATAGCGAAGCGGCTACAGAAGAAGCTTTAGCTGTACTCGTCCGACCCTTGCACCCACATGAATGATTGGAGATCGATCATATCGCGCGGTCGCATATCACGGAGATCGCGCCGGATGGTTTCCGCGGATTTGAGCAGGCTCGTGTAGGTTTCCCAGTTCGGTTTCGATCGGTACGGAAAGCTGAAGCCGTATTTTTCCGCCGCGATTTTCGTAACCATCGGCTTCAGGAAAATGTGTTTGTCCGGCTGCGCGATAAACCCAAATACGGTCACGAGGGGCCAGGTCAGGACGCGGGTTTGTTTGCGCGGTAAGGCAGCGACCGTCTCGCACCAGGCGTCGAACTTCGCTTCGTCATCCCCGGTTCCGTGCAGGAAATCGTAGAGACCGGTGGCGAACGCGCGAGCGCCGGCGGCCGGCTTGACCGCATCGCGGAGCGCCATCTTTTCGAACGAGAAAATCATGCTGTGGCGCGACCGCTGTTCGGTCCGGACCGCGCGCGCGGCGATCTCGGCATACTCGCGCTTTTTGAGCAGCCGGCGAAACTCGTTTTGATTCAGCGCTTCCTCCCAATTCTGGTGCGTCTCCCATTTGTACTCGCGCTCCCAGGCCAGATAAGTTTCATCGCGAAATCCTTTCGGGAAAAAGCGCAGAAATTTTCGCAGGCAACGCTCGGCGCCAATGGAGGTCGGTCGGGTCACGAATGGAATTCGCCGACGGCCCGGTCCGCAGATGTAGCGTTGTAGCCGTCGCCCTGCGGGCGACGCAGGGCAGCGATGCGGTCAGCTCACGCTTCGCACAGCGAAGCGGCTACAGAAGAAGCGAAGCGCCTACGGCTTCTTCGCCGGCAAGGGTTCCTTGCTCTTCAGGATCTCCGATTCCGGGGTGAGCTTGTTGCCTTTGCCGCTGAAAATGATCCGGCTCGGTTTTTCCGCGATCGTCTCGGTGAGCGCTTTTGCATGGGTGCTGACCACTTTCAGGTTCAACAGGATCACCCGCAGTTCCTTCATCTGTTCCTGGATCTGCTTGTCGGTGCTGCCGACGAATTTGCCGGCGTTTTCGAAAACTGCGTTGGCGTTTTTCTCGACGTCGTCGAGACCTTTGATGATTCGCTGGAGTTCCTCGAGATCGATCTTCGCCACGTCGAGGACCGGCGCAATCTTCGGAAGGACTGTGCCGAGATCGTTCCGCACGTTCGAAATGGTCCCGTCGAGATTGCCCACGGTCGCCTTGAGGCTGTCGATCAATTTGTTGGCATTGTCGATGAGCGGTCCGGCAGCCGCGGCAATTTGCTGAATGCCGTAAGCCGTGTGGCCCTCGATGACCGCGTTGTTCGCGAGGGTGTCGCCCCCGGGCGTGCCGGCGGAGAGCGCGACGAACATGGGCGAAAGGAGCGTGTCGGAACTCAGGGTCGCGATCACGTCGGCCGGCAACGGCGGGACCTCGTCCATCAGGCTCACCGTCACCCGAACCGCTTTGCGTTTGTTCTCGCCGGCTTCCCGTTGTTCGCGGCTGAGATGGCGCATCGCGATCACGCGACCGGCCGCGGCCCCCGCGTAACGCACTTCGGAATGCAACTTCACGCCGGTCACGTCCTCAAAATCGATCTGCAAAGTTCGCGTCGGCTTTTTCAAACGGAACCCGCTCAACGCCATCGTCAGCGCCGCGAGCAGGATCACGCTGCAAATAATGACCGAGATCGCGACCACGTAATCGGACAGATTTCGTTTCATGGCATTTTGTGGTGGAAGCGCCGGCGCGCGGTCATAAGTGGGCGAGCCTGGACGTGTTGATGATCGGCGTGGTCGTCCTGCGAAAGATTCAAGGGCATTGGGCCGTCGGGTTCGCCGTTGATGAATTGTTGCACTTCGGGATCGGGGTGGGTGCGGATTTCGTCCGGAGTACCTTGGGCCAGAATCCGGCCGCGTCCGAGCATAATCATCCGGGTCGCGATCCGGAACGCGCTCGTCATGTCGTGGGTCACGACGACAGCCGTCATGCCTGCGTCCTTGGTCAATTCGAGAGTGAGCTTGTCGACTACGGCCGTCATGATGGGATCGAGGCCGGAGGTCGGCTCGTCACTAAAGAGCAGCTCCGGATCGAGCGCGAGCGCGCGCGCCAGACCGACCCGTTTGCGCATTCCGCCGCTGATCTCCGACGGTTTCAGATTGTTGAACCCGCTCAACCCGACCATCTGCAGCTTCCGAGTTACCGTCTCCTCAATTTCGTCCGCGGACATGTCGGTGTGCTGCAACAAGGGCAGCGCGACGTTTTCGCCGACGGTCAGCGACGCCAGGAGGGCGCCGGATTGAAACAGCATCCCGAACCGGCGCCGGATGTCGGCGATCTCGCGATCGTTCATCGCTGTGATTTCCTGGCCAAAAATTTTTACGGACCCGGCGGTCGGTTTCATGACGCCGATGATGTGCCGCAGCAACGTGCTCTTGCCGCACCCGCTGCCGCCCATGATCACAAGCGTTTCCCCGGGCTGAATGGTGAAGGACAGATTGTCGATGACCGTGCGCTCCCCGAATTTTCGGAAGAGATCGGTGACCTCGACGATGGGAGGAGAGTCAGGCATGGGGAAAAGTTATTGTCCGCAGATTTCGCAGATGGACACAGATTTGATCCGATCCTGTTAAAGAATCTGCGCTAATCTGCGAAATCTGTGGGTCGTTCGTCATCTCGCTATTTGAAAAAGAACACGCTGGTCAGAACCGCGTTGCTCACCAGCATGGCGAGAAGCGACTGCACGACCGCCGCAGTCGTCGCCTGTCCGACGCCTTCGGCCCCGCCCTCGACGTGCAAGCCGGCGTTGCACGCGATGGTGATGATGATCCAGGCAAAGACGGCGCTCTTGATGATTCCCGAATACAAATCCCAGGTGTTCGCGCTTTCGAGCGCGCGGAGAATGTAGCCGGCGGTCGTGACGTCGAGCGCGAAGTGGCAAACGGCCCAGCCGCCCAGAACGCCGATGTAATTTCCAAGGATCGTCAGGGCCGGCAACATGATCAGCATGGCGATGAACCGCGGGACGATCAGGTAGCTGATCGGGTTAATCGCCATCACCTCGAGCGCTTCGATTTCTTCAGACACTTTCATCGTGCCCAGCTCCGCCGCGACCGCTGAGCCGCTGCGGCCGATCACGATGACGGCAATCAGCACCGGTCCCATCTCGCGGAGCAACGTGACCATGACCAGATCGGGAACGTAAATTTCCGCGCCCAGCTCCTGGAGCGAATGCGCGGCTTGCATCGCGAGGGTGACGCCGATGCTGAACGCGGTCAGCGCTACCATCGGCGTCGCGCGCACCCCAATGGTGACCATCTGGCGGAAGATCGGCGAAATCTTGAAGAGCTCGCCTTTGAAGGGCGCGACCAGGACCCAGTAGAGAAGGCTCGCGTTAAGCCGAAGGAAATTTTTCAAGGCGCGTGCACAAAGGCTAGCATCGCGACCTTTGCGCTTGCCAGACTAGAAACCAACTAGAGGACAGGGCTCTGTCCCGTCCAAGTTGTAGCGACGGCGCTCTGTCGCCGTTAAACGCTCCGCTCGCCACCACGCGCTGAAACGGCGACAGAGCGCCGTCCCTACAATTCAGGGATTTGGCGGTTTGTCCTTCGGCGGAGGCAGGAACCCGTGGTGCAGCATCATTTTGCGATGCTCGGATTCCAATTTATCCAGCTTCTTTTGTTGCTCCGGAGTTAGCAGCGGCGCGATCTCCTTCTTGGATTCTTCCATGACCGTGCGAACCCGCTCCGCGGTTTCCAGGCGGATGGTTTCGAGTTTGCTGCTGGTCGCGTCCACGATCGGCGAAACTTTTTTCTCCTGCTCGGCGGAGAGGTCGAGCGTCCGGCGAAGGTGTTCTCGCATTCGGTCGGGAACATCGCCGGAGTGCGGGGGGCCGAGCGTGAGGTGGTGACGGATCAGGTGGACGCCGCAAAATGCGCCGGTCATCCCGCCCGCGACGAAGGCGAGCAGGAAAGCGAATCCGAGCTTCCATTTCAACGCGCTGTTCATTGGGAAAATTCCGTTTGGATCGCCGAATCCGCGATCACATATTCATTCGTCGTGAGCGCGGCGAACCTGGTTTCGTCGCGATACTGCCGGTAAGCGGCGCCACCCGCGAGAATGACGACAGCGCCCGCGATGACGCCAGCCCGCCGCAGAAATCGCGACAGCTCCGCGGAATCGTTCGCGCCGTTTTTGCCGGAACGCCAACCAGCCACGACCCGGGTAGCAAAACCGAAAGGCGCTTCGACAGAAGATTCGCCGGGCGCATTCGCGGCGGAGCGGAGGAGGCGGTCTACGTCGGTGGACTTCATGCGTTCTCCCTCGCGGTCAGGTTCGATAATGTCTGCTTCATTTTTTGCCGGGCCCGAAACGCGCGCACCTTGACGAGCGCCGCGCTCCAGCCGGTGAGACGCCGGATCTCGGCGACGGATCGTTGTTGCAGATAAAGCAGATCAATCACGAGTCGCTCCGCCGGCTTCAGGGCCTTCATAAGATGTTCGACCAGCTGGCGCGACGTCAAACTCTGGCCGGGCGCCAGGTCCTCCGTCGTCGCTGCCAAATTGTGGACAACGGCCGCCTGCTCTTCGCTCAGATCGGCTTCGCGCAGTTCCGGTCGCGCTTTCTCGGCCTGAATCTGGTTGATGCAGGTGTTGACGGCGATGCGGGAGACCCAGTGCTCGAGCGGGACTTTCCCGGAAAACTGAGGCAGGTTCCGTAATATTTTGATGAAGATCATCTGGCAAAGGTCCTCTTCCGCGCTGCGAACCGGGCGATGGGCCCGCACGAGTTTGGCGACCAGCGGGTAAAGAACGCGCACCAATTCGCGCGCCGCGTCTTCATCCTCGCGCAGCACCGCCGCCACCAACTCGCGTGAGACTCCCTCTTCAGCCATGTTAAGCCAAACCAGTCCACACCGTTGACAGTGACAGCCGGAGCGGCGCCCGGGTTACAAAATTTTTCAATAAATCTGTAACCGCGGCGCAGGTCGGCCAGTCATCCATTACGGAAGAGGCGCTCCGATTGCGCTCAAAAACAAGAAACAAACAAACAATGACACGAAAACTTATCTCGATCACAGCCGCGGCGGCGTTCTCGCTGGCCGCGATCGTTTACCTCCAGGCGAAGGAACCGGGCGAGCACGGACCGAAACACGAACACGGTCCGGGCCCGCATCACATGATGGAGAATCCGCTCGAACACTTGAGCAAGGACCTCAATCTGACCGACGACCAAAAGGCGAAGGTCCAGCCGATCATCGACCAGACGAAACCGCAGCTGGCCGCCATCCACAAGGAAGCGATGGAGAAAGCGCACGCGTTGCTGGAAAACGCCGGCGCCCAAATCCGACCGCTCCTCACGCCGGAGCAGCAGACGAAATACGACGCGATGAAAAAAGCGCACGAGGACATGCGCAAGGCGATGCAGGAAATGCACGACGCCAAAGAAAAGTAACCGGCGTCGGTAAGGAGAAACAGACGGCGGCGATCGGAAGGTCGCCGCCGTTTTTTCTCACTGTCATCCTAGCGAAGCGAAGGATCTCTGGCCATTTCTGCGCGGTGCGAACCGGAAATGTTCAGAGATCCTTCGCTTCGCTCAGGATGACATTCTTTGAGGCTGGGCCCAAAACCGATAAACCAGCGCGCCGATGCCGAGAATCACCACGCCGATCCCGGCATTAAACGGCGCCGCGAGAAGGGTGCTACAAACCAGGCACCAGCAGGCGAGCACAAACAACCCCGTGGTGAACGGGTGGCCGGGGACGCGGACGAACTTGTCGTCGCTCGTGGGTGGTTCGCGTCGCCGGAAAATAAACAGCGCTGCTCCCGTGAGCCCGAAGAAGAGGGCGTCGATCGTCACGACGTAGTTCAGGATCTGATCGTATTTGCCAGTCAACGCGACTATCGCCGCCCAGATGCCCTGGAGAACAATCGCGATCACCGGCACGCGAGTGCGTTCGCTCACTCGACCGACGGCCTTAAAAAAGACGCCGTCGCGCGCCATGGCGTAGTAAACGCGGGGCGCCGTCAAAATGCTTTGGCTCAGAAACCCGACGGTGGAGATGGCGATTCCACAAGCGATGAGCTTCGCGCCGCGCGAGCCGAGGGCCCGGCGCATGACCTCCGAGGCAGGCGTGCTGGTATCAGCGAGACCGCCCGTTCCCAGTGCCCGCAGGCAAACATAAGTCACGAGCAGGTAAACGACGATCACGCCGCCGACGCCGATGAAAAGCCCGCGCGGCAGATCGCGCCGCGGGTCCCGCATTTCGCCACTGATAAAGCTGGCCGTCTGCCAACCCCCGTAAGCGAACAGGACCGGCACCATGGCAGCGGCGAGGCCCTGCCAGGTGTTCGCGGCTGCAGGCGCCGAACCGGTCGTTAGGCCGGAGCCAGCCGGCGCGACGATCATCCAGCCGAACCCGACCAGCATCGCGATCGCTCCCAGTTTCGTGAGCATCAGGGCGCTCTGGACATTGCTGCCGGCGCGGATTCCAAAGCAATTGATCGCGGTCAGGAGTCCGAGCGTGATGGCCGCGACGGCCTGCTCCGGGACCGGCCATCCCGACAGTTCGCGAAAATAGCGTCCGAAGATAATGGCAGCGCCGGCCATTCCGCCGGTTTGCACGACGAGGAGCAACGTCCAGCCGTAAAGGAACGCGACCATGGGATGGTAGGCGTCGCGCAGGTAGGCATATTGTCCGCCGACGCGCGGCCGGACGACCGCGAGCTCCGCGTAGACGAAGGCGCCGATCAACGCCACCCCGCCGCCGATCAACCACGCGCCCAGGATCAGCATCGGCGTGTGCACCTGCCGGGCGACGACGGATGGGTTAACGAAAATGCCGGCGCCGATGATCCCGCCCATCACGATCATGGTGGCGTCGAAGGCGCCAAGGCGACGCGCGAGAGAGGGTTCCTTGTCGCCGGGATTCAATTCCCCAGTCGAACGAATTCGCGCTGAGTTGGCAAGAGCGGGCTGTCCGCCTACGGAAGGTTATAAACCTCGACAAGTCCTACACCGGTTCCGCCGCCGTTCCCGGCCACGACGACCGTGTAAGTGCCCGGAACAAGACTGGTCGCGACCGCTGACTCCGATGGACTCGCCGGCGCGAGACCGTTCGCGCTGATCTGCGCCGCCTGGCTCTGATTATCCTGCCAATTGTTATTCGCAATAACCACCGCGCCGTTATTATCGCGAACCTCGAGCGTAGGATCGGCCAGCGGATTGGTTATGCCGGATGGGACGAGCGAAGGCCCGAGCGCGCGCACGACGACTTTAGCCGCGCCAATGTTGTTGCCCACAATGAAGCCGCTAAAGAGAACGTTCGCGCCGGTCAGGACCGAGGCGCGGCCGCTGATATTCGCGAGGCGCGACGCGCTGGTCCGATCGACGTCGTAAACTTCGAGGACAGCAACGCCAGGCGGCGTCGACCCTTGCCCTTTCACGACAGCGGTATAGGTCCCCGGTTGAAGCGTGATGACAATGGCCGACTCGAGGTCGCTCGGAGGCGCGAGTTGATTCGCGACGATGTCCTGTTGCTGTTGCGCCGTGTTCTCCCTCCAATCGTTGTTCGTCGTGATGAGCGAGCCGTCGCCGGCATGCAATTCGAGAATCGGATCGGAAAGGGGATTGGCCACGCCCGACTGTTGCAAGGAGGGGCCGAGCGCGCGCAGGATCACTTTCTTCGCCGCCGTGCCGGTGTTGATGAAGCCGCTGATCAACACATCGGTGCCCGTTCCCACTCGAGACCTGACAGAAATATTGAGCGGTTGTCCTGCCGTCGCGCTGATCCGGAAAACCTGGCCGCCGTTGTCCTGGGCGAGATAGTAGAGGCATCCATCGGGACCCACCTGCAGGTCTACCGGCGTGCCGATGCCGGTCGCAAACCCGCTGGCCGTCCCCGCCGCCGGATCGAAAACGCGGATCCATCCGCTGCACAGATCGGCGAAAAAGTATTTCCCAATGTAACTGGCGGGAAATTGGTTTACCGGCGGATTGTAAAAGGCCGCGCCAACAATTGCGCAGCCGGTCGTGCTCCCCGTGCCGTGCCCGTATTGAAAGAGCGGATCGCGGAAGTTGGCATTCGGGGTTAGGCATGCGCCTTCGCAGGTAGACCAGCCATAGTTCGATCCGGCGATCCCATCGTTGATCTCTTCCCAGGCGTTTTGGCCGACGTCGTTGATGAACATTCGTCCCGTGCCCGGTTGAAATCCAAAGGTGTAGGGGTTGCGCAGACCAAGCGCCCAGATGGCCCGGTTCGCTCCCGTCGCGGTTCCAAAGAAGGGATTGTCCGTCGGGATGGTTCCGTCCGAATTGATCCGCAGAATTTTTCCGAGGCGATTACTTAACGTCTGCGCGTTCGCCGGGACGGCATTCTCGCCTACACCTGCATAGAGCTTCCCGTCCGGACCGAAATGGAGCGCGCCGCCGTTATGGTTCGTCGCGCTGAGATTCTCGAGGTCCATGAGCACCGTCTCGCTCCCGGCCAGGGCAACGTCGCCATTCGCGGTGAACCGGCTGATCCGGTTGTGAATGGGAGAAGTGCTCGTCGTGTAGTACAAATAGACAAACTGGTTCAAGCTGAAGTTGGGATCGAACGCGACGCCCAGCAGTCCGCGCTCTCCTACCGAGTTAACCGATAGCGATACGAACGGCGTCGCGAGCAACGTCCCATTCTTGATCACACGGAGCTGTCCGCCTTGCAGGCAAACGAAGAGCCGTCCGTCCGGCGCGAAGGCCATGGCGGTAGGACTGGTGCCGACGTTGCTGCCGAACTGCGCTTCGCTAAAACCCGCGGGCAGTGTCGCGGCGCGAACTTGGAACGAACCCAAAATCAAAGCAAGAGCAGCGCACTGGCGCCACCGCTGAATAGTTACTCCCATAAAGCCCCTTCCTCCCGCGATCGGGCAGCATCTCTTTCGCCGACACCCGCTCAATCCAGTTTAATACTACGCGGCGATTGATTGATGCGGACGTATTAGGCGCGCTAAACCGTAGCGATCAGTCTCTTCGCTTCTCGTCGAAATCGATCAGCTCGGTAATCGTGTTGATGTCTGCGCGATCGGCTGCTCCGCACTTTTGCTTTGCTTCCTCAAGGACCGGTGTCGCGTAGTCGTTCCACCCGAGCTTGGAGACAAAGCCGTTCCAGACCAGGAGATCGCCTTCGTTTAGACGACGGCCATTGGTGAAACACCAGTCGAGGATCTCCTCGTCCGTTCCGCCTTTGAGGACCCGTTGGGTTAACACGCCGTAATTCACGCGAAGGAAATTCGTGCAGGCGCCGTCCGCTGTTCGCGGCCTGCCCAGGTTCGCCTGATAATCCTCCGGAAGTTCGCCGCGTCCGTGCAGCCGGATTTTGTCCAACATCCGGGGGAAATACATCATTCCCTTGGTCATTTCCTTCGGGCTTTTCGGATAGGTGCTCATCGTCGGTACTTAACCGTATTTCGATTGGGTCCGCAAACCTCTCGTAATCGTGCTCGTGCTCGATGGGTTTCGATTCCGCCCTTGTTTCGCGTGCAGGGATTGCCGACACTTCCCCATGGACTGCCCGTTCAAATCTCCGCAAGAACCCGCTTATTACGGCAGCTATCTCGGCGTCGACAAACTTCTCGCGCTCCAGGCCCCGCTCAGTCTCATCGAGGGGAAACTCCATGCCCATGACGAGATGCTTTTCATCATCGTCCACCAGACCTACGAGCTCTGGTTTAAACAGATCCTGCACGAGCTGAAAGCCTGTTGCGAGGTACTCGAAAAACCTTCCGCGGACGACGACGGCCCGGACATGAACGTCGTCGTGCATCGTTTGAAGCGGATCGTCGAAATTTGGAAGCTGTTAAACCAGCAGGTGGATGTTCTTGAGACCATGACGCCGCTCGATTTCCTCGATTTCCGTTCCAGTCTCGAAGGCGCCTCCGGATTCCAAAGCACGCAGTTTCGGCAGATCGAGGCCACCCTGGGCTTACGGATGGAGAATCGTTTCCGTCCTGACTACTACAAGCACACCGACATGGGTGGCTTCAACGAAGCGGACTACGGAACCATCCTCGAAGCAGAGAAGGGGACGTCGCTGCTGAAGCTCGTCGAACAATGGCTTACCCGCATGCCGTTCTTCGACGATTCCTTCTGGGAAGACTGGGACGGCCAGGAAGCTTTGAGTAGCTCAGGTATCCCGAAGTTCTGGATAAGGTATCGATCGCTCTATGAAACGAGTCTTTCGAAACGGGACGAAACAAAAGAGCTTCTCGGCAAGTTCGACGAGACCTTGTTTAAGGCAGGCGCCGGCGACTTTTCTCCTACAGCGTTGCGCGCGGCCTTGTTCATCATGCTCTATCGGGATGAGCCGCTCTTCCGGCTGCCCTTTGCCCTTTTAAACGCGCTCATCGAGATCGACGAGCAGCTCGGGAATTTCCGCTATCGTCACTTGCAGATGGTTCGGCGAATGATCGGCACCCGCATAGGAACCGGCGGAAGCAGCGGCGAACAATATCTGCAAGGCGCAGTGAACAAGAACTACATCTACCGCGAGCTGGCCGGGATCATCACCTTCCTGATCGAGCGCCGGAATCTCCCCCATCTGCCCGCGCGCCTGCACCAAGCCTTGCGCTTTAGCAGCAAGTAGTTGTAGGGCGTTTCTGTGAAACGCCGCGTGTGGCCATGGCGTCTGATACAGACGCCCTACAAAGCCGATGTCCGCTACACCAGGCCCTGGTCCATCATCGCGTTGGCTACTTTCAGGAACCCGGCAATGTTCGCGCCGTTCACATAATTACCCGGCGTGCCGTACTTCTCCGCGGTGCGATGACACACTTCGTGGATCGTCTTCATGATGTTGAACAGCCGGCCGTCCACTTCTTCCCGTGTCCAGGAAATGCGCATGCTGTTCTGGGCCATTTCCAAACCGGAAGTAGCGACTCCTCCCGCGTTCGCGGCTTTACCCGGACCAAACAGGATCCCGGCTTTCAGGAACTGGTTCACTCCGTCGATCGTTGTCGGCATGTTGGCGCCTTCTGAGACAACGTAGATCCCATTCCTGAGAAGGTTTGCCGCATCCTGGCCATTAATCTCATTCTGGGTGGCGCTCGGAAACGCGCACTCTGCCTTGTGGTCCCATAACGGATTATGATCCGACTTGGGATCGATTGCCGTAAACGTCGCGCCTTTAAACTTGTCCGCGTATTCACTAATCCGACCCCGCCGATTGTTCTTCAGCTCCATGACGAAGCCGAGCTTGTCGCGATCGATCCCGTCTTCATCGTAAATGTAGCCGGTCGAGTCCGACAACGTGACCGCCTTGCCGCCCAGGGAGATGAGCTTGTCGACGGTATATTGGGCGACGTTCCCACTTCCGGAAACAAGACACGTCTTACCTTTCAACTCTTCTTTCCGGGTCTTTAACATCTCCGCGGCGAAATAGACCGCGCCGTATCCGGTAGCTTCCGGGCGGATAACCGAACCGCCCCAGGTAAGTCCTTTGCCGGTGATAACACCGCTGAACTCGTTCCTGAGCCGTTTATACATCCCAAAGAGGTACCCAATCTCGCGCGCTCCAACTCCGATGTCGCCCGCGGGCACGTCTGTATCCGGACCAATGTGGCGAAACAGTTCGCACATGAACGCCTGGCAGAAGCGCATCACTTCGCTGTCGCTCTTCCCTTTCGGATCAAAATCCGAGCCGCCCTTTCCGCCGCCCATCGGCAACGTCGTCAGGGCGTTTTTGAAGACCTGTTCGAAGGCGAGGAACTTCAGGATGCCGAGGTTCACCGTCGGGTGAAAACGGAGCCCGCCTTTATAAGGCCCGATCGCGCTGTTCATCTGGATGCGGAACCCGCGATTGACATGGAGCTCGCCGGTGTCGTCCTGCCATGGCACCCGGAACATGATCACGCGTTCGGGCTCGATGATCCGCTCGATGATTTTCGCTTTCCTATATTCGGGATGTTGATCGAGAACGAGTGCCAGCGACTCGACGACTTCCTGCACAGCCTGGTGAAATTCCGGTTCGCCCGGATTCTTGGCCTTCACGTCGGCCATCAAAGCGGAGACATCGTATTTCATGGATTGCTTGCGAATGCGCTGCATTAATCGAGCAGCGGCGAGTTATTTCAGAATGGCGAGGGCCGGACGCAGGGAGCGGTGTGCCAGCTGTGGTTCATGAACAGGTGCAGCCTATTCCGAAGGCCGAATCCAACAGAAGCAAAATCTTTGACCTGCCGGCCGCGCCGTCAATAATCGGGGGATATGCCCGACACACGTGAAATCTCCGCGCCCGATCTGACCCGCCGCCCGCCTCGCAGCCCGCATTGCCGCCTCGGCGGTTATGTTATTCTTGCCCGCCTCCTGGATAAAGGCCGCGCCGCGATCGCCGGCACGAACGGCGAATTCACCTACGACGCCCCGCTCGATCAGCATCTCAAGGATTTCATCGGTCTCGATTTTGCTGCCCTGAAAGAACAGCTGGCTGCCGGCAAGGGCGACGGCGAAATCGCTGAATGGGTGAACGCCAACGCGAAACCTCAACGCGCTCCGTGGGAGATCGACACATGGACCACGTTCATGACTCGCCGCGGCCCGAGCGGCGATGTCGAGACGCTCCAATATTTCACCGAGTACGTCGGCAAGTTCTCCAAGGACCGCGAAGACGTGAAGACCTGGTTCGATCTCGTCGATCTCGACGACCACGTCACCTTCGGCGGAAAACCATGATTAACGATGCTGGAGGGCGGAGCTCCGCGACGCCGGCGCGCTAAACAGGATAAAATGAAACACCGTCCCCACCGCCCCATCTCCACCCGCGCGGGCCGCACCGAGTTTCTCAAGATCAACGCTGCTGTGGGCGGGTGGCGCGACAGTTATCATTGGGTCCTTTCACTTACATGGCCGCGGTTCGCGCTTTTCCTCGCCAGTAGCTATGTCGTTATCAACCTGCTTTTCGGCGCCTTTTATTTCGCCCGCCCAAACTGCATTGCGAACCTGGAGCCCGCTTCCTTCCCGCACGCCTTCTTCTTTAGTGTCGAGACTTTGGCCACGGTCGGTTATGGCCATAACTATCCTGCCACGGTTTACGGCCACATCATCGTCACGATCGAGATATTCCTGGGAATGATCTGGATCGCGGTCATCACCGGTCTCATCTTTGTCCGGTTCGCACGGCCCACCGCTCGCATCGTCTTCAGCAACTGTCTTCTCATCGCGCCCCACGATGGCCGGCTGAGTTTGATGTTCCGCGTGGCTAACCTGCGTCATACCAGCATGGCGGAAGCGGAATTTCGCATCATCTACTCGCGCGATGAACGCGTTCTGGAAGGCGAAGATATTCGTCGCTTCTATTACCTTAAGGTCTACCCGGATCGCATGATCAGTTTCCCCGCCGCTCTCACGATCCGTCATACTATCGATGAACAAAGCCCGCTTTATGGAGTCACCCCAGAGCGGCTGGAGAAGGAAGACGCTTTCTTTGTCGCTTCGACCTTGTCACTCGAACTGGTTATGGCCGCCTCCGTCCAAAGCCAACAGGATTATGCCGTCGAAGACATCCGTTTCGGCGAACGTTTCGTCGACGTCTATACGCAGCGTGAGGGCGGCCTTCTCACCGTCGACTACGGCCGGCTCCACGAAACGGAGCCGGTCCCGCGTCCGGCGCCCGGCTAGTTTCGCGGCTCGAACTTCAGGGCCACCCCGTTCAGGCAGTACCGGAGTCCGGTTGGCTTCGGGCCGTCATCGAAAACGTGCCCGAGATGTCCACCACAGCGCGCGCAAAGGACTTCATCGCGTTCCATCCCGAGACTGCTGTCCGTGGCAGTGATAACATTCGCCGCCACAAACGGTTTCCAAAAGCTCGGCCAGCCCGTGCCGGATTCGAACTTCGCGTCGGTGGCAAACAGCGGCAGATCGCACCCGGCACAGCGGAAAACGCCGGGACGATGTTCCTTTAACAGCGGGCTGGAGCCGGCCCGCTCTGTTCCCTTCTCTCTGAGCACGGCGAACTGCGCCGGCGTGAGGGCGCTTTTCCATTCCGCGCTCGTCTTTTCAAGTTTGGTAGCGGGCAAGAGATCCTGCGCGGTTGGCGTTACCGGAGCCAGCGGTGCTTCCAAAATTTTTTGCTGCGCGAGCGCAACGATCATCGAGCCGAGACAAACGACCGCCACGAAGGCGATCAAAAGATTGCGTTTACTCATTGCGTCATGTTGGACACTCAACGGCGGGAGCCGTTCACTACCCGTCGGCGCCACGATCGTCAGGTCGCGGATTCCGCCCGCTGCGGGTCGTCAGCGCAATCGATTGATGAACGGTTGTATTCTTCGTGGGTGCCGATCCAAAACCAGACAACGAGTTCGCCATCGCGGCGCGCGAAGGCGCACGATAATGATCTCCGATCCGCACCGACCAGACGTTCGCGCGGAGCGGCTTGAACCGCATCGAAGATGAAAAGGATCCCGCAGCCAAAGGCAAAATTTATCTCGCGCGAGACATTGAACGTGCGCCGGCAGTCGATTGAACTCGTTCCAGAACGCCGGTGCGTTCTCGATTTCACGGCATCTAGTGCCAGTCCGGCTCGGACCGAAGTCGCCCGGCCGCGATATCGTCTTCCACCTCACGCAAAACGTCGTCGAGCTTCCCCGCCGCCACATCGCGCTTCATCTGCTCGTCCCACTCGTCATCCTTCCATCCGTGGAACCACGCCGCCAGCTCAGCCCGCTCTTCAAACGAGAGTTGCTCGATCGCCGTCTTGATCTGCTCGACGCTCATTGGAATAAACCTTAGCGGATTCGCCGACACGCTTCAACACTGACAACCGCCGGTTGGGCAGGGACGCCGCGCTGCGGCGTCCGCATGATGACGCGGCTCCCCGTCGCATGCTATACGTGAGTCACGTATAGCATCCTCCGACCGCCCGGATGCTGCTGATCTCTAGCTGGTAAGCCGAACAGGAATGTCGCGCCCGCGATGTCACCACGCCGGACGTGACCCAGGCATTGCGCGACTCCCGCGATCTCCTGCTCGTCGCCAACCGCGACAACCGAAAACTCTCGGCGATTTCGTCAAACCGTCGACGACTCTCCCCAGGCGAAAGCCAAAACCAAACCCGTGCCCTACCAGCGCGTTAATTACTTGGCTCCCGCTATTGACGAGGAATCGTAGGAGGTTCAATGAAGATTGTCATCCTGGCCACAATATGACTCATTCGATCGAGCAGTTCGACGCTCACCTGACGCAGGTTACCCTTTTTCTAGAATACGTCTTCTATGTTCAAAAAATTGTGCCGCTCTTGGCTTCGAAAATCCAGCAAGAGCGGTTACCTGAGCTACAAAGCGAAATTCAAGAAGGCATTCTTCTTGCACGAAGAA
The DNA here is from genome assembly GCA_041167265.1 of Verrucomicrobiota bacterium. GTDB lineage: Bacteria > Verrucomicrobiota > Verrucomicrobiia > Chthoniobacterales > UBA10450 > AV80. The sequence goes on along the minus strand of JBEEHG010000032.1, from coordinate 47,533 downwards.
TTTACAACCTCCCCGACCTCGGTAATTCGCCCCCAAACCCGCTTCCAGTAGACCCACATTGTCCTGATCATCTGCTTAGCGATCACATGCGTGAGCGCATTGGAAGAAACAATCCCCTATTTGATATCGTCAACGCGCCATTCACGCATCCAATTGGGACTGAACTGGCGATGATTTGCATTGATCACGCTTGGAATGGGTACGACACCTTTGTCAAGTCGGTCGTATCGGAGATAAAGGAGCGTTGTGCTCGCGACGATCGAATCCAAAGCTTGCTAGGCGAGGAACGGCAACTAAAGAACTTGCCGACCGATCGGACATTGGAACTTCTTACGATCGGGCCCACGACCGCTGAGCTAGTACAAGGTGTGCGAAACCTCGGTTCCCGACTTCACGTGAAACCCGAGTACGCGGAATTAACCTTTCGAGCTGCAAAGAAACTTAGAACCGCCTTCGCGCATCGTTTTGGACGTCCCGACAAGTGGTTGATTGATGCGGTAAATCAGAATCCGTTCACCGAGTTCAATGTGCGACTGTTGAATTCGGAGCTTGAGGTGACGACGGCCTTTTCGCGAAACGTGATCGAGGTCATTAGCGTTCGTGCTCATTTGATCAACGCCAAAACGCGGAAGGCTTATGAGCATGTTTGGACGTCAAACGGTCCTTCCTAAGCAAGAACAGCCGGGCCCTTGCGAGCCCGGCTGCTGTTGAATTGCTTAAGTGAGCGAGTAACGGTTGGGCCTCAATAGTCCATGCCGCCCATGCCGCCACCCATTCCGCCGCCCATGCCCGGAGGCATGCCGCCACCTTTCTCCTTCTCAGGAGCTTCGGTGATGATGGCTTCGGTGGTGAGCAACAGGCCGGAGATCGAGGCAGCGTTCTGCAACGCGCTTCGGGTCACCTTGGTCGGGTCGACGACGCCGGCCTTCACCAGGTCGGTGTATTCGCCCGTGGCGACGTTGTAACCTTCGTTGCCTTTGCGCTTCTTGACTTCCTGGACGATGAGCGCGCCTTCCTGGCCCGCGTTGTCAGCCAGAGTGCGGAGCGGCTCTTCGATGGCGCGGCGAATAATCGCCATGCCGACGGCTTCGTCGCCTTCGAGCTTCAGGTTATCGAGCGCCTTCTGCGCGCGGATCAGAGCGACGCCGCCGCCAGGGACGATGCCTTCTTCAACCGCGGCGCGAGTAGCGTGCAACGCATCTTCGACGCGCGCCTTTTTCTCTTTCATCTCGGTCTCAGTCGCAGCGCCGACATTGATGACGGCGACACCACCGGCGAGCTTTGCCAGGCGTTCCTGGAGCTTCTCGCGATCGTAATCGGAAGTGGTCTCTTCGATCTGACGACGGATCTGGTTCACCCGGCCCTGGATGTCGGCTTGCTTGCCTTCACCTTCAACAACCGTGGTGTTCTCCTTGTCAATCGTGACCCGCTTGGCGCGGCCTAATTCGTCAAGCTTGACGTTCTCGAGTTTAATTCCGAGGTCTTCGGTGATGCACTGACCGCCGGTCAGGACCGCCAGGTCTTCCAGCATCGCCTTACGACGATCGCCGAATCCCGGGGCTTTCACGGCCGCGACTTGCAACGTGCCGCGGAGCTTGTTCACGACCAGAGTCGCGAGCGCTTCGCCTTCCACGTCTTCCGCAATGATCAGGAGCGGACGTCCAGCTTTCGCTACTTTTTCGAGCAGGGGCAGCATGTCCTTCAGGCTCGAGATCTTCTTCTCGTGAATGAGGATGTAAGGATTATCGAGGACGACTTCCATCGCTTCGGCGTTGGTGACGAAGTAAGGAGAGAGATAGCCCTTGTCGAACTGCATGCCTTCGACGACGTCGAGGCTGGTTTCGATCGACTTGGCTTCTTCCACTGTAATGGTGCCGTCCTTGCCGACCTTGTCCATGGCGTCGGCGATGATCTCGCCGATCGTCTTGTCCCAGTTAGCCGAGACAGTGGCGACCTGCGCGATCTCGTTCCGGTCGCTGACCTTCTTCGAGATCCTGCCGAGCTCAGCAACAATAGCTTCGACGGCCTTGTTGATGCCGCGCTGAAGCGAGGTCGGGTTGGCGCCGGCGGTAACGTTGCGGAGACCTTCCTTGTAGATGGACTCAGCGAGCACGGTCGCGGTGGTGGTGCCGTCACCAGCGATATCGGAAGTCTTGGAAGCGACTTCGCGGACGAGCTGGGCGCCCATGTTTTCATAAGGATCTTCGAGCTCGATCTCCTTGGCCACGGTCACACCGTCCTTGGTGATCGTTGGGCTGCCGAATTTCTTGTCGAGGATGACGTTGCGGCCGCTCGGTCCGAGCGTCGCTTTCACAGCGCGCGAGAGTTTCTCGACGCCGCGGAGAAGCGCATGCCGCGCGTTCTCATCAAATTGGAGTTGTTTAGCTGCCATAAGTCTAGTTGTTAGTTTCTAGTTGAGAGTTGAGAGACTGGATTAACCAATGATGCCGAGGATGTCGTCCTCGCGCATGATCAGGTAGGACTCGCCGTCCACCTTGATCTCAGTGCCGCCGTATTTGGAGATGAGGACCTTGTCGCCCTTCTTAACGGTGAACTCGACCTTCTTGCCGTTATCGTCCACCTTGCCGGTCCCGAGAGCGACGACGTTGCCCTCCTGCGGCTTTTCCTTGGCGGTATCGGGGATGATGATGCCGCCCTTTTTGGTTTCTTTCTCTTCGATCGGCTGCACAAGCACGCGATCTCCGAGGGGTCTTACATTAATTGCCATGTGTTAGTTACTCCTTCTTCTGCTTTGGTTGGTTAATGCCGCAAGCCGTCAGTTCTTACCAGCGGCTTCCGGCAAATTGTTAAAACTCGTTACTTCTTCTTGTCTTCGTCGACGACTTCGAACTCGGCGTCGACGACGTCGCCCTGGTCTTTCCGCGGGCCTTCTTCCTGCGGCCGTGCTTGAGGACCCTCGCCCATGTCGGGACCGGCACCTGGCTGGGCCCCGGCACTGGCGGAAGCTTGTTTGTAAAGATCGGCGCTGACTTCCTGGAACTTGTTCTGCAAGTCGTCGTAGGTCTTTTTCATCGCGTCGGTATCGTTCTTTTCGATCGCTTCCCGAACGGCTTTGATCGCGTCCTCGACCTGCTTGCGTTTGTCTTCCGGAACCTTGTCGCCGAGATCATTCAGCTGCTTCTCGCTCTGGTAAGCCAAAGTGTCGGCATTGTTCTTGATCTCGATCGCTTCCTTTGCCTTCTTGTCTTCGTCGGCGTGGGTCTCAGCGTCGCGCTGCATCTTCTCGACTTCGTCCTTGCTCAAGCCTGAGCTGCCGGTGATGGAGATTTTCTGCTCCTTGCCGGTGCCAAGGTCCTTGGCGGAGACGTGAAGAATGCCGTTCGCATCGATATCGAAAGTAACTTCGATCTGCGGCGTGCCACGCGGGGCCGGCGGGATGCCGTCGAGGTGGAACGTGCCGAGGTTCTTGTTATCGCGGGAGAGCGGGCGCTCGCCCTGGAGCACCTTGATCTCGACACCCGGCTGGTTATCGCTGTAGGTCGAAAAGATCTGCGACTTCCGAGTCGGGATCGTTGTGTTACGCGGGATCATCGGCGTAGCGACGCCGCCGGCGGTTTCAATCGCCAGGGTAAGCGGAGTAACATCGAGGAGCAGCACGTCTTTCACGTCGCCCTTGAGCACACCGCCCTGGATCGCAGCGCCGATCGCCACGACTTCGTCCGGGTTCACACCTTTGTGCGGTTCCTTGCCGATCAACTGGCGCGCGGTCTCGATGACCTTCGGCATACGCGTCATACCACCTACGAGCACGAGCTCGTTGATGTCTTTCTCCGCGAGTTTCGCGTCAGACAAACACGCTTTCACCGGCGGAATGGTCCGCTGGAACAACGAATCCGTGAGCTGCTCGAGCTTTGAGCGGGTCAGCTTCTTCTGAATGTGCTTCGGCCCGCTCGCGTCCGCCGTGATAAACGGCAGGTTGATCTCGTATTCCTGCGAAGAAGAGAGCGCGATCTTCGCCTTCTCGGCTTCTTCCTTGATCCGCTGGATCGCGTCCGGCTGCTTCGATAGGTCGATGCCGCTGTCCTTCTTGAATTCGGCGACGATCCAATCAACCAGGACGTTATCCCAGTCGTCACCGCCAAGGTGAGTGTCGCCATTGGTCGCTTTTACTTCGAAAACGCCGTCGCCGATCTCGAGCACCGAAATATCGAACGTGCCGCCGCCCAAGTCGTAGACGGCGATCTTCTCGTCCTTCTTCTTGTCGAGACCGTAAGCGAGCGATGCCGCGGTCGGTTCGTTGATAATGCGCAGGACTTCAAGGCCGGCAATCTTGCCGGCGTCCTTGGTGGCGTTGCGCTGTGAGTCGTTGAAATAAGCCGGCACCGTGATCACGGCTTGCGTGATCTTCTCGCCGAGCTTCGCTTCTGCGTCGGCTTTGAGCTTCGCAAGAATCATTGCCGAAACTTCCGGCGGCGAAAAAGTCTTCTTCTCGCCATTCACTTCCACCTGCACGTGCGCGTCGCCGTTCGCCGCCTTCACGATTTTGTAAGGCACGCGATGCTCTTCTTCGCGGACTTCGTCGTACTTGCGGCCCATGAAACGCTTGATGGAAAAAACTGTGTTGGCGGGATTGGTGACAGCCTGGCGTTTCGCCGCCTGACCCACCAGCCGCTCGCCGTTCTTCGCGAACGCGACGATCGACGGCGTGGTGCGCGCACCTTCGCTGTTCTCCAAAACCACCGGATCGCCGCCCTCCATGACAGACATACAGGAGTTCGTCGTCCCCAAATCGATACCTAAAACCTTAGCCATATTTGAAACTTCCTTTCGCTGAACCGACAATGGTTCGCTGAGAATTTTAGCAAGCGATATTCCGGAATCGATGGGTTGGCATAAAGAGCACGAAATCAACGGGTAGATCGCAATCCGCTATTTGAGCCGGGTCGATTGTTGGAGCTAATGTGTCTCGCTTTGCCCGGATCACTGTGCTCTCCTGTCACAGCGCTACTCCTCGCGGTGGGGCGGTTTTCGCCCCCAGCCGCTGCTGTTTTTCCGGTATGTGTCCTGCTTAAAACCGGGTTCGATGCAAACGACCAGCCCGGATATCGTTTTTGCCTGCGAGCATTGCGCGACTTCGCTGGTCGTGGACGCTGCCGCGGCCGGGTTAGCCGTCAATTGCCAGAATTGTGGAAAGCCGATCCGCGTTCCCGCTGCGCCGAGCGAAGCTGCCGCCGAAAACGCTCTCCGGCTTTCCGATCTTCAGCATCAGCTGAAAGAAAACGAATCGCAGCGAACTGAGATCACGAGCTATATCAATCAGCTCAGCATCCAGCTTCATCGCTGGCAGCTGAGGCTGCAGACGCTCAACGAGCGACAGCAAAAGTTGGAAGCGGAATTAGCCGCAGCGCGGAAGTAGAGCGGATAGTCTGTAGGGCGTCTGTGTCAGGCGCCGAGGTGGCGTTTCACAGAAACGCCCTACAATCGGGAAGCGGGTATAATTACTTCGTCGCTTTCAGCGCCGCGTCGGCTGTCACCATTCCAGCGCCGGTTGCATCGCTGCCCCAGCTTTGGACTTCGGTTCCTCCGCCGGGAAGCGCGACCGTCCGGGAACCGGGAGGCAACTTGATCGCGGATGATTTAAGAATCGACTCCGCAGCCGATGCCGTCAGCGACGGTTTCTTCTGGCACATCAAGGCGACGATGCCGGCGACATGTGGCGTGGCCATCGAGGTACCGCTCAAATAAAAATAGCTCAGCTGCCCGCTGTTGACCTGGTAAGGCCCGACCGTCCATGAGCCCGGGGCCGCGACATCGAGCTGCTGCCCGGCTTTTTCGCGGCTGGAGAAATCGGCGATGTAAAAGTCCGACACTCTGGTCGGATCGGCAACATCGTCCGCGTTCCACCAGTTGTTGGGATTGCCGTCGGGCCCGGCCAGCCATTGCCCTGTCCAACCTGTCGCGGCGACTGAAATCACTGGCGCGTACGCTCCGGGATAACCCATGCCGGCGTTGCCCTCATTACCTGCAGCGGCGACGATGATCACACCTTTGTCGATCGCGTAATCCATGGCGGCCTTTTCCGCGACGTCGAGGGAGGGTCCGCCAAGGCTCATATTAATGACAACCGGTGAGCCGGCGAGCGGTCCCGCTTTCAAATCCGCCACATAAACAATTCCGGCCGCGACCACCGAGGACCAGCCGGACCCGTTTTGGCCAAGGACTTTCACGGGAATAACCGTGGCTTTAGGCGCGACCCCGTTCACGGGCGTACCGAACAGGTTGTAACCGAGGATCGTGCTGGTGACGTGAGTGCCGTGCGAATTCTGATCGTGCTCCCACATGTTGGTCGGCTCGGAAACATTGCCGGCTTCGCCGCCGCCGCCGCGAAACGCTTTCGCGTATTGGGTGGCGATCCGTTGTTCGGGGAGATACTGGCGCCAGCTATCGAGGAGACCGGTATCGATAACGGCGACGTAAACTCCGGTGCCGTCATAGTTCACCGCGCGTCCGCTGAAACCGGGATTTGCGGTTACGTTGACTGCGTCCATGTCCCAGGTGCTAATTCCGTTCGCGAAATTCGTCGCGGCCACAGTATCGACCGGGCTCCCATTTCGTTCCGCGTCCGGGCTCGCGGCGGCGACATAGGAGCGGCCGAGGATCGCGGGCAGCTGCGACGCCGTGGATTTCAGCGTCACCAACTTAATGGCCGGCACGGTGTCGAGGACCGTGCCGTAGTTGCCGAGATCGGCGAGATTCGCCTGGGTGATCGAGCCCTTGAAGAGAACATTGATGCCGATGGCGGCTTCGGCGAAAACAGTGCGAGCCGAAAGAACCGCCAGGGCAACACAGAGAACAGATAGGAATTTGAGAAGATTTTTCATAATGGAGTGAATTCGCGGAGGGTGGAGACTTTCACCACCCCGGTCAATGCTGGAATGGTAAATCGAGCCCCGGCCCACCGCGCTTCGCTAATCCGCGAAACGCGGTTTGGGCCAGCGGGCGTATTTATTTCCCGATAACGAAGAGATGTCCCGCGTTCTGGGAGTAGATCTTTCCGTCGTTCCCGAGCGAGGCCGGAGTGTAGGCGGCGCCCAGGGCCAGTTGCTGAAAGATCTTCTGCTTCAGCGTGCCGCCCTGGTTAATCGCGAACATGTTTCCATCCTCGCTGTTGGCATAGACGACGCCATTCGCGTCGACCGCCGCGGCGTTCACGCACCATTCGAATCCGAAGGGATGGTCCGAGACACAGGTGATTTGGCCGCTTGAATTGCGAGTGCAGCTGAGCGTATTCGCGTTCTTGTACTTCCATTCGACAGCCAGGGTGGGGCTCAGCTGCGAGACGAAGTATTCCTCGGGAAAGGCCGGGTTTGAGGCGTTCCGATCCGAAGGACAGAATGATTCAACGTTACAGTACGAGCCGACTTCGCCGTAGTGGTTGTCCTTGATAACGACTGAGTAGGTGCCGTTGTGCGGGTAGACCGCCACGGTCGCGTCCCAACCGAACGAGTAGGACTGCAGGAAGGCGCCATTTGCTCCTGCGAAGCGCATGAGGTGGCCCTGCGCATAGTTATACCGAGTGTAGGCGCCGAAGAAGATACTGCCGTCGGGCGCGACTGTCGGCGTGGAGGACTGATCGTCCAGAACGCGCCCTCCGCCGTAACGATTCGTTGCCGGATCGACCCCCGCCCGCGCGCCACCGCGGCAGCCGCCGAGGAAGTTCCCGTTTGTGTCGGTCGCCCCGTTAAGCGGAAGCATGCTTCCATCGCTCGCCGGCGTGCCATCATTGCAGCCATCGTGGAAATAGCCTCCATTCAGGTACGAAGCCGGGAAGGCTCCCGGTACATCGTTGCCCCGAAGCGAGGTCGCCCATTTCAGCGTCAGATTGGGATTGATCGCCAGCAGGTATCCGTGCCTTGCTCCTTCAACGAAGGGCAAATGGGCGCGGGTGACGCTGTAGATGGTACCATCAGACGCAATCGCGGGCGCGACGTTGAGACCCACACGTTGCAGGCCGCAGACCACATTCGGCGGAACGGCCGTGGGGCTGGGCGGAAATGGCAGGTCGGCCGTGCTGAAAGTACCGGCGCAGAGGTCGCCTGAATTAGGCGCGGCCGGGTTAAGGCCCGTGTAACTCACGAGGCTGATCGCGTTAGCCGGCGTAACCTTCACCAACCAGGAATTAATGGCGTCGTTCTGATAAAACCCGCCGTTGTCGTGCAGCTTCAGCACGTTGTAGTAAAGGTTTCCTGAGTTATCGGCGGTTATCGGACTAACGGTATAGGTATGCGCGTCCAGGCTTCCATCCGGATTCAGGAATTGAGCCGGGACGATCCGCGTCACAATCGCGCCGTTCGTCTTGTTTACTTTGAAAATAGATCCGCCCGCACCTGGATCGTAGAGATATCCGTTCGCCAGGACTGGGTGATAAACCGGTTCCCAGAAATCTTTCTGTGAACCCGGCGGCACCCAGTCGGTGTCATGGGTCCACACCTTCACCAGGTTCTTGGCCTGCCAGGTGAATTTGTCCTGGTGCCAGTTCTGGGTGGCATAGCTGCCTTCGGTATAACTGCCTGCTTTCGACACCATGTAGACATCGTCTCCTTCGACCAAAGGCGTCTGAAAGTGCGCGAGCAGATCGGTGTCGTTGTGCGCCTGCTCAATGGGAACGAGCGGGTCGTAAACGATGTTCGCCAGGATCTTGTTAAGATTCTGGCCGACGACGTTGAGAAATCCCGTGTGTTGGGGATTCTGCATCCACTGCGGCCAGCCATCTGCAAAACCTGCGGCGAGTCCGAGAGATAAACTGCATAGGACAAAGGACAGGACAACGGCCTGCCTGATTCGGGGTATCATGGGGTTCTCCTTTCTGGAGAGTTTGGGGTTGGGGGATTGCTAACGGTTTGGGGGAAAAGAAGTGTGCCGAGAATTCCCGAATCCCGTCAAGCTAATTCCCCTTATCGCCGGGGATGGTCCCTTCGCAGCGAAACCGGCAAATTACTCCGTCCGCAACGCCGTCATCGGCGTGACCTTCGTCGCGCGTCGCGCTGGGAAGAAACAGGCGAGGAGCGACGCCGCCGCGAGCATCAGACTCGATGCGATCAGTGCGAACGGATCGTTCGGGCTCACATCGTAGAGGATCTGGGAGAGAACGCGGCCGACGGCGAGCGCGAGAAGCAATCCGAGCACGATCGCCAATCCGGTTTGCATCGCGCCCTGGCGCATGATCAAACCAAAGACATCGCTGCGATGGGCGCCAAGCGCCATCCGGATCCCGATCTCGCGTGTCCGACACGCCACCGCGTACGCTTTCACGCCGTAAACGCCCACCACGGCCAGGAGCAGCGCGATTCCGCCGAACACGCCGAAAAGGATTGCGCCAAGCCGGACAATCCAGAGCCCGACGCTTTTCTCCATCAGATCCGCGAACGGCGCGATGCCGATAATTGGCAGATCGGGATCGACGCCGCGCAGCATCTGGCGCACGGACGGGACCATGGCGGCAACAGCCCGCCGGTCCTTGCTCGCGATGCGGACATGGAGATAAACGTTGCCGCTCTGCGCCACCGCCAAGGGCACGAACATGCGCCGAAGCACCGTGTCGTTCTGGACATCGTGCCGATGGGTGCCGACCACGCCCACGACCTCGAAGTCGTTAGGCGAACCGTCTCGCGGCGCGACCGTATAACGAATGTGCTGGCCGACCGCGTCGGTGTTCGGGAAGAGTTTCTTCGCCATCGCCTCATCAATGATCGCCACCCGCGCCGCCTGTTTGTTCTCGGCCTCGGCCTGGGTGAAGTCGCGGCCGCGCAGGATCCGCACACCGATCGCATCGAAGTATCCGGGTGTGGTCGCGGTGAACACTCCGGTTGCGCCCGGGTCCGGGGCCTTCGGATCGGCCGGCATCGTTTCGCGCGAAGACATGATCCGGCGCGTGTTCGTGAAATTGCCGTAGGGCAACATCGTGCCGATGGCCGCGGCCTGCACGCCCGGCAGCTCACGAGCCCGTTGGATCGCGGTAAACATGATCCGCTTCGCCTCCGCCGGGTCTTTCACCACGAGCGAGAAGTCGATTTCAGTCACGAGATCGCCGGCCGCCACGAACCCCGGGTCGATCCCGCCGGCTTTGAGCGCGCCGCGAAAAAACAATCCGGCCGAGAAGAGAAGCATGAGCGACAACGCGATCTGCGCCATGACCGAGATATGGCGCGGCGCGAAGAACCGGCTTAGCCGCCCGACGCGCGCCGGTTCGCCGACCTGTTGTTTCAAGTCGTTCACGAGGTCGGTCTTCGTCGCTTTCAAGGCGGGCCCCAGACTGAAGAGCAACGTCGCCAGCAGACAGAAAAGGAACGTCACCGAAAGCACCGTCGCGCTCGGGTGGAGATCGGCGACAAAAGAGAAGTTGAGCGAGCCAAGCATGCGGCCGAGCGATTGCAGGAGCAGGCCGTTGCACCAGACGCTGACGGCGAGTCCCACCGCGCCGCCGGCCACGGCAAGCAGCAATCCTTCAGATAACAACTGCCGCAGGATCCGCCAGCGCGAGGCGCCGATCGCGATCCGGATTGCGATCTCTTTCGTGCGCGAAGTCCCGCGGGCCAGGAGCATGTTCGCCAGATTCAGGCTCGCGATGAGCAGGACCGCAGCCGCCATTCCCATGAGCAACGTCGCGATCAAGGCGATTGGACCATCGTCTTCCGGGCCGGTGCTCAGGCTGAAGCGGGACGGTTTTTGGATCTGCAACTCACGCGCGAATTCCGCGTCCGGCGGCTGGAGCGCATTGAAGCGCTGACTCAAAACCGGGAGGCGGGTCTTGGCAGCCTCGAGCGTCAGGCCAGGCCGGAGCCGTGCGCTCAGATTGAGCGTGTAATTCTTCGGCTGCGCCAGGTCCGTGGTGACATCGGTGTCGTTGAAAGCCGTGCCGAGTTTCGAATACATTCCGAACGGCACCCAGATATCGGGCGCAATCAGCGCGCTTATCCCGCTGAAACCGTCCGGCGTGATCCCGATGACGGTGTAACGCTGGCCGTTCATCTGCAGCTCGCTCCCCACGAAATCCGCGCGGGCGCCCATTCGTTTCCAAAAGCCGTAGCTCGCCACAACGACCGGCAGGTTTGCGTTCGGGTTGGATTCCTCCGCGTTATAAAACCGGCCGCGGAACGGATGGACGCCCATCAACGTGAAAAAGTTTTGCGAAGTCAGGAACGCAAAGCTGCGGCGCACCTCGTGCTCGGCGCCGATGCCGGCGACGGTAAACGCGTACGCGGCCACGTCGTCGAACAGTTCCTTTCCGTTGTCGCGGAGCTCGCGGTATTCGTTGTAGGAAAACTGCCGGTAATCGTGGTTCGCGCTTTGCCGGGCGGTGAAAACGTTGACCACTTCCTCCGGCTTCACCGGCACCATCGGCCGGAGAACGACACCGTTGATGAGAGCGAAAATTGCCGAGTTCACCCCGATGGCGAGCGCCAGGGTAATGACAGCGACGATGGTAAACCCGGGCGTCTTGATGAGCTGCCGAAACGCGAAGCGAAAATCCTGGATCATAAGCGAGGCCTTTCCCGTGAGATGCAGCAGGCGCCCGCTTTGGATTCAACGACCGATGGAGACGGTCTATCCTAAGGCGGTTGACGCCGCTTTCCAGGGCGGGTGCGCCATCAGCGGATGAAGTTCAAACCATTGGGGATGTAGTGCGGAAAAACGTAGGCATACAGCATCACGATCGCGCCGACGATGGCCGCCAGCGCCACGGAGTGCCAGAACAGGAAGCGGAAAATCGAGCCTTCGTTCCCTACCTGATTGGTAGCGGCCGTGGCGATGCAAATGGATTGCGCGTCCACCATCTTGCCCATCACGCCCCCGGCGCTGTTCGTGGCGCACATGAGAATAGGACTGAGATGGAGCTGCTCCGCCGTGATTCGTTGCAGATTTCCAAAGAGCGCGTTCGACGAAGTGTCGCTGCCGGTTAGCGCGACGCCGAGCCATCCAATGTAGGCGCCGAAGAACGGAAAGAGCCAGCCCGTCCGGGTGAAGGCCAGGCCTAGCACGGCGTCCATGCCCGAGTAGCGCGTCACGTAACCTATCCCTAGCATGCAAGTCATCGCGATGATGGCGAATCGCAAACGCACCAGAGTTTTCCCGAGGATGCCGAACATCCGGCCGAAGCTGAGCCCGAGTAGAAGTCCGGCAAGGATGGCAGCCAGGAAACAACCGGTGCCAGTAGCAGTCAGCCAGTTGAAATCGAGGCGGGCGGCTTCCGGCGTTGGCTTGGCGGCGACAGGCATCGTGCGTAACACTTTTCCGTGGAGATAGGGCCAGTCCCAGCCGGCTGGACCGGGGCGCGGCTTGCCATCGTCCATTACTACTTTGAACGAAGGAGTCGTAGCTTCGTTAAGCGAGTTCTTGATCGAAGGAAGCCCCCAGCACAGAACGAAGATCGATAGGATCAGGAAAGGCATCCATGCCTTTGCGGTTTGTCCTGCGGAGTAACGTTTGCTGGAGCTACTCACGGAACCTGCATCCACTGCTGCTTCGTCGCGGAACCGCCAGAGCTTCTTCGGTTGCCAGACCCGCAGAAACAGCATCGTCACGACGAGCGACACAATCCCCGCTGCAATATCCACAAGGTTGCTGTCCATATGATTGGACCAGAACCATTGGGTCGCGGCGAAAGAACCACCTACGACCAGGATCGCAGGAAAGACCTCGAGTGTTTCTTTCCAGCTTACCATCGACCGCACCAGCCAGAAGGGAACGACCACGGCGGTGATCGGAAGGATGCGCCCGATCATCGCGTTGAGATCGCTCTCGTTCAGCGCGGTGACTGCCGCCAGAGTGTGCACCGGCGTGCCGATGGCGCCCCAAGCCACCGGCGAAGTGTTGGCAATCAGGTTGAGGGCCGCGGCCTGGAACGGCTTGAACCCAAGTCCGATCATGAACGCGCCCGCGATGGCCACCGGCGCGCCGAACCCAGCGCAGCCTTCTATGAACGCGCCGAAGCAGAACGCCACCAGCAAGAGTTGCAAACGCCGATCCGGCGTGATGGCCGCCACCGACTGCTTCATGATTTCGAATTGCCCGGTCTCGACCGAAATATCGTAAAGAAAAACCGCCGCGATCACGATCCAGACGATTTTCAGCAACCCGAAAGCCGCGCCATAAAAGAAACTGCTGACCGCGAGCAACGCCGGCATCTGGAAAACGATCATGGCCACGAGCACCGCAGTCGCCGCTCCCGCGATAGCACAAAGGTGCGGCCGCACCTTCAACCCCGCCAATAGCCCTAACAGAACAACGATCGGCAACGCCGCCACCAGCGTCGAAAGCCACCAATGCCCCAAAGGATCATAAACTTGCGTCCAAGTCACAAGTTCATTTCATCTTTCTTCCCTCATCCTTCATCCTGTCCACGCGCCGAGATCCTAAGACTGCTCCCATTTCCTTCTGCCTATCGCATGGTTAGGACTCCTCGAGTCCTGAGCCGCCGCCGGTGTTCGTCCTCGCGCGATTGCAAATCGGGAAGAAAGTGTGGCGAAAGATCCGACAACTTCGCATCCGAGCTGGCGCTAGAATTACTCGCCGTATATTTTTCAATGAAGGCGTCCATTCGTTGCCACACGGATTCAAGGTGTGCGAGAGACAATTGTTGAGCGATTTCTTCGCGCGTCTTCCAAGCCTTTTCACCTATGACGTTATTTGGCCTGTTGCACCGCGCGTAGAGAGATATCCAATAGTACGCTTCAGGCTGATTGCGAGCTCCGCCAAATCCACGGTGGTAGTAGTCAGCGAGCTTTTCCCAGCACATCTCCTCGTTGAGCTTCGAGCCCTGCGCAAAGTAATCCCGAGCTTTCACGCGGTTTCGCGCGCCGAAATATCCGTCTTCGTAGGCAGACGCGAGTTCGAAGCATGCGCTACCAACACTGCGTGCCGACGCTTCAAGAAGCTTCTTCACCGCAGCTTTCGGAGTATTACCAAATTGTCGAGCGCATTTGGGCAAACGTGGGCTAGAAAGACCGAAGTGTTCTTTGATTGAATATCCAAGGTTCCACTGCGCTATTGCATCGCCAAGTTCCGCCGCTCGGCAGAGCCAAGGTTCAGCAGCGCGGCCATCGTGAAGTTCAATCGCGTAATACTCCCAAACACGCATCGCGGCGCTGGCGTCCCCACTTGCTGCTTTCTGCTCTAATCCGAGCCGTTCACTCTCAGACAGGTCCGCATGTGTATGGGTCCGCGGCTCCAGTGGAACCTCGCCAGATTGTGCGGTCAAACAGGTTGCGGCAAGAAAGGTGAGAAACGCTATCGGCCGATGCATGTAGGGGGCCTAACGAGAATGAGACGAAACCTTCGTCTAGCTCGGAATTGGGGTAGGGGAATAGGACGGTGCACCTTTCGCAGAATAGCGGGTCGGGGCGCTGCGGGCAATGCGAAACGGAAGGCGGAAGAAAAAGTAGGAAGTATGAAGTAGAAGACGAAGCCGGCGAGGTCAGCGGATGGAAGTCGGATATCGGATGACAGTTCTTCAGGCGGTTCATTCATCGCGAAGCTTGCGCCTAATCCAGGAAGGTTTGCGACGGCAGTCCAGGACCGCACGGACGCGAACGGTCTCATCTTCCACACGGTAATAAATGGCGAAGGGAAAACATTTACTCAGGCTGCGATGATAGGTCAAGACCGTAGCGTGGATTCCGCCATGAGAAGCCAGAAGGTCGATATCAGCGAACAACGAATCGAGAAAATATCTGCCCAATCCTGGAGCCTGACGCTCGTAAAAACGAAAACCAGAGACAAGATCGCGTTGCGCGTCTGGGAGGATTTCGATCCTCACGAGGTTTGTCGCCGGATTTCCTCTTTCGCCTTTTCCCAATCGACGAAGCTCGCTTCGCCAGATGCGACGCGAGCTTCGCGCACACGCAGTTCTTCTTCATGCCAGGCCGGTGATTCGATCGCTTCGGGATTTGCCGACAGGCTTGCCCAAATGGTTTCCATGGTCTCGAGCTTTTCTTCGACGCTCATTTCATTGAGCGGAAGAACCGGGATTGGCATGACCGAATCATATCACAGCGCCGGGGAGGGATCGATAGCGGATTGTTAGAGGTCAGAGATCGGAGGTCAGAGGTCGGATGATGGAAGCGCGAAAGTAGAAGGTAGGAATGGGAAGTAGAAAACGAGCGGGAGAGGGTCAGAGGGCAGAAGACGGAGGTCAGAAGTCAGCGATCAGAGGAAGCAGAGCTTCCCAAGACAACTGCATTCCCAAGTGCAACTTGGGAACGAGGCGGCGAGTTGGGAACGAGGCGAGGCTACGGCGTGGCAGGCAGAGGATGGAGGATGGAGGACAGAAGTCAGAGGTCAGAGATCAGAGATCCTTTGTCCGCATCACGCATCCCCGTCAGATCGCGTTCCACTACGCGCGACAAGAGCGGCGGCGGCGAGATGGCCGGTGGTGTTCAGGACCGTGGCGAAGACGTCGGGGATCGCGTCGACGGCGATCAGGATCCCGATTCCTTTGGCGGGCAGACCGATGGCAAGAAAGAGGGGAGTTAGCATGATGAACGCGCCGCGGGGAATGCCGGGCACGGCGAAGGCGAGGAACACGGAAGCGAATGCGATCGTGGCAATGCTGCTGGCGGGGAGCGGCACGTCGTAGAACCAGCCGACGAAAAGCGCGCCGATTGTCCACGCGACCGGCCCCGCAATCTTAAAGGTCGAAGCGGCGAGAGGCAGGACAAAGCCGGTGATCCGCTCAGGCAAATGCAGGTTCTTCTCGGCGGTCTCGACGAGCGCCGGCAGCGACGCGATGGACGAGCTGGAGCTGAAGGCAATGAGCTGTGGCGGCAGGGCGGCCCGCGCGAAGCGGCGCAACGGAATGCGGCCGACGATCGCGACCACAGGATAGAGGAGCAGGGTAACGGCAACGCTCGCGATCGAGTAGGCGGCGACATAAAAGCCAATCGCGCCGGCGAGCGTTCCGCCGGCATGGACGGCCAGAGGAAGGACGAGCGCGAACACGCCGATCGGCGCGGCGAGGATGATCCAACGGACGAGGATAAGCATCGCGTCGCTTAGCGCGCGGAAGAAATGGGTCAGCGTCAGACGCGATGCTTCGGGCGAGCGCGCAATGGCGAGCGCGAGGAGCAATGTGAAAAGGATGAGCGGCATCATCGCGCCGTTCGCGGCGGCGGCGACCGGGTTCGCAGGAAGGAGCGAGACAAGCCAGGCCGAGAAGGTCTGCGCCTGTCCTCCCTCCGAGATTTCATTCGCCGCTTCCACCGCGCCGGGTGGGAGTTCCAGGGCGCCGTGCGGCGGAAGCAATCGGAACGTCGCCAGCGCGACCGGAATAACGATGGCGGCGACTCCGAGGAGAAGCAGGACAAAAGTAATGAGCGTCCGTCCGCCGAGCCGGCCGATCGATTTGATGTCCGACACCGACGCGACTCCGGTGATCAGCAGCGAAACGACGAGAGGGATTACGGTCATGCGAATGCCGTTAACCCAGAGCGTGCCGACCGGCGCGATCGCATCGGCGGCGCGGATCAGGGAGGCGTTCTGCGATGCCGCGAGGAGGACGCCGAGGAGGATCGCGGCGGCGAGAGCGAGAAGGACGCGCGTGCTTTCCTTCATCACATCATCAAGTCGCCGCCGTTGATATCGAACGACGCGCCGGTGATGTAGCCGGCGGCCTCCGAGGCGGCGAAGCAAATCAAGTCCGCGACTTCGCGCGCGGTGCCGAGACGCGGGATCGGGTAACTTGCGGCGAGGCGTTGCAGCAATTCGTCGTCGGCGTTCTCGCGCGTCAGCTCGGTGTCGATCATCCCGGGACAGACAGCATTCACGGTAATCCCGAACTTGCCGAGTTCCTTCGCCGCGGCGCGAGTGAAGCCGAGCAGGCCGGCCTTTGACGCCGTGTAATGCGCGCCACCGAGGGTGCTGACTGTTCGGCCAGCGGACGACGAAATATTAATGATGCGACCGTAACCCTGCGCCTGCATCGCCGGCAGGGCCGCCTTCGTGAGCAGGAACGGCGCGGTGAGATTGACCTCGAGGGCGGCGCGCCATTCTTCCGGAGTCAGATCGGGAAACCGCGTGGAGCGCGCGAGGGCGGCGTTGTTAACGATAACATCGATGCGGCCAAAGCGGTCGAGGGTCATTCGCACGATCTCCTCCGCTGCACCGGGCGCGGCGATATCGCCGGGGAGAGCGAGCGTCCGTTCTCCGATCGATGCGGCGACACTTTCGGCGCGCGGGGCGTCCCGCACATTCACTGCGACCGCGGCGCCGCGTTCGTGGAAACGCTCCGCGGCGGCCCGGCCGAGCCCGCGCCAGGCGCCCGTGACGATGACAACGCGCCCGGCAAAGTCCTGCGCTGAACGCTGCCCGCTCATCTCAATATCCGAGCTTTCCATTGTGGTAGTAGTGCCATTCGAGCTTCGCTGTCACTGTCGGCGGCTCATGGTCTATCACGGCAGTCGAATTGGGGAAAGGCATCGCGCGGTTCGCGTTACTCTTCGATCGCGCCGCCCAGGATGCGAAGATGTTTGCGAAACGTGTAGGCGGGATCCGCGGCGCGCTTGGCGAGGTAATCAGTGAAGCGCAATTGCGAGCGGAGCGTTTGGCCGGAACGGATCGCGTCGGCCTGGGCGCGTTCGCGCTGCCAGATCTCTCTCGCGGTTACCAAAACGTTGGCGACGGAATTCCCTTCGAGGAAAATGCAGCCATCGTCATCGGCGAAAACGACGTCGCTGTTTGTGACCGCGAAATTTTCGAACCGCGCCGAAGTCAGCGCGTCCGTCTCACGCGGACCGAGTCGCAACGGACCGGACGGGCACGAACCGTAGCTCCAAACCGGGAACCCGACCTGTCGCAGCTCCGGCGTATCGCGATGACTTCCCCAGACGACGATGGCGGCCAGACCGGCGGCCCGTGCTTCAAGGACAGTCAGGTCGCCGATGCAACCTTCATCGCGGCGTCCCGCGTTATCGATCACCAGGATGTCGCCGGATTGCGCGCCTTCCATCGCTTCCAGAAACACATCCACGCTGCCGTAATGTTTTGCCGGCAGGACCCAGCCGCAGGCGCGCATGCCGGGAATGAGCGGCGCGATGCCAGGAGGCGCGATCCGAAACGGAAGCGTCAGGCGAACGGCCGCGTCGAGAACGAGCGGGGTGGAGAGTTCGGCGAACTTTTCTGCGAGTGCGTTGTTGTTCACGAAACTAATCTCGGCGAAACCGGCGCGGCAGCGAGGAGGAACGTTTCTGAATCCGGCGCGATGCGTTCCTCCATCTCACTGGCATGAATGCTGGCCTAACGATAGAACGAGTAGAACGCGCGGGAAGCTGGCGGGGGACGATCGCGCGCCACGAGCTCAGTGCGTTCTTCGTGCTGGCGTTTGTTTTCTCGTGGTATCCCTGGATCATCGCGCTGGCCCGGGGCACGACCTCCGGGCCGAATCCGCTCGGGCCGTTGATCGCGGGGTTGACCGTTGCCGGGACCGCCCAGGGCTGGAGCGGTGTGCGCGAGCTGCTGGGGCGGATGGTGCGGGCGCGTTTCGGGCTCAAATGGTATGCGGTAATCTTCGGGTTGCCCGTTCTCTTTTGCGCGGCGGCCATCGCGATCATGGCAGCGTTCGGCAAGAGCGTCCCGCTTCCCGCTGCAACAGCCTGGCGCGAAATGCCGGACCGGTTCGTCTTCATCTTTCTGTTTATCGGGCTCGGCGAAGAACCGGGGTGGCGCGGGTTCGCGTTGCCGCGGTTACAGGAGCGGCATACACCGTTCGTCGCGAGTCTGATCCTCGTGCCGATCTGGGCCCTGTGGCATTTGCCGTTGATGGGAAATGAATTTCCGCTCGCGGTCATTCCAGCGTTCCTGATCTCACTCGCTGGTGGAACCCTGATCCAAACGTGGCTCTTCAATCGCACAAAGGGCAGCGTGTTCGCGCAGATGCTCTTTCACGCCACGGTGAACACCGTGGGCGCCGGGCTCGTGTTCCCGCTTTTCAAAGGGCCGGCGCTCGTAACTTTTTGGTACGTTTACTCCGCGGTCTGGCTCGTGACGGGCTTTGCCGTTATTTTTTCGGCGGGGGTTGGAGTTCTTTCAAGACCGCCGCGAAACGCGGATCGCCGCGCAGGGCATCCCACGCCGGATCGTATTTGAGCTGGCCAAAATCTGGGCCGTTAGGAATTCGCGCCAGAACTTCCAGGTGAGCGAGAGCGTCACTGGCCTCCCCGACCCAGGCGTAGATCATTGCCAGGGAAGAGAGCAAGGCAGCGCCGTCGACCGCGTCGTCGGCGAGCGGTCGCAACTCCACGGCGCGTCGTCCTTCCCGAACAGCTTCCTCTTTGTGGCCGAGTCCGGCATCGAGCAAGCCGAGCGTAGCCAGCGACGTTGGATCGTCCGGTCGCTGGGCTAATTCAGCGGCGACCGCGACCCGCGCCCGAGTGAACGCCTCGGTCGCCGCTGTATTATTTCCACTGGCCCGCGCAATCAGGCCCTGCCAGTAACTGACCGGAAGGAGTTTTCCCGCGCCGCCGACCAATGCCTCCTTTTTCCATGAGGCGAGGGTCCGGGCCGCTCCATCGAAATCGCGTTGGTAGAGGGCGAGGGTTATTCGCGTCCAGGTCGCGGCCCCGTTCGGGTCGTAGTCCGACGGCAGCGAAGCCAGGAAGGATTGGCCGCCTTTCAGATCGCCTCGCTGGAGCTCGATCTGGGCGTGGATCAGTTGGGCATAATTGCGCGCGCTGGGATTAAGAGCGGCAGCCCGGTCGAAGAGCGCCGCTTCATCGTCGTAGCGCCGCAACAGATCGTAAACTACCGAAAGCGCCGTCATGTTCCTCGGGGTCAGCGGATCGATCGCGTAAGCTTTTTCGAGGTAGCGAACGGAGTCGTCCCAACGCCCCTGCCTCCGGGCAATGATGCCGGCGAGCCAGGAGACCTCAACGCTGTTCGGCAGGGTCCGATTGGCAAGGGCAAGTTCTTGGAACGCCCGGGTGTAATCGCGTTTCCCGTGATAATAAACCAGCGCCTGAGCCAGATGCGCTTCGCCCAAATCGGGGATGAGGGCGAGGGCTTTTTCCGCCGAGGCCTGGGCCAGCTCTACCCGGGCGGGTGTTCGATCGAACCCGGTCCAGTAAATTGTGTCGTGGGCCCTGCTCCTCCAGCAATAGGCCAGGGCGAAATTTGGGTCGCGCGAAATTGCTTCATCGAGCAAACGGACCGCCTCGAACAGGGTGTCTTTCCAATCGGGTGTGTCGTGAAAGATCTTTATTGATTCCCGAGCGCGCAGATAGAGATCGAAGGCGCGGCTGTCCCGGGTGGAAGGCTCGATGGCGGCTTGTTCCCGGGGAGAAAGCTTGAGCTCGAGTTGGCGCGCGATGGCCTGCGCGATCTCCGTCTGAATGGTAAAGATGTCCGCGAGGCCGCGATCGTAATGCTCGGCCCAGAGATGATTGTCGGTGCGCGCGTCGATCAACTGTGCCGTCACCCGGACCCGGTCCTTGGTCCGCTGGACACTGCCTTCCAAAAGATGGGCCACGCCGAGCTGCCGCCCAATTTCGTGCGCGTTCCGCGGATTCCCCGCCATGTAGACCGCAACCGAAGTACGGCTGATTACTTTCAAATCAGCGACTTTGGACAGGTTCGCCAGAATCTCTTCCTGAATGCCATCGGTAAAAAAAGCGTTTTCCTTGTCGCCGCTCAGGTTGTTGAAGGGCAGGACCGCGATCGATTTTTCCGGAATGAACCCTGTGGCTTCGAGTGGCCGGGACGGCTCCTGAGGCGCGGTCGTTTCGGGCCGGCGCGCGAACTCGACCAGGAACAACCCGACGGCAATGGCGGCAGCCACCGCTGCCAGGGCCAGCAGCTTCCGGCCGGTGTGATGCCGGATTGATTCATGAAGCGGCACATCCTCGGTGCGTTTGATACCCTCCGACGTCAGTTCGAACGCCCATGCCAGGATCAGCGCGACGGGAAATCCCAGGACGAGCAGGAGCACCACTACCCGCACCGCCCAGGTCGGGATAGCGAAGAAAGGAAAAACCTGGGTGGCAATCTGGATCAGGACCCAGCTGATGACAGCGTAGGTGACGGCAACGCGATAAACGTTCCGCCGCTGCAATTCACCCAAGAACCTGCGCCAGTCCATCCACAGAGTTTTGTAGTCCAGCCGAAAGGCAGAAGCGAGCTTTACGATCCACGCTCGTGCCGGCTAAACCCGCTGATTGCAATTGGGCGGCCGGTCTGACACGCTCGGTCCATGACAACCGAAAACAAACCGAACCCCGAGAAGGCTGGCGCGGAAGACGAAGCCGCGCCCCAGGCCCCGAATCCCAACCCCGAGAAGTCGGAGGTCGGAGGCCGGACCAGCGTGCCGCAGGATAAACCAGACCCGAACACCTCGGTCCCACAGGACAACACATAAGCGGAGAGGCGAGCGCCGTGACTTGCGCAGGGTCACCGCGCTCGACTGACTTTAATAGCTTGCAGTTTTTATCGACCCCGAACAGGCTCGGCGGCTCAACTACCGTGCTATGAAAAAATTCCTTACGTCCGCTTTGGTTCTTCTCGTTGTCGCCTGTTTCTTGTCCTCCTGCACCAGCGTGCCGCAGGATAACAACGTCCGCCAGGATACGAGCTCGAGAACCAAAACCTATTCGAAGTAATTCGCCGCGTTGACGCCCTGCCGGACAGCGGCGATTTGACGGCATGGCGCTTCGCCAACGTTATCTTTTTGTCTGCACCAATCAGCGTGGAGACGATGACGCCAAGGGTTCGTGCGCGGCCAAGGGGTCCGAAGAAATTCGCGCCGCGCTCAAGGAGCAACTGAAAGCGCGAGGATTAGCCCGCCTCGGCGCGCGGGTCTGCAAGTCGAGTTGCCTCGATCAATGCTCGAGCGGTGTCTGCATTCTCGTCGAGCCGGACCATTTCTTTTATGGGCGGGTCACGCCGGCGGATGTGCCCGGGATTGTAGAAGCGCTCGCCGAAGGCCGGCGCGTCGAGCGGCTCGTGTTGAGCGAGGAAGAATTATTGCGCGGCTGATTTTGTCATCCTGAGCGCAGCGAAGGATCTGTGACTATTTCAGCGCTGATTGCGGGTTCGTAGCGTCTTCCGCGCGGAAATGATCAGAGTTCCTTCGCTGCGCTCAGGATGACATTTTTTTTGCGATCACATTCGCTTTAGATAGTTCTCTCGAGCGCTGCCTTCAGCAAATGACGGTGGCAGTGCCGCTCGTCCTCGGCGCAATGGCAGAGCAGCGTGATCGTTTGGCTCTTCGCCAGGTGCTGGAGCAATCGCAGGGTAAACTTCTGGCCGTGGTTCTTGATCCGTTCGTTGCGCGCGTCCACGCCGCCCGGTTCAAGAAGTTCCTTCACGTAACGCCGGCTGTAGTCCGCCCACGAAATCTTTCCCCCCAGAATGGCGTCGCGCAGTTCTTCGCTCGGGCCAAGGTTCGCCATCCAGACGTCGAACCGATCGGCCGGCAATCCTCGTCCCCGTCCCCGGGCCGCCAGGATCCGCAGCCCGTCGCCCGGCTCGATTTGGCTGTGAACAGACTTGGTCTTAATCATGGTTGAATCGCCCTTCCCTCCTGCGCTCTTGCTCTTGCTCTTGATGTTGATCTTGATCTTGATCTTGATCTTACTCCTGATCCTCCAAACCCGCGAAGCGACAGGATCAAGAGCACGAGCACGAGTAAGATTGGGAAACCCGATGGAAGCCCGGGCCGTTTTTTTACCGGCTTTTGGCGCCGGTTGGCTCCGGCTCTTCTGCCCTTTTCGTTAGGTACAAATAATTGCTTGCAGTCCCCGCGGCGACCGCACATTCTCGGGCCTCTGCTTAACCAAAACCAACCTATGAAACGATCACTTATTTATTCATTCACCGTCCTGCTGGCGGCCGGCCTCATCGGCGCGTGCACCAACAAGACCGAAACCAGCACCACGACCGCGCCGGAAAAATCGCCGGCTAAGACGTCCACGACCAAGAAGTCCACGACCAAGAAGGCGTCGACGGATACGACCAAGAAGTCGTCCACCGACACCACGAAGAAGGAGACCACCAAGAAGAAGAGCGACACCAGCGCTTCTCCGTCGGCGTCGCCTTCCGCGACTCCTTAAGGACGATTTGGCCGCGGCGGTTCGCTGCGGTTCACGATTGCTTCGAGTTAGTCAGCCGTTCCAATCGGCTGACTAACTCTTTTTTTTGTCCGGGCGCGCCTTCAGCGTAATACTGCTCGACGATGGAGCAT
Organism: Verrucomicrobiota bacterium; assembly: GCA_041167265.1. Taxonomy (GTDB): domain Bacteria; phylum Verrucomicrobiota; class Verrucomicrobiia; order Chthoniobacterales; family UBA10450; genus AV80. The sequence goes on along the minus strand of JBEEHG010000032.1, from coordinate 24,348 downwards.
TCGAATCCCAAACCGGCGGCGACGAAACTCGTCTCGTCGATCTATGGCGAACGTTTCACTCACCGGCTGGAAGCCTTCAGCGATCTCGTCTTCGGTTTCAGCCTTTCGCTCCTCGCCACCCGTTTCGACCTGCCAGCAAAAGTCGAGGACATCTTCGAGGCGGCGCGCTGGGGCACGTTCGTCCTCACTTTTGGAATTATCTGCATGATCTGGCTCGCGCATTACCGCATCTTCCGTCACCACTTCGTGGCTCGTGCGCCCGACGTCGTCATCAATTTCGTTTTCCTTTTCGGTATCGCGATCATGCCTTACTCGGTCCAGGCGTTTCTGCGTTTCATGCCCGGGCAGGACGCCATTCTTTTATACTTCGGGGATTTTGCCCTGATTTTCGCCACGCTCGCGACGCTCCGCTTTCGGGCATTGCTTCAACGCCGCGGCGATGCCGACGCGGAGGTCCGGCTGAAGGAATGGCGCGAGACCGTTCGCCAATATGGGATTGTGCTCCTCGTCGTAGCGTCCCTCGTGGGGATGCGGGTGGATTGGGTTCCCCGGGAAAAATTCTACACCCTGGTGCCTGCGGCGTTTGTCCTTGTGATGCTGGTTACTCGTGTAGCCGTGCGCCAGCTGCCGAAGTTCCTCCAGTGATCGCATGAAAGTTCCTTTTACGGTTGGAGTAGTCGGTCACTTCGGGCTGGCCGTGCGGAGCCCGAAGCGAAGCGCGAAATGGTTCGAGCGCGTACTCGGGTTAAAGAAGCGATTCGAGTTCGACGACGGGATCGCGATTGGGAACGCCAATGTCACGATCGCCTTGCACAAAGGGAAACCGTCGCCCCGCACCCTCGGCCACATGTCGTTTCACTTGCCGAACCTGGCCGCGCTTCGCAAAGCGCTGGCCCATCTCCGGAAAACAAAAGCGGACCTCGAAGATCCCGGCCATGAAATCGGGCCCGAAGCGCCGGGCTCGCCCCATCTCGGAATTTGGTTTCGCGATCTCGACGGTTATCGCTGGGAGCTGAGCGTCCAGGGAAAACATTAGCTCTGGCCAAGTTCCAGCAGGCTCCGCGGCGGGAGCGAAGTTAAAGGTTCCAGCTCGAGCGCCGCGCCGTTGCAGGTCACTTCGAAGGAGATGTCGGCGTCGGGCGCGATGGCCCACAGATAAGCCGGCCGGTTCGCCAGGCAAAACTGGTGCCGCGGATGGTTCTGCGGGAAACCGCAATCCTGATGGCTGTGCGCTCCGCGTCGCGAGCAGGCCCGAAGGTCGGCAACTAACTTGTGCAACTCGGCTGCGCTCCGTCTCGCCTCCACCCAGATAAGGATTTCGCCCGCCGGCGATCGAACGAGAAGGTCAAACTGGTCTGCGGTGGAGTGATGCTCGTCGCGCCCGGGTTCCAGGGAGAGGTGATGTCTGAGCCAGCCCCGTTCGAAAATGAGGCGGGCCGCACTCGCGAGCTGGCAGACGTTCTCGCGCAGGAGCCGAACGGGGTCGTGCGAAAAGATCCGATAAGATTTCGCCGCCGCACCAGTCTCAAGGCCAGCCGGCAACAACTCGCTGGCGACCTGGCCGCGCTCATCCATCTCGAAAAGATTCTCGTCCAGGCCGCGGAGAAAAAATTCTTCCTCCCACGGAGCGGGAGGCGGGCTGATCCGCGGTCCGGATGGGGAACTCCATTGGCCGGCAGCGGCGCAGGCCGCGCTGAATTTATCGTGCAGCCAGGTCTCGAGTGGGGTGTTCAACGGTGGTGGAAATTACGGCAACATATCGGGTTGCTCCGCGATGCTGGCTGGCGTTAGTTGCCGCCGCATCAGAATAAAACTATGAAAACACTTCTCTCACTCATTGCCATCGGCTTTCTCGCCGCCATCGCGACCGCGGACGCCAAGACCTTCAAGCTGCCCAACGACGACTTCGCCATCGCCTCCATCGACATGCCGGATTCCTGGAAACCGAAGGAAGTCGAGAACGGGGTCGAAGGCCAAAGCGCCGACGACGCTGTCTACATGTCAATCGTTGCCGTCGGCAGCGACAAAGGTATGAACGCCGAGATCGACGATATCTTCGAAATGATCAAGACCCACAAGGTCGTGCTCGACGAGTCCACCAAGAAGGAAAACAAATTCAAGATGGGTGGATTCGACGCCACCGAGTTGCTCTTCCAGGGCAAGGACGACGACGGTCCCGCCGCCATCAGCATCACCTTTGTCCCGGTCAAGGATAAGCTCGTCATCATGACCTACTGGGTCACAACCGCGAAGGAAAAGGAACACCAGGCCGAAGTCGGCAAGATCGTGAACAGCCTGAAGGCTAGCTCTTAACCCAGGCCGCGCAGTTTTCACAAAGCGCCAGCCGTTCTCGAGCGGCTGGCGCTTTTTTTATCCGCGCAAGGTTCGGAATGTGATCGAATAACGGAGCGCGTCGCCCGGCGGGATGGAGTGCTGCCAGCGATGCCGCACATCCCCGTCCAAAACATAGACGGAGCGCGGCTCGAGTAACTTCGCGAGCGGTTTCGTGCGCCGGCCCAAACTCTTCACCACCGGCCAGGGCCGGAATTTCATCGTGCACGGCGCGACAAGGGAAATGCCGACGATGATCCCGAACGGGGGCGCGTCCCGATGCCAGCCGATCCCGGCGCCCGGTCGATATTCGGTGACGAGCGTCTCCATGAATTCTTCCGGCCGTCGCGAGGTCAAGGTCGCGGCGCATTCCCGCAGCGACTCGAGGAAATCCGGAAGCGGCGGAGCGTCCCCGAGCTTGAAGGTGTCGAACTCATAACTGCGGCCGAAATGGACGGTCCGGCGATTCGCCGCAACCCCGCGCATTGTCGGCGCCGTGAAGTTCAAATTCTTGATCGCCGCGACCAGGGTCGCTTCCTCGCCCGGTGCGAGGAAATCAGGCTGATAAATTAACCCGGAAGGCAGCGGACCTTCGAAGGCCAGCAGATCGATTTGGCTCACGGGTTACTGTGGCTCGCCCCGCTCCATGAACAAACGATTGACGCTCAGGCGGGCGCCGGAACATGCTGGCCCTGACAAATGCCCACCCGTTCATCACCAAGTATTTTCTCGCCGGAAGGCGCGATCGATCTGCACGTTTCGCCGGAGCTGCGCGCTTCCCTCCGCGCGATCATCGACGAGGAAAAACCAAAACGCCTGGTGGTGGACCTTTCACAGGTCCCTTACATCGACAGCTCCGGACTTGCCGTTCTGATCGGCGCGATGCAAAGCCTCGAGCTGGAGGGTGGCACCTTCATGCTGGCGGGGGCGCAGGATGGGGTCCGGATGATTTTGGAAAGCGCGAAGCTCGATCAATATTTTCGACTCTTTCCCGATGTAGGGTCGGCCTCGGCGGCGTAACGGGACGACGGGGTCTCTGGTCGACCGCACGAAAAGCTTTCCAATCGGGCGGCCAACGAGGCATTGTAGAAGGTCACCCCGAAATCGCTGCCTCCACCCAAAGGATCCCTCATGAAAACCCGTGCCCGCTGGATATCCGTCCTCGCTCTGATCATCTCTGCCGTTGTCGTCGCTGCCGCGAAAACGCCGACGCCGTCGCCATTACCCTCGTCATCGCCGCAGAAGTCAGGTAACCCGCCGTTGACAGTCGCCACGCCGCCGATGCCGACCCCTACTGCGCACCCGGTCATGAGTCCGAGCGAGCCACGCATCGCCATGGTCCAGGCCCCCACGGCAAATCAAGGGCCGCCGCCGAAACCCGTTCTTTACCTCGCTGGCATGGAAGGGTTCTCCACCGGCGGAAAGAATTACATCCGTCTTCGCTACGATGTCCTGAACAAAGCCGATTATCCGGCCGACATGTTCGCGGCTGCACCGAGTTTGCCTCCTTGCGGCAGCAACACCAACGCCTCGCGGACCTGGGTCGATTTTTTCGATGGGGGTGGCAGGCGCATCTACGGCTTCTGCGCTTTGAGTAAGCCGGAAGATCTCGGCAAAATCTGGATCGCCTACGAAGAAGGCACGATTCCGCCGAGCTACGTTTATATCGAGCTGAACGACCGGCAGACGAATACCAAATACAAATCGAATCTCGCGGACACGGTCCTTTAGCGCCGCGCCGTAAAACTGCGGCGCAAACTTCGTCAGGTCCGGGCCTGCGCCACGATTGCGCGCATGGGCGTGCGAAAGGTTGAAGTGCCGAAGTGTTTGGTAAGCGCGTCGGCAACCGCACTCGTAATTACCGGCAGCAGCGAAACGTCACGCTCGGCGATCGCCACCGAAACGGGATTGCCCTGGACCAATCCGATCGCCGCCTCTTCCGCTCTCGACTCGACGCTCACCTTGCTCACGGCCTCGACCCGAACGTCGTGAAAACCCGCGTCCTCGAGCAGGCGCTTGATTTCGTCGCGGTCGTGATAGCCAAACGGCACCTGGTAAAACGTCGGCGGATCTTTTTCAAAAAAACCACTGATGGTTTCATGCGCGACTTGCCCCAGCGGATTTTCCTCCAGCGCATCCCACACGTTGAAAAGGAAAAGCCCGCCGTGTTTCAACACGCGCCGGGCTTCTCGCGCCGCCAGCGCTTTATCGGGAACGAACATCATCCCGAACTGGCAAACGACCGCGTCGAACGACTGGTCGCCGAAGGGAAGGCTGCTGGCGTCCGCCTGCTTCCATTCGATCGCCTCGTTCTGAGCGAATTTCGTGGTGGCGTTCGCGATCATCGGCTCGTTGAGATCGGTGGCCACCAGACGAACCGTTTTCGGAAGCCGATCCCGCAGCACGCGCGTGAGAATTCCTGTTCCGCACGCCAGCTCGAGGACGGAACCGTCGGCAGCGAGATCGAGCCGCGCGGCCAGGTCTTCGGCGTAGGGCCGGAAAAAAATCGGGCCGAGATATCGGTCGTAAGCGGCCGGGATCGATCCGGCGAACTGCGCGTTTTTGTTGTCCATAATGGTTATCGTTTCAGCAGCGGTTTCAGATATCGACCGGTATAGCTGCCCGCTAACCCCGCGATCTCTTCCGGCGACCCGGCCCCGACGATTTTGCCGCCACGCTCGCCCCCTTCCGGCCCGAGATCGATGATCCAATCCGCGCACTTGATCATCTCGAGATTATGCTCGATCACAACCAGGGTATTGCCAGCGTCGCGTAACTTCATCAGGACCTGGAGCAGCTTCTCGATGTCGGCGAAATGCAATCCGGTGGTCGGCTCGTCGAGAATGTAGACGGTGCGGCCGGTCGCGCGCTTGGCCAGTTCGGTTGCGAGTTTTACCCGTTGCGCTTCGCCGCCGGACAATGTCGTCCCGGCCTGCCCGAGGCGCAGATAGCCGAGACCGACGTCGAGCAAGGCCACGAGTTTGTCCGAGACCGACGGCACATTCCGGAAAAAGCGGGCAGCTTCATCGACCGTCAGGTTCAGGACGTCCGCGATGTTTTTTCCTTTGTAGGTGATTTCGAGGGTCTCGCGATTGTAACGCTGGCCGTGGCAAACTTCGCACTCCACGTAAACGTCCGGCAAGAAATGCATCTCGATCTTGATTAGCCCGCCGCCCTCGCAATTCTCGCAACGGCCGCCTTTGACGTTGAAGCTGAACCGGCCCGCGTCGTACCCGCGCACGCGGGCGGCGGGGAGCTGGCTGAACAATTCCCGGATCGGGGTGAACGCGCCCGTGTAGGTGATCGGGTTTGACCGGGGCGTGCGGCCGATCGCGCTTTGATCGATCACGATAGCCTTGTCCAGCTGGTCGAGCCCGTGCAGCGCGCGATGCGCTCCGGGCTTGTCCTTCGAATTGTAAAAATGCCGGAAAAGCGCTCGACGCAGTATGTCGTCGACGAGGGTGGATTTCCCGCTCCCGGAAACGCCGGTCACGCAGGTGAAACAGCCGATCGGGAACGATGCCGTGACGTTCTTCAAATTGTTCTCGGTGGCGCCGGCGAGCGTGAGCCAGCCATCGCCCGTCTGGGTCGAACGCGGTTTCGCGCGCTCCCGCGGAATCGCGATCCGGGCGCGGCCGGAAAGATAATCTGCGGTCGGCGAATTCTTCGCGGTCAGAACTTGCGCGAGCGTTCCCTGGGCCACGATCTCGCCGCCGCGTGGTCCCGCGCCCGGTCCGAGATCGAGAATGTGATCCGCCGCGCGGATAGTCTCTTCGTCGTGCTCGACCACGATAACGGAATTTCCGAGATCGCGCAGACGGCGCAGAGTGGTAAGGAGCCGTGCGTTGTCGCGCTGATGCAATCCGATGCTTGGTTCATCGAGGACATAAAGAACGCCGGCCAATCCCGAACCGATTTGCGTGGCCAGCCGGATCCGTTGCGCTTCGCCCCCCGAAAGAGTCCCGCTCTCGCGATTGAGCGAAAGGTAATTCAGTCCGACCTCGACCAGGAACTGCAGGCGCGAATCGATTTCGCGCACGACGTCCGCCACGATGTGGCGCTGCTGTTCCGTGAGCGCGAGCCGCCGCATATATTCCGCCGCGGCCTCGATCGTCAGCTCGCTGAACTGGTGGATGTTCAGGTCCTGTGTCTTCTGTAGCCGTCGCCCTGTGGGCGACGCCGCTTCGACCGGCCCTTCGCTTTCTCCCGCGCTTCCCACAGGGAAGCGGCTACAGATCGTTACCGCCAGGATTTCCGGCTTCAACCGCGCACCGTGGCAGGTTTGGCACGGGACCCGGGTCATGAATGCCCGGATCCGGTTGCGGGTAAATTCGCTCTCGGTCTCGGCGTAAAGTCGTTCCATCTGCGGCACCAGCCCTTCAAATGGCCGCGCCGTCTTCGGCGTTTTTCCATTGCCGCCCACCTTGATCTCGATCGGCTCGTCGCCGGTGCCGTGGTAAAGCGCCTTCTTGAAATCATCCGGCAAATCCGCGAACGGAATGCAATCGTCCACGCCGAAATGTTTCACGAGCGCGCTCTGCAACGTCCGGTAATAAGCGAGCATCGGCTTTGTCCCGCGCCGCCAGGGCGTGATCGCTCCCTCCCGGAGCGACTTTTCCGGATCCGACATCAGCTCCGCGTCGCACACCAATTGCGTCCCCAGGCCATGGCACGCCGGGCACGCACCGAGGTGGCTGTTGAACGAGAAATGTTTTGGGGTCAGCTCACCTAACGAGTAGTCGCTGTCGGGGTTTCCGTAGTCCGTCGTGTAACGCACTTCTTCCCATTCCTCTGAATTCGGCGTTGGGCGTTCCGCGTTGGGCGTTCGGCGTTCTCTCAGAACGGCAATCCGGTTCCCGCCCCACCGCAGCGCCGTCTCGACCGAATCCGCCAGCCGCGTCCGCACTCCTTCGCGGACCCCGAGCCGATCCACTACCGCTTCGATGGTGTGCTTCTCCGTTTTCTTGAGCCGAATCGGCTCCGGTTTTCCCAGCTCCTCGATTTGGCCATCGATCCGGATCCGGACGAAACCTTCCCGCTTCGCCTTTTCGATCACGTCGCGGAATTCCCCTTTCTGGTTTTGCACCAGCGGGGCGAGCAGAATGATTTTCGTGTCGTCCGGAAACGCCAGAATCTGGTCGACGATTTGTTGCGGCGTCTGGCGATGGATGGCCTGGCCGGTAGCCGGATCGTGAGGCTGGCCGATTGCGGAAAAAAGGACACGCAGGTAATCGTAGATCTCGGTCGTGGTCGCAATCGTCGACCGCGGATTCGCCCCGGCGCTGCGCTGCTCGATCGCGATCGCCGGCGACAGCCCTTCGATGAAATCCACGTCCGGTTTTTCCATCTGATCGAGGAACTGCCGGGCGTAAGCGGAGAGGCTTTCCACGTAGCGGCGCTGCCCTTCGGCGTAGAGCGTATCGAAGGCGAGCGACGACTTTCCGGAGCCGCTCAAACCGGTAATTACGACCAGTTTTTCCCTCGGAATTTCGACGTGGAGATTCTTGAGATTGTGCTGGCGTGCTCCGCTGATCTGGATAGTTTGCGCAGGCATACGGACGACAAATGTCGAACCTGTCAGTCAAGCACAACCGTCCCGTTTCTCCACCCGAAAGCGCCGATCATGAGTGAAAACGACCGCAGCATTTCCCAAGAAGAATTGGTCCAGTTGCAGAAGAAATTCAGCGAGATAAAGCACGCCATAAACAACGCCCTCGCGGTCATGATGGCGCTTTCCGAAATGTCGCAGCGCCGTCCCGATTATTCCGAGAAACTGGCGAGCACGGTCCTGACCAAGGCACCCCAGATCGTATCGAGCCTGCAGGAATTCACCCAGGCCTTGAACGAGAAAGCCGGTCCGAAACCGGAAGCGGTGCCGTAAGAGCACACGATCTCGGTTTTAAGATTCGGGCGGAAGACGCACAGCCGTCAGTCGTCCGAGATTTTAAAGATTAAGGTTCCTTTTGCCGCAGCAGAGGATTACACGATACATCACCCGGTCCCGCCCGGACTTCTCCCATGAACCCCGATACGCCCGTATCCTGCTGCGAAACACTCGAGTTCCGGGGCGGAGGGCGATGCGCGGTTTGGCGTTTTTGGTCGATCTTAGCCGTGACCGCAACGTTTCTCGGAACGGCGGGGCATTCGACGGCAGCCACGCCGTCGCTTCAGGATTCGACTTACCGGACGCCGGTTCCGACAGCCTTGGCGTCCTCTGATTGGAAGGCCATTCGCGATACGTACGATTCCAATCGTCACGGCGTTGTCGCAGTTGGAGGCGGCCATCGCGCACGCAACCCTGGACAACAGTGGCAAACATCTTTTGATGGACGGGGATTCTTGACCACGCCCAACCGCGGCGGGTGGACGTGGGGGCTAGAGCTCCGCAGCTTTGGGTTTGAGGGGAACGAGCAACAAGTCCTGGGCAAACCGGCAGTCTATGCGGAGGGCCAGCGCATTACATACGTTTGGAGTTCTTCACTCCAGGAGTGGTTCGTAAACGATAGCCGCGGATTGGAACACGGGTTCACGCTCAACGAGCGACCGTTGTCGGCCATAGCGACTGCGCGGCTGCGATTCGGTCTGGCAATCCGCGGCAGTCTATGCGCGAAAGCATCCCGAGACCGCGACGAAGCGCGGTTCATCGACGACTCCGGCAGCGCGGCCGTGATTTACTCGGGCCTGAAAGTCATCGATGCGGACGGCAAGAATCTTCCCGCATATTTCGTTGTTTCTGGCAGCGCCCTGCACGTTAGCGTCGATGAGCGTGGCGCTCGCTACCCAATCACCGTTGATCCGATTGCCCAGCAGGCGTACGTGAAGGCCTCGAATCCCCAGATGGGTGATGGCTTCGGCAGGGCTGTTGCCATTTCCGGGGACACTGTTGTCGTCTCAGCGACAGGTGAGGACTCCAATGCTACCACAATCAATGGCGACCAGAGCGACAACAGCGCAAGCGACTCGGGGGCGGCTTACGTGTTTGTGCGAAGTGGAACGACTTGGACTCAGCAAGCTTATCTGAAGGCGTCAAACACCGATTCACAGGATCAGTACGGCTGTTCAGTCGCGATCTCTGGCGACACGTTGATAGTTGGGGCCGTCAACGAAGGAAGCAACGCCACTGGAGTGAACGGATCACAAAACAACAATAACTCCCTCACGTCCGGAGCGGCCTATGTCTACATTCGTAACGGGACGACTTGGACCCAACAAGCGTATCTGAAGGCTTCAAATGCGGAAACCTATGACCGGTTCGGAGTTTCCGTTGCCATCGACGGCGAGACAATCGTAGTGGGCGCGTTTGGGGAGGACAGCAATGCTGTGGGCGTAAACGGAGCGCAGAACAACAATAGTGCCAGCAACGCGGGGGCGGCTTATGTCTTCGTTCGCAGCGGGACGAACTGGAGTCAGGAAGCTTATCTAAAAGCCTCGAACGCCGATGCTGGTGATTTTTTTGGCACTTCTGTAACGATTTCGGGAAACACCATCGCTGTGGGTGCGCATTTCGAAGCTAGCAACGCTACGGGAATTAACGGGGTGCAAAGCAACAACGTCGCGGGGGGTTCTGGAGCCGCGTATGTCTTCGTCCGGAGCGGCACCACCTGGACACAAGAGGCGTATCTCAAAGCTTCGAACGCCGATAACAATGATTTGTTCGGCCTTCCGGTGGCGATTTCGGGCGATACTTTGGTGGTGGGGGCGCATGCCGAGCGCGGGAATTCAGTTGGTGTCAATGGCAATGAAGCCGACAACAGCGTGCAGAACGCGGGTGCAGCGTACGTCTTTGTGCGACACGGCTCAACATGGACCCAGCAGGCCTACCTAAAGGCCTCCAACACCGGGACGCCCGATGATGCGTTTGGCGATTCGGTCGCGATTTCGGGGAATACTATTGTTATTGGGGCCCACGGCGAGGATAGCAACGCCACTGGTATCAATGGCAATGAGACCGACAACAGCGCTCCTTGGGCAGGGGCGGTTTACGTTTTTACTCGTACTGGCACAACATGGAGTCAGCTAGCTTACGTCAAGGCCTCCAACACTGAGCAGGACGATTACTTTGGCATTTCCGTGGCCGTCTCTGGCAGTACCATCGTCGTGGGAGCCGACGCCGAAGATAGTGTTTCGGCGGGAATAAATGGGAATCAGATTAACGGATACGCTCCTGCCTCTGGTGCGGCTTACATCTTTGATACGGCCTGCGCGCCCGGACGCTTGGACACGACATTCAATCCAGGTCCTTTGGTTGATAGCGCCGTGACGGCCGTGGTTGTGGACCCGAACGGTAAAATCTTAATCGGCGGCAGTTTTGATAGCTTCAACGGTTACACTGCGGCGACCGGGATTACGCGGCTCAATCCAAATGGGTCGGTCGATACTTCTTTTAACGTCGGTGGGACCGGAACAACTGGTTTCGTTCGGGATGTTTTCTTGCAACCTGACGCGAAAATCCTAATCGGCGGTTCTTTCACCGCGTACAATGGATATCAGCGCAATGGTGTTGCTCGGCTTAATTCCGATGGCTCTCTCGATACTAATTTCAGTCCAGCAACGGTGCCGAATGAAGATGTTTTGGCGATCCGCCTTCAGTCGAATGGAGATGTGCTCATCGGGGGGGTGGCCATTAGTGGTTCTATAAAGGGCATCGCACGGCTCAACGGAATCACAGGTGCATTCGACGCCACCTTTAATCCAGGCGGCGGTGCAGGGGTCAATGCTCGGGTGGATTCGATTTCGGTCCAATCCGACGACAGGATAATTATCGGTGGAGACTTCACGACCTATAATGGGAACCCATGCAGCCGCGTTGCCCGACTGAACTCTGACGGCTCGTTGGATGGAAACTTCCTGCCGGGTATGGGAGCAGATAATATAGTGTTCGAGACTGCGCTCGAACCAGGACCGCCGCCGAACAAAGTAATTATCGGCGGCGTTTTTTCACATTATCAAGGCGTCATCCGAAATCGTATTGCCCGGCTGCTTCCGAATGGAAACTTGGACCCCGCGTTCGACGCTAATGCCGTAACGACTGGGAATTTTTCAAGCGCGGTGCATGCAATCTCAGTCCTGTCCGATGGAAACGTTCTCATCGGCGGAACCGATTTCAGTAATTCTGGCCCTAAGCTGGCGCGTCTCCTACCGAGCGGAGCGTTAGATGCCACTTTCGACCCCTCGCCAGGAACGGGCGCGGACGACGTCATTTTGGATATTGCCGTCCAGGCCGATGGCACGGTTCTGATTGGTGGCGAATTTACCGCCTACAGCGGCACCTCCCTCAATCGCATCGCTCGGCTTTGCGCCAGCACAGCTCCCGCGCCTTTCATGCGGTCGTCACGTGGAAACACGGTCCGCCCTCGGACCAGCGCCGCCGTAACAATCGCGCGCTTTTGGCCCTTCGTCCTTCAAGTGCAGCCTGGAAACCCGCCGAGATTGCGGCTTGGCTGGCGGTGGTGGTAAAGCCGAGACCGAAGCGACGGGGTCGCAGCATTACGTAATCGCCGGGCTAACTGGCCGGCGGTTGCAAACCGCCGCTCCTTGAGGTCGAGCGACGCACTAGTGACATGTAGCGCCCGCGCGAGGAAACCCTCAACGCTTCGGCGAAGCGGAAACTGAGGGCGACGCAGCTGGCGTCGTCGCGGGAGCGACCGAGGCCGCTGCCGACGCGGCTGGCGTGGTCGGGGGCGCAACTGAAGTGGCCGGCGATGTCGCAGGGCTGCTAGCGGGAAGCGGAGTGGTCCCCGTCACGTTCGCGGCAGGCGAGGCCGTCGCTGATCCGCTCGGGCCGACTGTCGCGGTCCCTGCAGGCGCTGGCGTCCCGGACGCTAACGCGCCTGGAACTGGCGTGGCCGACGCCGAAGCCGCTGGGACAGGGGTCTGCCCTGCCGTCAATTCGCGGCTCAGATTGCTCGGGGTATTCGCCTTGCGCGCGTAGAGAATGGAGAGGAAAAACGTCAGGAAAAAGAAAATCGCGGCCAGCCAGCCGGTGACTTTGGTCAGGACGTTGGTCGTCTGCGCGCCGAAAATATTTTCAGTGACGCCGCCACCAAAGGCCGCGCCGAGCCCTTCGCTTTTCGGGCGCTGCATCAGGATGACGAGCATCATCAGGAGGGCGACGAAGACGTAAATCCCGAGGAGGATGTTGATCAGCAGGGTCATTGGGACGGGCAATATGGCTAAAGCGCTCAGAGAAGCAAACGCCGAACGCCCAAGGTCCAACGCCCAATGTCGAACTCAGATGCCCTATTCGAGATTGGGCGTTTGCTTCAGCGCATTCCAAATCTCATCCAGCTCTTCGAGTCCGGCGTCGCCCAGCTTCCGTCCCTTCACCCGTAGCTCGTCTTCGACCCGGTTGAAACGGCCGACGAACTTGTTGGTCGCGGCCTGCAGGACTTCCTCGGCGTCGAGTCCGTTTTTGCGCGCGAGATTTACGACGGCGAACAGGAGATCGCCCACTTCATCCGCGATCTTCGCCGGGTCGGCGGCCGCGATCGCCTCTTTCGTTTCGGCCAGCTCTTCGTCCACTTTCGCGACCACATCGGACAGGTTCGACCAGTCGAAATTCACCCGCGCAGCTTTCTTCTGCGCTTTTTGGGCGCGCATGAGCGCGGGCAAACCAACCGGCAGACTGGCCAGATAATGAGCGTCGCCCCCGCCGTTTTTTTCCTCGTGCTTGATCGCTTCCCACTGTTTCATCACGCCTTCGGCATCCCGGACCTCGCTCCGGGCGAAGACGTGCGGATGGCGGCGGATTAGTTTTGCGGTCACTTCTTCGAGGACCTCCTCGATGTTGAAACGATCGGTCTCCTTCGCGATTTCCGCGTGCATGACAGCGAGCAGAACGACGTCCCCCAGTTCTTCCCGAAGGTTCGCATCGTCCCGGGCGCGGATCGCGCTGGCTGCTTCGTAGGCTTCTTCAATCAGCGGCGGCAGGAGCGTTTCGTTCGTCTGCTCGCGGTCCCAGGGGCAACCACCGGGCGCGCGCAGTATGGCCACAATCTCACATAATTTCGCGAACGCGTGGGCTGCGGCCATCAGCTTTAGGTTTTAAGGATTAAGCTTTAAGAGAAGAAGCTCGTCGCTCAGGTGACTTCAAACTTCAAACTTAAAGCTTAAAGCTCTTTAGATCTTCCACAGCGAACGGTGGGTGCGAAACTCCGAGACTTCGCCGGTCGTCTTTTTGCTGACGTAAATGGTGATGCCGATGACGCTCGCGAGGGTGCTGACGAAGATGAAAGCGACCAGCCACGACGGAATATGTCCGACCCGCAGGGCCCGGTAGAAGGCCGGCAAGCCATCGAGCGTCATCGAGGCGTGCAGGAAAATCTTCGTGACCCACGCCACCATGATCAGGATGAAAATGAAAACGTAATTGCGTTTCAATCGCCGGCCGACCGCTTCCAGCCGGCTGATCTTGAACGACGGGAGGATCAGATCTTCGCAGACGAGCTTCTTCCATTCGCCCTGAAGCATCTCGCGGTTCTCCATCACCATCGGAACCAGGAAATGCGCTTCGAGCATTCGGACCCGGGCCCGGAAGGCATCGTAAAACCGGTAGCGGCGCGCTTCGATCCAGAGCATTCCCCAGACGATCGCGAGGTTGAAAAAGAAAATCAGGTGCGGCACTTCGCGATTGGAAAAGGCGATCGTGATAATCGCGGTGCTGCTGGTGATGGCCCAGTTCGTCGTGATATCGAGCCGCTGCCGCCAGACCATGATCCGGCCCAGCTCGCCCCGATAAAAATGCGACATCGCGTTGACGTAGCCGGGGTCGTACAGGCTCTTCTGCCACGAGATGGTCGCCTCGTCGCTGGTGCCGGGATTATTTTCAGTTGCCACGAGTGCCTTGATAATTCGATAACTCGGATTGCCTCGTCAATCCAATCAAACGCTTAGCGTCGCTCATGTCCGCGCGCCTTCACGAAATCCTCGATCCGAAATTGGTGGTCCTCGAACTGCGGGAGCAGACCGCAGCCGAAGCGATCCTCGAGATCGTGCAAAACCTGCGGGAGAACGGGCTCGTCGACGATTTCTACAAACTGGCCGACGCGGTCATGGAACGCGAGGGCCGAACGTCGACGAACACGGGGGAAGGGGTGGCGTTCCCGCACGCGCGAACGGATTTGGTGGATCGGCTCGTGCTTGGGATCGGCCGAAGCAAACAGGGAATTCCGTTCGGTTATTCCAGCGAACTGGTGCACCTGATTTTTCTGGTCGGCGTTCCGCAACGGACGGTGACCGATTACCTGGTCTGTGTCGGAGGATTGGCGCGGGTGGTGAAAGACAAAACGCGGCGCGATGCGCTGATGGCGGCGACGACCGGGGAGGAATTTGTCGAGGTGCTGCGCGAGGGGTCGCTCGAGGTGAATTGAGCCTCAGGAGGTCATCGTGGCCGCACGCGCTTCCGCGTTCGCGGCGTTGCCATAATACCACCGATGCAACCGGTGCGGCGACACTCCAAGATTATACAGGACGATAAACAAGCCGTTCTGGATCGTCGTTCGCCACGCGCCTTTTCGCAGGTGGCGCCGGGCTGACGACGCCACCGGAGGATCGAGAACTGCGACCTTGCCCGCGGCTCGCAAGCGCCGCGAGAACTCGACATCTTCCATCAACGGAATTCCCGCGAAACCGCCGAGGCGTTCGAACACTTCGCGCCGGACGAAAATCGACTGATCGCCGTAAAGCGTCCCGCCGTGACGAGCGAGAAATCGCGTGACGGATTCGAGCGGTCGCAAGCGCGGATGGCGATCGTCGAATTTCCGGTGGAAAGCGCCCCCGATGATTTGCGGGTCGCCGAGCGCACGCTGGATCGATTCGAGATGCGCGGTCTCGAGCCGGGTGTCGCAATGCTGGAAAAGAATGACATCGCCGGTGCTGGCAGCGGCGCCGAGATTCATTTGCTCACCGCGATTGGGGCGTGGGCATGGAATGCAGGTGGCGCCCGCGTCGAGAGTGATGGCTTCCGCGATCCCATCGCCGGCGGCGTCGACAACGATCGTCTCATGGACGGACGATTGCGCCTTCAGCTGAGGAAGGAGCGCGCGCAGGTTCTCGCCATCGCGCCACGACGGGATCACCACGCTGATTCGCAAATGGGAGTCAGGTCCGTCGCGGCGCAGGTTCACTGCGGCTTTTTTAACAGACGATTCCGGGCGCGGTCGAGCGCGCGACGTTCCGAGGCGGTCAGGCTGTTGATCCCGTGCTTCGAGATTTTTTCGAGGACCGGGTCGATCGATTCGTGAATGTTCTCAGGTTCAACGCTGCGGCGCGGCGTATCGCGCGGGACCACTTGAAATTTCGGCTTTGGTTGGAGGCGCGACTTGATCCTGTCCCACCAGGCGAGCTCGGGGCCGACGCCTCGCAGTTGCAGAAAAACGAAAGCCGTCGCGGTCGTGGTCCAAATCAGGATGAGGCTGGCCCAGTCGTGATTCGCGAACGCGGCCAGAGTGCCGATGCCGATGAGGATGAGGGCGATCCATTTCAATTGGATGCGCAGGAAAAACATTTCGACGTTCGGGTAAATCATCGCGAAGGCGATGAAGACGCCGAAGTGCAACGTCGCCGAGCCGGCCACGCCGTAGCGGCCCCAGAGCCCGGCCAGAATCAGAAACAGCGTCGGCACGCAGAGCAGGAGCGTGTAGAGGAAAATGAAAGCACGGCGGCCGACGAAGCGTTCCACCTGCCGGCCGAACGCGAAAAGCATGTACATCTCGACCGCAAACCAAAAGAGCGCGAAGGCCGAGTAAGGCGCATGCACGAACGCATAGGTGGCGATTTGCCAGACCCGCCCCAAGGCGAGCACCTGGGCGCTATCGAAAATGAGGAGGCCCAGAAACGCGCCGCCGCCCAGCGCCATCAGAAAGCAGGTGAGCACCATCAACGCGACGTGCACGCCGACGAGCAGGGTGGTGACATCCACCGGATGCCGGCCAACCCAGGTCACCGGCTGGTAGTCATCCGAGGTGGTGACTCCGAACATCCCGCAATTAACGGCGCGCACTCCTCGCGTGCAAGCAACGTTGCCAGGCTCCCTCACCGCGCCGCGAGAATTTGCTTGGACAAGTGTCCGAAGCGGCGAAAATGGCAATCCGCTCAACGCCTTTCGCGCATGACTTCAAGGCCGCATACCAATGGATAATCTCGCGCCTGCTATTACTCCCCCATCCGGGATCGGCGACGCCAAGCCGGTCAATCCCGCCGTCCTCGATTGGGTGCAGGAAGTCGCGCGCCTGACCGAGCCCCAAAACATTTTCTGGTGCGACGGTTCCGAGCAGGAGAACGCCTGGCTCCTCGAGCAGGCGGAACGGCTCGGCGTCGTCCAGAAATTAAACGAAGAAAAAAAGCCGGGCTCGTATTTACACCGGTCGAACCCGAACGACGTCGCGCGGGTCGAGCAATTCACGTTGATCTGCACGCCGACGAAGGAAGAGGCGGGCCCTACGAACCATTGGGCGGCCCCGGCGGAGACTTACACGAAGCTGCACGAGATGCTGCGGGGGGCGATGCGAGGGCGGACGATGTTCGTCGTGCCCTACATCATGGGGCCGCCGGATTCGCCTCTCACCAAGGTCGGATTCGAGATCACCGATTCCATCTACGTCGTCCTGAGCATGCGGATCATGACGCGGATGGGAACGATCGCCGTCCAACGTCTCGGAGATAATCCCAGGGGCGAATGGAACCGCGGCGTCCATTCTTTGCTCGACGTCCATCCCGACCGCCGCCTGATCTGCCATTTCCCGCAGGACAACGCCATCATCTCGGTCGGCTCGGGTTACGGCGGCAACGTTTTGTTAAGCAAGAAATGCCTCGCGCTCCGGATCGGTTCGTATCTCGCGCGGAAACAAGGCTGGCTCGCCGAGCACATGCTCATCCTGGGCGTGGAAGCGCCGGACGGCCGGAAGCATTACGTCGCGGCGGCGTTCCCGAGCGCCTGCGGGAAGACGAACTTCGCGATGCTCATTCCGCCGCCGCATTTCAAAGGCTGGAAAGTCACGACGATCGGCGACGACATCGCCTGGATGCAGATCGGTAAGGATGGGCGGCTCTACGCGGTCAATCCGGAGAACGGCTACTTCGGCGTCGTGCCCGGGACGAGTTACAAATCCAATCCGAACGCGATGAAGTCGATCGAGCACGACACTCTCTTCACGAACGTCGCGCTGACGGATGACGGCGATGTCTGGTGGGAAGGGAAAGATGGCGCGCCGCCCGCGCACGCGATCGATTGGAGAGGCAACGATTGGACGCCCGATTCGAAGGAGAAAGCCGCGCATCCGAACAGCCGCTTCGCGGTGCCGATGCGCAACAATCCTGTGCTCGATCCCGAGGTGGAGAAGGGCGAAGGCGTTCCGATCAGCGCGATCATTTTCGGCGGCCGCCGCAGCGATACGATGCCGCTCGTGTTCCAGGCGTTGGATTGGGTCCACGGCGTTTATGCCGGAGCGACGATGGCGTCGGAAACGACCGCCGCGGCGACCGGCGCGGTGGGTCAGGTTCGGCGTGATCCAATGGCGATGCTGCCGTTCTGCGGCTACAGCATGGGAAATTATTTTCGGCACTGGCTCGAGATCGGCCCACGCTTGAAGAACCCGCCGTTGATTTTCCACGTGAACTGGTTCCGGAAAAACGCCGACGGCAAATTTCTCTGGCCGGGGTTTGGCGAGAATATGCACGTGTTGAAGTGGATCATCGATCGATGCGAGGGCCGCGCGGATGCGAATGAAACGCCAATCGGATGGATTCCGCGGCGCGAAGAGCTTGGACTGGTCGGCGCCGATCACATCCACGATTCACAGCTCGGCGAACTGCTTTCGGTCAAGCCAGACGAGTGGAAAACCGAGCTTGAGGCTCAGAAGAAGTTTTTCGAAACGCTCAAGCCCGATATGCCGGAACGCTTGCTCGCCGAACGGGAGAAGGTCGCGAACCGTTTTAGCAGTTAAGGCGTTGTCATCCCGAGGCTGGCGCAGCGCGCCGAGGGACCTCCCGCAAATCGAGCGGTCACGCTAATCGGCTTGCGCGAGATCGACACAAAACGTTCGCGGCGTGCGAAGCGTGGTTTGGTGGTCGTCTCTACGACTGCGGGGTCCCTCGACTTCGCTGCGCTCCGCTCGGGATGACAATGATTTCCGTGCCAAAATTTGCGAACCAGTCCGCCCAATCGGATAGTCTCCGGTGGGTTCAACGACCGCCGAAAAACCGTGTGTGACTGCTCCGCCTGACCGCGGATGCGTCGAGATTCGCGGCGTCCGCCAGAACAATCTCAAGGGGATCGATCTCGATCTTCCGCTGGGAAAAATGACGGTCGTCACCGGCCCGAGCGGGAGCGGCAAATCGAGCCTCGCCTTCGACACGATCTATGCCGAAGGCCAGCGCCGTTACGTCGAAACCTTCAGCCCGTACATGCGCCAGTTCCTCGATCGCATGGACAAACCGCGGGTGGACGAAATCCGCGGCATCCCGCCCGCGATCGCCATCGAACAGGCGAACCCGGTCAAGAGCTCGCGCTCGACCGTCGGGACGATGACGGAAATCAACGACTACGTGAAGCTCCTCATGCCGCGGATCGCCCGCGCCTTTTGCCCGACCTGCGGCCGCGAGATCCGCCCGGAGACCGCGCGCTCAATCGCCGACCACATTTTCCAGGACCTGTCCGGCCAGAACATCCTGATCACGTTTTGGGTGGCCGTGCCGCCGAAGACAGAGCCACGCGTCTTTTTCGATTTCATCCAGCAGCAAGGCTATCTCCGCGTCTGGATCGACAACGAAATCATCCGGGTGGACGCCGACAAAAAAATCAAGCGACTCGGCGCCCGCGTCCAGGTGATCCAGGACCGCCTCGCGATCTCCGAGGCCAACCGGGCCCGCCTCGTCGAAGCGATCGAGACCGCGCTTCGTTTCGGCAAAGACAAGATCAACGTCATCGCGCTCGATTCCGGCGGCTCTCAACTCTCAACTCCAAACTCTCAACACCCTTATTCCACCGGCTGGCATTGCGCGCACTGCGATCTCGATATTCGTCCGCCGACCCCGGGATTGTTCAGCTTTAACAATCCGCTTGGCGCGTGCCCGGAATGCCGCGGATTCGGGCGCACGATCGCGATCGACCTGGGTAAAGCGATTCCGGACCGCTCGCTCTCGATTTCACAAGGCGCGGTCCGGGTTTTCCGCGGCGAAGAGATGGGTGAATCGCAGCGCGACCTGATGCGGGCCTGCGCCCGGGAGGAGATCGACGTTCGGATCCCGTTCGAGGACCTGGCGAAAGCCGACCAGGATTTCGTCATCAACGGCGAGGCCCGCGATGAAGACACGGACGTGGAGGAGCTGGCGGAGAACGATCGTTGGTATGGGGTCCGCGGATTTTTCAAGTGGCTCGAGAGCAAGACGTATAAGATGCATGTGCGCGTTTTGCTTAGCCGGTATCGCGCTTACACGACGTGTCCCTCGTGTAGCGGCGGGCGTTTTCAGCCCGAGACCCTGAATTACCGGATCGTTTCGCCGGCCCGGAACGGGACCCGCGAAACCGCGCGGACATTGCCGGAGATCGCACTCCTTTCCATTCTCGCGGCCCGCGATCTTTTTGCCGGGCTGGTCCTGCCGCCTAACGACTCCACCGCCGAGATGTTACGCAACGAAGTGGTGGCGCGGCTTCGTTATCTTTGCGAAGTCGGGCTGGGTTATCTGACCCTGGATCGATCCACCCGCACCTTAAGCGGCGGCGAAGTTCAACGGGTGAACCTGACGACCTGCCTGGGCGCGTCGCTCGTTAACACGCTCTTCGTCATGGACGAACCGAGCGTCGGTCTGCATCCGCGCGATATAGGCCGGCTCGTCCGGGTGATGCACGATCTGCGGGACAAAGGGAACACGTTGCTGGTCGTCGAACACGAAGAAGCGATCATCCGCGCCGCCGACAACATCGTCGACATTGGCCCGGGCCGCGGCGAGTACGGCGGCGAATTAGTTTTCAGCGGCGCGTTGCAAGAATTTGTCGGGCAGGCGGTCCGCCTGCCAAATCGAACCGCGGCAAGCGGTGCGCTTGCCCTACAAGAGAAATCACGTGCGCCTTCGCTAACGCAGCAATATCTCTCCGGCGAGAAACGCATTCCTGTTCCTAAATCGCGGCGCAAATCAACGGCCGCGATCCGAATCACCGGCGCGCGCGAGCACAACCTTAAGAATGTCGACGTCGAGATTCCGCTCGGGATTTTCAATTGCGTCACCGGTGTTTCGGGCTCGGGCAAATCAACCCTCATCCACGACGTTCTTTACCGGCACCTGATGATCGCCAAGGGCCAGACGACCGACCAGCAGCCGGGCGCCTGCAAATCCGTGACCGGCGCACATCGGATCGGCGAAGTCGTAATGGTCGACCAGAGCCAGCTCGCCCGCACGCCGCGGTCGACGCCGGTCCTGTATCTCGGGCTTTACGATCGCGTCCGGGAAATGTTCGCGGCCCAAACCGAAGCGATGGCGCAGGGCCTCACCGCGAGCGCCTTCTCCTTCAACTCTGGCAGTGGCCGTTGCGAGCGCTGCTGCGGCACCGGGTTCGAGAAGATCGAGATGCAATTCCTGAGCGATCTCTATGTCCGCTGCGCCGAATGCGAGGGCCGCCGTTTCCAGCCGCACGTGCTGCGCGTGAAGGTCTACGGCAAATCGATCCACGACGTTCTCGAGATGACGGTCAGCGAAGCGATCCAGTTCTTCGCCCAGATCGGCGAATCGGCGAAGCTCGGGGACAAGCTCGATGTGCTCGACGAAGTCGGGCTCGGGTATTTGCGGTTGGGCCAGCCGCTCAACACCCTTTCCGGTGGCGAATCGCAACGGCTCAAACTCGTGCGCCATCTTACCGAAATCGGAGGGCCGAACGCGGCGACCGGAAAGCTTTTCATCTTCGACGAGCCGACGACCGGTTTGCATTTCGATGACGTCGCGATCCTGATGCGCCTGTTTCAGCGATTGGTCGATGGCGGCAACACCCTGGTGGTGATCGAACATAACCTCGAAGTGGTTAAGTGCGCCGACTGGGTGATCGATCTGGGGCCGGAAGCCGGGGATGAAGGCGGCGAGCTCGTCGGTGCGGGAACTCCAGAGGCGCTGGCGAAAATGGAGGCGTCGCACACCGGAAGGTATCTGCAAAAGATTCTGGGGAGCGCACGCGCCTCGCGTGCCGTTCGCGGCGCCCCGCCGCGAATCTCCCCAAGTGTTTATTTTGATGACGATGACAAAATCTCGCTGCGCGCTGCAGAAGAGCCGTTCGGCGAGGCGCCGATCGGAGCACGCGAGGCGCGTGCGCTCCCCGGAGAGGGAAATCACTCCATCCGCATCCACGGCGCGCGCGAGCATAATTTAAAGAACATCTCTCTCGCCATTCCCCGCGACCAGATCGTCGTGATCACCGGGTTGAGCGGTTCGGGCAAATCGACGGTCGCATTCGACATCTTGTTTGCGGAAGGTCAACGCCGTTTCCTCGACAGCATGTCGCCCTACGCCCGGCAGTTCGTCGAGCAACTCGAAAAGCCAGACGTCGATCTCGTCGAAGGCGTGCCGCCCAGCGTCGCCATCGAACAACGCGTCACCCGTGGCGGCGGCAAATCGACGGTCGCCACCGTCACCGAGGTTTACCATTTTCTCCGGCTTCTGTTCGCGAAAACCGGGACGCAATTTTGCCCGGACTGCGATCTGCCGGTGGAAAAACAAAGCGTCGCCGCCATCGTCCGTCAGCTCGAGACGGCAGTGAAACGCGGGCCGCTCAAAGTGCTCGCGCCGCTGGTCAAAGCGCGGAAGGGATTCCACACCGACGTGGCCCGCTGGGCTGAGCGCCAGGGGTTCGACACGCTATTCGTCGATGGGCAGCTGATCCCCGTGGCGCAATTCCGGAAACTGGAGCGCTTCAAGGAACACACAATCGACGTCGTTGTCGGCGCGATCGATGCCCGGCGGATCCTGAAAGCGCGCAATCTCGTCCAGCGCGCCCTCGACATCGGGCGGGGCACGGCCCATCTCCTCGATTCGAAACATCGGCTCACCGTCATGAGCACGGAGATGAGTTGCCCCGGGTGCGGACGCGCGTTCGAAGAGCTCGATCCGCGTTTGTTCTCCTTCAATTCGCCTCATGGCGCCTGCCAGGAGTGCGGCGGGTTTGGCGAAATCTGGGACCGCGAAAAGCAAACCGGCGCCGAGGATACCGGCGATTCCGTTCTCGAAAACGAACTCGCGGCGGAACGCGAATCGGAGTGGATCGACGAGGAGGAAGCGGTCCCGTGCCCGGCTTGCCACGGCTCTCGATTGAATCCGATCGCGCGGCACGTCCGTCTCCAGGGTCACACGATCGATAATTTCACCGCGCTCTCCGCCGGGGAAGCGTCGCGGCTCATCGGTAAACTGCGGTTTCGCGGTAACCAGAAAATTGTCGCGGACGATCTGGTGCCGGAAATTTCGCAACGGCTCCAGTTCATGGAGAACGTCGGACTCGGTTACCTGGCGCTCGGGCGTTCGGCCAAGACGTTGAGCGGCGGTGAATCGCAGCGCATCCGGCTGGCAGCGCAGCTCGGCTCGAATCTGCGCGGCGTTCTCTACGTTCTCGACGAACCGACGATTGGTCTCCATCCGCGGGACAACGTTCGCCTGCTCGAGACGCTCACGGCGTTACGGGAGAAGGGAAACTCGCTCGTGATCGTCGAGCACGACGAGGAAACGATGCGGCGCGCCGATCACATCATCGATCTCGGGCCGGGCGCCGGCCTCCACGGCGGCGAGGTCGTCGTCCAGGGAACGCTGGCTGAAATCGAAAAACATGGCAGCTCCGAGACCGGCCGTTGCCTGAAAAATCCGCTGTGCCATCCGACCCGGAGCGAGCGCCGTTCGTTAGGCGAGGTCGAGCAGTGGATCGAGATCCGCGGAGCCCACGCCCACAATTTGAAGAATGTCGACGTGCGTTTCCCCGTCGGGCGTCTCTCTGTCATCACCGGAATTTCCGGCTCCGGGAAATCGACGTTGATGCGTTCCGTCTTGTTGCCGGCGGTAAAGGAAGCTTTGAAAAACAAACGCGGCGCCCAGCGCGAATTCAGCTCGGCGATTTCCGGCGCGGAATTTTTCGAAACGGTTTACGAAGTGGACCAGTCGCCCATCGGCAAGACGTCGCGCTCGACGCCGGCGACCTACATCAAGGTGTTCGACGAGATCCGGAAATTGTACGGGCAACTGCCGGTCTCGCGGGTGCGCGGTTATTCGCCGAGCCGGTTTTCGTTCAACACCGAAGGCGGCCGTTGCGAAACGTGCGCCGGCCAGGGCGCGATCAAGCTGGAGATGAGTTTTCTGCCGAGCAGCTACGTGCCGTGCGAAGACTGCGGCGGCCGGCGTTACAACGCGCAAACGCTCGAAGTCCTCTACAACGAAAAAAGCATCGGCGACGTGATGGAAATGACCATCGAACAGGCGTCGGCGTTTTTCGCCACGAACCAAAAGATCGCGCGCCCGCTCTCGCTCCTGGTCGATACCGGCCTGGGCTACCTGAAACTCGGCCAGCCGAGCCCTACCTTGAGCGGTGGCGAAGCGCAGCGGCTCAAGCTTGCCACCGAACTCACCCGCGGAATTGGGCGCGCCCAGAACGAGCGGATCCGCAAAATGCGCCAGCCGAAATCGACCCTTTATCTTTTGGAAGAACCGACCATCGGGCTTCACATGGCCGACGTGGAATTGTTGTTGAAGGTGCTCCATCGCCTGGTCGATGAAGGGCACACCGTCATCGTGATCGAGCACAACGTCAGCATCATGGGCGAGGCCGATTACATCGTCGACATGGGCCCGGAAGCCGGCGCGGACGGCGGCGAAGTCGTGGCTGCCGGGACGCCGGAGGAAATTGCCAGGAACCGGGTGAGCCGGACCGCGCCGTTCTTGCGCGAGGTGTTGAAGACGAAACGCCGGAAGACGACCGCGCGCGCGGCGTAGTTGTAGCGACGGCGCTCTGTCGCCGTGCAAAAGCGTGTTACGGCAACAGAGCGCCGTCGCTACAACAAG
>JBEEHG010000031.1:0-75760 GCA_041167265.1 Verrucomicrobiota bacterium | reverse complement strand
AAAAGGAGCGCGACCTGAACGAGATTCAATCCACCGCCTATCGCAAAGTGCAGGAGATCCGCGGCGAGGCGGACGCGAAAGCCACCGAAATTTACGCGCGCGCTTACACGCAGAATCCGCAGGCGGCAGAGTTCTATGCTTTCCTCAAAAGCATGGAGACCTATCGGAAGGTCCTGACGAAGGAATCGACTCTGGTCCTCTCGACGGATAGCGACTTGTTTGGACTCCTCAAACGCGCGACCCCGAAGCCTCCCTTGGCGCCGCCGCGCTAGCTTCCGCTTACTTCTTCTTTGGTGGCGGCGCTTTCTGGTTCGCCAGACCAAGGAACCTTAGTCGAAGCGAGCGGGAGTAGATAAAGTTACTGGCGCCGAGGCTATCGTCCTGCGCCAGGGCCAGGGCATGTTCGCCTTTCGGCAGCTGATACACGAGGACATCAACTCGAACCGAAGGAGGCAGACGGCTCCCCGTTACATCTGTGTAAAGCTCCATCCCGTTCGCGATTTGGACCGCGGCTTTATCATAAACGCCTCCGCCTTCGGAGTGAACTACGCTCGCGCCAGCTACCTTCGAATTAACGATCTGTCCGCGGAGCTGGATCCAGGCTTTGACAGGCTCACTCGTCAGCTTGTGATAGGCGTCCGCCGGCAGATAAGCGCGTAACCCGGCGGCAGAAAATCCTGGAAGATCCAGCATTGTTCGGCCTGGCGCCGTGGCTGGGACGAAGAACAAGCCGGACAGGAGAGTAAGAGCAAGAATGCGAGTAAGTGGAGGCATGATTGGGTGGTTGGTGGGTGCTTATTGGTTTTCGAAATTGATCGTGCGCGCGGACGCCTGACGGGATTATGCGCGCATCTTGACGCTGCCTCATCCGCCTGACAAAATCGGTTCCGCCTCACGAATTTTGGCCATGAACGAACCCGCAAATCCATCCGACCCTACGCCCCCGCCGCCGCCACCACCACCGCCCCCTCCGCCGTTTACGCCACCGCCGGTTTCGCCAGAGCCACCCAGCGCCGCAGCCGACGCCGCGTCCGCGCCGCCACCAAAACCACCCATCTACACGCCGCCTCCGGGTCCGCCTGCAAAGAAGAGTGCGTTACCGTGGATCCTCGGGGGCTGCGGATGCCTGACGTTGATCATCATTGTTATCGTAATCATTTCGATCGTTACCTATCGGGCGAAGCAAAAGGTTACAGAATTCAAAAGCGACTTTAAATCCGCGCTCAAATCGATCGATGAAAACCAGCGTCCAGCGACTTCACCGTCGAGCAGGACCGAGAGCGAGAGCAGGACGCCAAGAGCGGGTTGGAACACCTACACGAACGTGAAGGCCAGCCTGCCATCCAGTCTGCAATCGAATTTTGTCCCGTTCACTTTCGCTTATCCAAAGAGCTTTAACCTGGAGCCGCAGTCCGACGTTAACTTCGTGAAGGTGGAGAAGTACGCGGCCGCCGGGAAAGGCAACACCGCCGAAAATTTCGCAGTCGGTTACGCCTGGTTTACTCCTCCCGAGGCGCAGAGCGACGCTTTGTACGACAAACTTTTGGACCAGTTAGGCCAGCAGTTGTCCGGGACCTTCCACAATTATTCCGAAGTAAAGCGTACCCCGGTGTCGGTCGACGGCATCCAAAGCCGGGCCGCCTTGTTCAAGGCTGACTTCAATGACTCAGCCAAAACGATGATCTACGGGAAGACCATCGTGGTTCATCCGCCGGGGAAAAAGAACGGCGTCACCATCCTCCTGCTGGGGACTTCGCTGAGTCGCGACGTAAAAGGGCCCGACGATCTCGGCAGCAAAGGCGACACCGCCGACATCCTGCGCTCCTTCAAGTTTCTCTAGCCGCCGGGCCAGGGGCAGGAGAGTGCTCGTCCGCGGGGCGTCGGCGACAGGCATGGAAGTTGCAGACAAGACCGGCGCTGCCGCGTCATTCTCCGCCTTTTTATGCTCGCTGATATCGCCGCTCCTCCCACTTTCCCAGATGATCCCCGGAAGTGGGATGGGTGGAACAAATATCTCGCGGACAGTCCCTACGAGCGCCTTTGCCTTGACCCGGCGTCGGACCCAAGCGACGAGCAAATCCAGCAGCATTGCGCGGCGCTTCTCCAGTGGTGGCAGAACAAGCTGCCGCTGAAGAACCAGCCCAGTAATCCCATCGCGCAGTTGCTTGGCCGCGGTATCGACGACGCCGGCCGGCGCCTGGTCCAGGCAAGAGTGGAGTTGCTCGACCCGGAACGACGCAAGCAGTGGGACGAAAACCTGGCCGCGCGCGCGGGACAGAATGCGCTGGAGGAATTCATCAAGTTCATCGGGTTCTCGATCAAAGGCGGGGTGTTGCCATCCGAAGCGGAAACGAACCTGGTGGATTTCGGCCGAAAGAGCGGCCTGCCGGACGAGCTCATCAAGAGCAGCATCGACGAGGAATTGAAACGGAAGGGCGCCCGGCGCTCCACGCTTGCCACGCCGCCGCCCGTCTCCCAGCCCGTGATTTCGTCCCGGGTTGAATCGGAAACGGAATACCTGCGCATTATCTGTCTCGGCGCGCTCAACATGGCGAGTGCGAGCTATACCGTCCGGGCCATGCTTGCTCAGGTTGCGGAAAACCTCGGCATCGCTCCGGCGCGTGCCGAACACCTGCTCGATCGCTATCTCGAAGACCAGGAGCTCACCCTGGCGAAGCCCGGTAACTGCAAGCCGGTCATCACGCTTCCGCGCAAGGGAGCCGCGCCGGCCGCGGAAGAGCGCGCCAAACCGATCACGGATTTTGTTCCGAAGATACGGGCCGCGACCAGACAGTTGGTTCCCGCTTTTCGTAATCCTATTGGCGGAACCATGGTGCTGCTTCCTGCGGGCGATTTCATCATGGGAAGCGACGCCCCGGACGCCCAACCTAACGAGCAACCGCTTACACCGGTGACGCTCACCGAGTTTTACATGGGGCAACATCCGATTACCAACGCCCAATACGAACGGTTCGATCCGCGGCATAAGGCGAAAAGAATGGATGGCGCCGGTGACGATCATCCGGTCGTCTATGTCACGAGCTTCGAGGCCGTAAAATTTTGTGAGTGGCTCGGCCAAAAAGACGGCAAAACATATCGGCTCCCTACCGAAGCGGAATGGGAATACGCCGCCCGGGGCACGGACTCCCGGAAGTATCCCTGGGGAAACAACCCGGGCCACGGCGAGCGCGCTAATTTCGCCGACGCCAGCACAAGTTTCGCATGGCGCGACCCGCAGATAAACGACGGGTATCCGGAGTCCTCCCCCGTCGGCGCCTTTCCCCGAGGCGCGAGTTTCTTTGCCTTGGAAGACATGGCCGGCAACGTCTGGGAATGGTGCCTCGATTTTTACCAGGCATTGTCCGGGGCCCCGAAACAAAATCCGCGAGGCCCCGCTTCCGGATTGCAGCGAATGTATCGTGGCGGCAGTTGGAAATCCCGCTTTACTAACCTGCGCGCTTCCGCTCGCTCCTCCAACGCGCCGAACTACTCGTGCAACGATCTCGGTTTCCGCATCGTCTGCGAAATCGGGCGCGGCGATTCCTAGGATTGCACCGCAGGCCGCCTGCAAAACGCGGCAACCGGTCGGGCTGCCTTACAAGTTGGGCTTACTCGTCGGGACCGTTGCCAGAACTGGACGCGGCGCCGAACTGAACCAGCCCGCAACCGCCGAAAGTGCGTCCCAGTTTTTCCAGCGCAGGCAGGGAGCTTCTACATACCTGTAGCTTAAAATCGCGAGGGCACCGGTGATGAGCAAAGAGCACGCGAGGTAGAGCGCGAATCCCGCGTGGGGCAGACCGACCAGCGCCAGCCCCTGTTGGACGGGAAACGCATAGATATAGGTCCCATAGGAATAGTCGCCCTTTATGCTGAAACGAGGAAAAGGAACCGTGAAGCTAAGGCACAGGAAGCAGTAGGGAAGGGCGATGGGACAAAGAAAGCCGAACGGCTTGACCAACAGGCCCAGGCCCGCCAGCCCCGCGGAAGCAACCAACAACCTTTTTGAATATGGAATCTTGTCTCGAAAGAGAAAACAGACACTTCCCGCGAAGAAGTGGAAGCAGAAATAGGTGAGATCGTTGAACCCGTGAAAAGGGTAATACTGCTGGAAGGTCTCCGGGCTGATACATTTCACTTCGCGGACCGCCAGCAGAATCGCGAATAACGTCAGCACCACGGCTCGCCTCCGTTGCACCAGTCCGAGAAGGGCGAGAACCGCCATGACCAGATAGCAAATCAGTTCGATCGGCAGGCTCCAGAGCGAACCGTTGATGCTCCAGGCCGTCGGATTGTGGCTTAGTAATCCGACGATATGTCCCGAGCTCACCGCCATGACGCTATCCATGGAAAATCCACGCGCACGAAACATCGCGGCATGGTCGATCACGTACGCTTGCGGCGTGTGCGCTGGCGCTACGAAGATGTCGGAGAACGTCCCGTATTCGATTGCGCAAAAAATGGGCGCAAAGATAAAAGCGGTCACGATCAGGCAGATCCAGTAACCGGGGAAAAGCCGCACGAAGCGGTGCCAGATAAATCGTCCCACGGATAGCTGGCTGCTCACGCTCCGGGTGATCAGGAATCCGCTTAGAACGAAGAACATCCCGACCGACAGAGTGCCCAGCGAATAACGTCCACCGGTGAGCGCCGGCACGGGCCATTCCTCGCCGAACCCGCCAACCGGGAAGCAGTGCCCGACGATCACGAGAACCGCAAGAATCAGGCGTAGAAAATTGAAAGCGTTCCGCCGCGGGTCGAACGCATCGGCGAAGCTCTGCCTGATGTTGGTTTCCTGAAGCTCTGCGGGATGCACCGGGCAATTTCAGCACGAAGCATGCTCGCGAATGCCAGCCAGGCGGGGCGTGACTCCTTCCTGGCTTCTCCTTTTGCGCTTTGCCGGCCGCCGGGAGTTAGTCGAGTCCGTAAACCTCTACCAGCGCGTTACCGGTCGCGTTCTCAAAGCCTCGCACGACCGCGGTGTAGCTTCCGGGCGAGATCGTCCCGGCGATGGCGGATTCGAAATCGTTTCGCGGCGCGAGGCCGGTGCCGCCGACGACAGCTTCCTGCGTGTCTTTCCAATCATCGTTGAAAATGAGCAGGGCCCCGTTCGCGTCATACAGCGACAGGGTCGGATCGGGCAGCGCGTTGTTGACGCCGAAGTTGCTCAGGGTTGGTCCGAGAGCGCGCACGACGACCTGCTTGTTTTGTGACTGCACCACCAACCCGGCGATCATGACGTTGTCGCCGGTCTGCACGAAACCGCGGGTGGAAATGTTGCCGAGCTGTGTGCTGCTTCCGGTCGACGTGTCGTAGACTTCTACCAGTCCTATGCCAGTGCTGTTGTCATACCCGCGTAACACCGCGGTGTAGGCCCCGCTGTTTAGCGCGGTAAAAATAACCGATTCCAATCCGTTCGCCGGTCGCAACACGGTTGGAATCGCGGCGGCATTCGCCGCGTCCTGCCAATCGTCGTTAGTCGCAACAATAGCGCCGGTCGAGTCGTGCAGTTCGAGTGTGGTATCCGGCAACACATTGGTCAGTCCAAACTGCGCCAGACTCGGGCCCAGCGCGCGCACCACCAGCTGCTTCGGGGCATTGCCCGTAATCTGGAATCCCGCGATGAGGATGTTGTTACCGGTCCCTACCGGCAGCCGCGTGGAAATATTTCCGAACACGCCGCCGTTGCCGGGGCTGATGGTCACCAGGTCATAACCAATGACGTCGAGGGTCACGCCTTCCGGCGAAGTCGCGGAGATTTCCGGGCTTTGGCCGTCGCAATTAAAAGCGTTTTGCACCAGAGGATGATTTTGCGGGCACTGCGGCTCGCTGTCCCAGTCGCCAAAATCTCCCGCCGGATCCTGGTTAAGCTTAACGACGAAGTGCAATCCGCGATCGATCGAGAACTGACGCACACCGGTCGTGCTGGTGTTGCGCGCATTGAGGCTCGACCAGGTGAACAGGTCTTCCGCATTGAGGAACTGCGGAGCCGAGCTATTCAAATGCGACCCGAGGCCAAGGACTTCATCGATCTCGTGTTCGAGGAACGTTCGCGCATCGAAGTTGCCGGCCGCCACCGGCCGCGTGAATTGCAACGGCTTGGTCACATTTAACGTGATGATCCCGTCGTAGGGACCGCCCACTCCCAGATGGCCATCGGCAAACATCGCTGGTGCCGTAACGAGCCCGATAGCGCGGCCGGCCGCGCTCCGCGTGACGATGCTCGTGCTTAACGGACTCGTCGGCAACGACGCGATCGCCGTCGCATCACTGGCAGTTTTCGCGTCGGCTTTCAGCGCTGATATGTACGTGTCCCAATCACGCGGATAGACCGTCGAGTCGCTCGTCCCGACCTGGATCGGGTTCACGGGCGTTCCGTCCGCATAACTAGCCGACAGTCGGAAACGAATCGAGACCGTGATCGGATCGGCAAAGAGCTGTTGATAAGCGTCAATAGCGGAGATGATCATTGCCTGGATGGCGTTGGATCTCGGGTCCGACGTGATCGAGCTGTCGAAGGAAGGAACAATGACTAACCCGGAACTGGTGCTGGCTGTCGTCGCGGGCGCCGCTTCGGAGTTGGCGCCCGGGCCGGCTGAATCATACGCCCGGACGCGATAATAATATTCCGTGGCCGGGTTGAGTCCGCTGACGATGTAGCTGGTTGCATTTCCGATATCGCGGTCCTGATAGCCGCTTACGTAGCTATCAAAGGATGGCGTGGTAGAAACATCGAGACGATAGCCGGTCGCCCCGGCCGCCGTGGGCCATTTCGCCAGGAAGCTGCTGCGCGTCGGCGTCATGATCGGGGCTTCGATTTTTCCCTCGAGCGCATCCGCCGTTTCGCGGGCAATGGCCTGCAGGTTCGGGTCGCTGGGGTCGTGCCTCTCGGTTGAACCGTGCCTGCTGGCCAGTGGTTCCGGAGCCGCCGCTGCATCGCCCGGGTTCCCCACGCTTTGGGCAATCGCAAGCCGACCGATCAGCACCACCGCTACCCAAATCAGCCGGGCCATCATCAATCCTGAATCTGTGTTCATTTGCCATTTACAAACGGCTCCAGGATGCGCTGCTGCACGAAAACGCTTTTCGCGCAGGATGCAGTTCGTTCGGCGTACGCCCTACAGTCCGCGGCGAAGCCAGCGGAGACCTTCCCGCAGTTGAATGGGCGGCACCTCATGCCGGCCCGGGAACGTCACGTGCCGGATGTTTTCGAATCCGGTTCGTCGCATCGACTTTTCGACGGCGTTTTGCTGGTCAAGCGTCGCCACCATGTCGTCCACGCCGCTGTTCAGGAAAATAGGAACGCGCAGGAAATCGCGACCCGGTTTAAAACGTTGGTAGGCTTCCGTGATTCTTTCCTCGTTCATCCCGGAGAGAAAAATTCCCGCGACCCGATAACCGCCCGCCGCCAGAAGCGGCGCGAGGTAGGTCGCGCGCTTCGCGCCGCCCGACTGACCGGCGCAGACGAGCGGCCATTTTTGAGAACCGGGGAAGCTTCGGTGCAACGCGTCGAGGGCTGCGAGAGTATGACCGGCACGCCAGCCGGAGCTGTCGAGACGCGGAGGTGGCTTTGGGCCATCGCCCGCGAGCAGGACCCAGCCATCCGCCAGAGCGACGCGACGGTAGATAACCATCAAATCAAACCAGCTCGGATTTTGATTCTGACTCGACGAGAACACAACCAGCACTGGCCAGGTTTTGTTTGGATCAAACCCGCGCGGCACCGCCAGCGTCGCCATCGTGTAGGGCGGCACGGCATTGTCTCCTTCGGTAAGGTAGGATTTTTCCAGATCGCTTAACGGCACGCTGACGCGAACGGTGGCGCCCGGTGCCAGGGCCACGCCGGCAAAGTTCAAGCCCGCGGCGAACGCGCTCGTGGAAAGCGTGGCCCATGCAACGGCGCAGACGACACTCGCCATTGACCGCCGACTTCCGGACGCGCGAGTCACAGTCAATTGTGATAGCCCGATCTTGGAAAAGTTCAAAGCTCGGATCGAACGAAGCCTCGCGTTTCCACACCGAGGTCTACGGCGCGCGCGACTGGCAAAACGTCAGCCGGTGAAGCGTAATTACGATCCTTGTCGGAACCAGCGGAGCGCTTCCTGAACGTGGGACTGCTTCACGAAGTGACCGCCTTCGAATACGCGGTGCCGGATGTTGGTGAACCCGGCCCGTCGCAGTGATTCCTCCACGAGGGTTTGTTGTTCAAGGGTGGCGATTTGGTCAGTCCGACCAGTGCTGATGAAAAACCGGCGTGCGGAGAAAGCTGCTGCCCGGGTGAAACCGCCGGTAACCTTCCGCCATGCTTTCGCAGCAGACGCTGGATACCTGCGGGGTAAAGTAGTTCGTTCTACCCGCCTCCGACGGCGGCGGCTGCTTCGCGAGACCCTCCTGTGTAATCCCCGAAACGAAAACTCCGATAATCCGATTACCCGCGAGGGCCAGGAGCGGTGAGATATAGCTGGCGCGTTTTGATCCGCCCGAATGCCCAGCGCAGGCGATGGGCCATTGGGTCGAACCCGGAAAGCTGCGATGGAGCGCATCCAGCGCCGCCAGCGTGTGGCCGGTGCGCCAGCCGGTGCTGTCAGCGTGAGAGGCCGGAGCCGGTCCATCGCCGGCAATCACGACCCATCCTTCTGCCAGTGCTACCCGGCGGTAATGAAACTTGAGGGCATCGCGATTCTGCCGCTGGTTATCGGTGGAGGAAAAAGCTACCAGGACCGGCCAGGACTTTTTGGGATCGAAACCCGGGGGCACCGCCAGCACCGCAACGGTGTAAGGCGGCACCGTATTGCCCCCTTCCGCGACGTAGGCTTTTTCCTGGGCGTTCAAAGGCACGCTTACCTGAACGGTTGCGCCAGGAGTAAGAGGCACGCCCTCGAAGTTCAATCCCGCAGAAAATCCAGACTTGGCTAAGGCCAGAAACCCGACGCAGGAACCGAGCACTTTAAGAACGTTGAATCGCGACATTTCCTTCCACGATTGTAGAGCAAGCGCTCCCTTTGCCCAACGGAAAACCGGTGTCCGCCTACAGATTTGTCACCAAGCCTTACTCGTAGGCAAACCACCACTATGATCGACGATCAGTTCGCCGTCACTGATGAAGAACATGAAGTCATGTCCTCCGCGCCACTCGCCTCCGACCTCCGACCTCCGACCTCTGACCTCTGACATCTGACATCCGACCTCCGGCTGAAAATCGTCCACAGATTCACGCAGATTTCGCAGATTAGGGGACCCACAAAAAACCTGCGCTACTCCTTGCTCCTAACGAGAAACAGGCGTCTTCAGCTCGACGAGAATCAGGTGCGTCGTCGTGGTGCCAATGTTCTCCGAGGCGTGAGTCAAAGGCTCGCGATAAAGAACGTCGCCAGTCTTTAGCTCACCTTCCGTCATCTTGCCGTCCGCGGCATAGTTGCGGAACTTCCCGCCGGCCATCACATAAATCACGTAGGCCGGGTGCGAGTGCACCTGCTCTTTTGTGCCGGGCGGCAATTCCGCTTCGAGCACCCGCACCCGCTCGTTCTCGAATTTCACTTTGATCGTCTTGGAATTCACGACCGCAGGATCCTGCGCCGGGACGAATCGCGCCGGAACGATCAAAGTAAACGCCGCCATAACTGCACAAAGGATGAATCGCATGCCTGCGAGCAAGCCGCGCTCGACCGCGAATTACAAGCAATTACGACGCGGCCTCCACGATTGTCGATTGTAGGCAAGCGCACCCTGGTCCGCCGTAGCCTTGACGAAGGAGCCACTTGCCGAATCCGGCCACGGCAACCGACGCGGTCGCCCTACAAGAGAAGAAATCTGCGACGATTGTCGAAGAGTCGCTTTTGAGAATAGCCCAGCGCTTTAGCGCTGGGAATCGCGGATGGAAAGAGGCAGAGTCCCAAAAGGGACGGAAGAATGCATTCCTTCACCAGTTCTCTCCATCATTGCGTATTCGCGACGAAAGGTCGCGAGCCGTGGCTTACGCCCGACGTTCGCGAACGCCTTTGGCCGTATCTGGGCGGCATCGCGCGGGCGAACGACATGAAAACTCTGGCAATCGGCGGCGTGGCGGATCACGTTCACCTTCTCCTTAGTTTATCGGCAACAATGTCGGTTTCGAAGGCCATTCAGCTACTCGAAGGGAATTCTTCGAAATGGATCCACGAAATGTTCCCACGGCTCCGGAATTTTGCGTGGCAGGAAGGATATGGCGCCTTCAGCATCGGTGTTTCCGGCATCGAAGAGACGCGCTTATATATTAGCAATCAGGAGGAGCATCACCGGTCACGAACTTATCGTGAGGAGGTGATCATGTTCCTCGAGCGTCATCGATTACCCTTCGATGACGCAATGCTTGACGGAGATCTTTCGTCCCGACGGGACTTGAGATGGAGGGCGAGGAATGGTTAACCCAGCACTAAAGTGCTGGGCTATTATCCGAGTGGCGGCGTCCTGACGAATTTGTTAGGCGAGGAATCCGCCATGGCGATCCGCATCGTCGTCCGGTTTAGGGCTGGAACTTAAACTCTCAGAGCGCCGCGAAAACCTCTGCCGCTGTAGTAAGAGTCCGCGCCGTTGTGCCCGACAAAGACGCGGCCGTAGCGCCGGTCACAATAGAGCGCCCCACCGAGCTTTCTGATTTCGGCCGGCGTCTTTATCCAGCTCGATCGCTTCGTATCGAACTCATCCACCTTTTGGAGCGCGAAATATTGTTCCTCCGTGAGAAGCTCCACGCCCATGGCAGCGGCCATGCCGATCGCGCTGCCTTTCGGCTTATGCTCCTTTCTCGCCGCCAGCGCTTCATCGTCGTAACAAAGACTTACCCGGCCCTCCGGGGTTTGCGGCCCGCAATCGAAGAAAATGTATTCCCCCGTTTTCTTGTCCTCGCCGACGACATCCGGTTCGCCGCCGGTTCTCTCCATCTCGCCAAGTGACCAAAGTTTCTCGGGCTTCGTCTTCAGCCTGCTTTGCACCTGTGCCCAGTCCACTCCTTTATGACGACTCATGTTCTTCTCGAAACGCGCTCTCAACGTCTCGAGCAACGCTTCGCTCTGCGCGGATGACAATTTCCTTTTATTGCTCTGAATCTTAGGCATAGGAATTTCGGTTCGCAGAATCGCTGTTT
Organism: Verrucomicrobiota bacterium; assembly: GCA_041167265.1. Taxonomy (GTDB): domain Bacteria; phylum Verrucomicrobiota; class Verrucomicrobiia; order Chthoniobacterales; family UBA10450; genus AV80. The sequence continues at coordinate 64,644 of JBEEHG010000031.1, read as the reverse complement.
GTTACGAAACGCGTGCCAACGAGAAAGCCTTCCTCGAACGCGAATTGCAAGCCGTTTTAGGCCGTTAGCGATCAATCACTCGGCGGAGCCGCGAGGTGAGCGTACAAGTCGCGTCAGCCGACCTCGCATTTCTGTAGGGCCGGCGAGCCTTCAGAATCTCCGTGAATCTGTGAAATCTGCGGACCAATTTCCGCCGGATCGCGACCAGAGTAGTTGACACAAGATGTGCTTTCCGGCAGAAGCGAAACGATGAACATCCTCTTGTGGGTCCTTCAGGCGCTCGCCGCGCTCCTTTACACCGCATCGGGCGTCATGAAGATATTGATGTTCGAGAAGGTCAGCGCCGACCAACCCTCCTTCGGCGCGTTGCCGCGGGAAGCCTGGATGGCTCTGGGCATCCTCGAGCTCGTCTGCGTGGTCGGGCTCATCGTCCCCTCCGCCTTGCCCTGGCATCCAAAGCTCACCGTCGTGGCCGCCGCTCTCCTGGCGATCGAAAGTCTCGTGTTCATCTGGGTGCACGTGAAGTACGGCGAAATCCGGCCCATCATCATGAGCGCCGTGCTCGGCCTCCTAATGGCCTTCATCGCCTACGGCCGATTGGTCCTGAAACCGATCTGACCGAGAGGCGGTCTAGCAAGAGAATGCCCGCCAATTACGCGAATGGGCACGAAATGGAGGGTCGAGCGCTGTGTCGTCCGATCCCATATTTTTCTAGGGCAAGCGCTCCCTGTCACCCCATAGCGTTAGCGAAGGAGGCCGCTTGCCGAACCGAAGAAAATGGCAACCGACGCGGTTACTCTACGATATCTCTAACGTGCTTCACGGACTGACCCGTCTGTCTGCACCCAGGGTTTACTATTCGCTCCAGGTAATGGTGAACTCAGGACCGTACGTCCATGACAGCGGACTTCCGCCTTGGATGTAGATCTGGTATCGACCGTACTTTGCCGGATAGGTTGAAGTGGTGGCGCAGTCGTCCGTAGGTTGAAAGTTCGCCGGAAGTGTGAACGCAAGCATCCCGACCTGTCCGGCCGGTACGTTGGCAACATTGCTTGCGATGATCGTATTGACGACCCAGTTTTTTATGTCGATAAGAGATATCGTTAGGTTCGTCGCCGTAGGGAGGCCGCCTTTCCAAAAGACTTTGAAAGAGCACGGCCCCAGCGCGGGCTTACTCGCATAGCGCGCATAGAGCTTGTAAATCTCGCCCCCGGCCGGGTTCAGGATTGTGAAAGGTGGCGGAGGGGGAGGTTGAAATTGTGTTCTCTTGCTCTTCTTTGGCTTCGAGCCGCGGGGCGGTAGCTTGAATGTTTTCGCCATAGTTTTGTTTCTCCTAATCGATCATGTCTTGCAGTCGTGTTTGCTAAGTAAAGCCTTTGCTGTCCCGGTTATTGGTTACGGCACCGTTGCATTCACCGGTAACGTTTCAGCGCTTTCGCCGCCTTTGGAATTGCGGCCGGCGATGGTGACGATTGTCGGCGTGACGGAGCGACGGTGGTGATAGGCCATGGGGGTAGGGGAATTTGGTTCCGCCTGTATATGCGATCGGCAGAATGGCTGTCCAGCAAGAAAATGCCGCGATTCCAAGAGCGTCCCTTCTGCCTGCCCGGTGGCGCCCGGCGCTGACGGTGGTGGCGGCCGTCCTGATGATCGAGAGCCTCGTGTTCATGGGTGCACGTGAAGTACGGCGAGATCCCGCCCATCATCATGAGAGCCGTGCTCGGCCTCCTCATGGCGTTCATCGCGTACGGCCGGCTGGTCCTGAAGCCGATCTTCTGACCGATTCACATCGTTCCGAAAAATCGCGCTCGCGTCGAACGGCGGGTGTTGTCTCTGTTGCAAGACAAGCCCACCGCTTGCTGACAAAGCCGGCTTTGACCTATTTCTGCCAGAGAGCAGCGAAAACCCAGCCTCCGGAACCGGAGCAATGACTCTCCAGCTTCCGCTTATAGCCTTTCGCCAGGAGTTCTGTGTTGGTCCGGTCAAATTCCGCCCTGTTGATGTTGTGCTTTGCCACCCAGGCCGGAGGATTGGCGATCTTGTCGTAAATCACACAATACCGCACCGCGCCGTTCACGCAGGCGACGTTCATGTCCGTGGGCATGTATCCCTGAACCGTCCATTTGTTAAATTGGGTCTGATAAGCCGCGGCATCGAGTCCGTGGAACGAGGCCCAGGGTGGGCCGTTGGGCACTTTTTGAAACGTAGCCCAGTAACCAAAGGAGGGCGCGGAGTCGAAGGTCCCCAATGTTTTCGACCATACTTTGATGGGCCTGAATCCCTGCTTTGTCAGTTCATCGAACTTCTTCTGGTACTCTTTTGCCGTCACGTTTGTTACCTCGACAGTTTGGCCGAGAGTAACGTGCGCAAGCAGGCATACAGCGGTTACGTAGATGAGTTTTTTCATGTTCGTCGGGTGGATGTGCCGAGGTAGGGGCGGCGTTGGTTGTTTGGGGGCTTCAAAGCTGATTAGGCCGCTTTCGGTCGGCGGTTGCAAGACAAACCCCACGGAGTGCCCGCTCGCCGGAAACACTCCGGAAGGAGCCGGATGTTTTTTCGCGCTGCGGAACAATAAGGGGGACATGTGGGTGGGGAGTTTTGTGGGTGGTCAGCCTATATTTTTGAGGCGGGGTACTCGTGTCACCGGTGACTAAGAGATCTGTCCGCCGAAGTTCTAAAACTTCTTTCAAAAAAACGTCGAGATTCACAGACCGACTCCTTTTTGAACCCGTCCTCCACTGGCATCCGAAGCTCACCGTGGTTGCCGCCGCCGTCCTGGCAATCGAGAGCCTCGTGTTCATCTGGGTGCGCGTGAAGTACGGCGAACATCCCGCCCATAATCATGAGCGCCCTGCTCGGCCTCCTCATGGCCTTCTTCGCCTACGGCCGGCTGGTCCTGAAGCCTTCTGACCGACGGGCTATCTATCAGGGAGATACCGAGATTCAAAAGCTGACTGTGTCAATACTTAGCTCTGACCCCTTCTAAGCCTTGGACGCACCCAGAAATGCGACGATGACGGCAGCGATGATTTTCGCGGAGGAACGCACGGGTGAGAATTTACAGGTCGACCAGACAACTTAAATTCGGTTTTTGCGCCTGTCTCGGACGGCTCCGCAGATCTGTAGGGCAAGCGCTTCGCTTGCCGAACGAAAGGAAGCGCCAACGACGCGACTGCCGAGATTCTAGGACTGACCCCTTTTGGCGCCGCTCTACGGTGCTACCGGATGTGATTCAACACTTTCAAGCACCATAAAACTGAACGCGGCATCAATCGGGTTGTTATTTGCATAATGGCGCGTCGTGAAAAGAACGCTTCGCTCATCAACTTCCACAACCCTTATGATTGGCGTCGGCGGTTCGCGGAGTGGTGTTGCTAAAGCAACCGGATTTTTAGTAAACGGCGTATCAAAGACAATTCTTATTAGCCCGGGCCCTTGCTTGGCAACGGTATAAGGCCGGCCAATACGGTTGATAATCGCACCGCTGGCGGAAATTGTTCCGCCTGACGTTCGCAGCTGTTCTTCTTGAATCGCGCGGTTTGTTGTTTTTGTGGCCGTGTCCCTCGCCGTTTCTGTCGCCGTGTCCTTTGCGGTCTTCGCGGCCGTATCTTTGGCAGTAGCAGAAGCTGTGATTTGAGCAGCCCAAATAGAGCCAAAGAAAGCGATCACCGCTACGATGATAGGGATCAAAGTTTTGAATGATTTCATATCAAATTGAGGAGGATTGAACTCCGGTTGAATGAGAACGGTCTGGGGCATGAAAGACAGGGGCTTGGGGTTGTTCTGGCTGTATATGCGATCAGCCGAATCGCTGTCTAGCAAGAAAATGCGGAGATTCTAAGGCTGCCCCGGGTCGGACCGCTAAGACAGGTCGCCGCTTTGCGGCCCCTCTGATACGACCAACCCCACAAATACTTGGTCCGTCTCCTTTCCCAAAGAACAAATGAAACCGACCTTTTCGCCGTCATCGAGCTCGGAAACCCGATAATGGTTTTCGAGCAACCGCCACAGCTTCCGAAGAAATTCCGCGGCGTCTTTAAGCAGCGACTCGCACTCGGCTTCGCGAGTGGCCCAGGCCTTCTTGTACGGATTTGGCTCGTGCAAATATTGGTGACACTTGTTAAAGAACTTGTACACATCCTCCTCGTTTAGGGGCCTATCGAAGAAATGGACAGTGCGCGGTATTGATTCGTCTGGGTCTACGCGGAAGGAATAGGGAAAGTGCTCATCTAGTGCCTCTCCGAGGAAACGGCGAATCTCCGAAGGTTGGTACTCCTTCTCGGTACGAGGCCAAGATTGGGCGTACTTCGTCTTTCGTGTGAGTATGTTCGAGAGGTAGAGCATCTCTAACGTCAAGCGGATCTGAAGATAGATCGTTTCTACCTTCAACATGAGTGCAGGAATCAGAATCTCATTATTCAGTAATCGCTCAATCGTGTACACTCGAGCCTTAATCACCGTCATGCATTTCTTATATGCGTCAGTGTCCGCCGTGCTGCGCTGAGCTCTCTCCCGAACTGCCGGAGGTATTTTCATCATGGCGTCCCTAATGGAGTAGGGTTCAGTCTATGGTTCTCGTCAAAGCGATGGGACATCCACGAGTGGGATCGGATCCCGCGTTTTCGAATAGCGGATATGACGCGATTCACAGACCGACCGGTTTTGCCTTTTCGTAATTGAATCAAGGCTGTGCAGAATCCGGCGCTCGCGAACGTGCAGCTCGAATTTCGTCTTGGTACAGGACATCGTTTGGAACTGGTATGACAGTTCCAAGGACTGTGCTCATGTACGAACGAATATCGAAACCCGGATGGAGATTGTGCACTTGGAAATCAAACCATAGTCGCTGTAGGAAAATAAATAGCGACTTCGCTGGATCAACGAGCACAGTTTGACCCTGCACCTTCGTCTTGAATGATCGTTCTACTCCCGCATCTGTCGCTTCAGCAACCCAACGTTGGACGAATCCATTTGTGCTCTCCATGTGAATTACGCCTTGGTCCAGTGCACAAACCCGGATAATCCTGATTTCGGGATATGTTGGCGCCTTATCACGAAGTGGAACCCCCTCAAAAAGATATTGCCAGTCCACCCACCGAGCGAACGTTTCGAATGATTCGCATTCGGTGCGATACGCGAAAGCATAGAGTGCCGGGGGACCGTTGTGAATGTCTTCCTTTCGAGTTCGCGTTTCCCAGTACGGCGTCAGTGCTGGTCGGAATTCAAGGTGTGAGACGGAAGCGAGGTTTTCAAAAGTAAGTTTCGCCTCACTCGACGACATCGACGTCTTCACCTCAATTACGCCGTAAACGATTTCTACGGGAAAAACCTTTCTGAAGAAACTCGCTTGGGTGGCGTCGTAGATAACGATATCAATCTGCTTGCTCGCTTTCCCAAACCGGTCGATCACCAGGGCATTAACCTCGACGCCAAATTGCGGCGGGAGAAACTGGCGGATTACATCAGCAATTGCGTTTTCATTCTCGGAGCCGACAAGTCCCGCGTGAGGAAGTTTGCGATTAAACAAAAGGGCGTCGGCCTCGAGTTTGTTGTAAACGCTCGTGAAATAATGATCGAGAAAATTTCTATCTTCGGTCGGCGGCGGATGCAACATCCCCCCAAAGTTCGACGGAGGATCACCAGTCATCGCATAAACATCGTGCTAGTCATCATGGAGAGCAGGGAGTAGGGGTCAGCTTGTGAATCTCGTCAAAGCGATGGGACATCAGTGAGTGGATCGGCTGCATCGTTTTCGAATGGCGGATGTGACGCGATCACATAGTGACCGCTTTTTCTCCGTTCACGTACACTTTGCAAGTCTATGGATGCGGCGTAGCACCTGGTGGAATAGTCGACGATATTGTTGCCGATGCAGCAGGTGTGGGCGACTTGTCGGCTTTAGGGAGTAGCGACCGGCTCAGATCCAGCTCGACGCGGATTAGCTCTTGATATGCTTTATCGATGCTTGCTTCGCGTTCATGATTCTGGCGTACGATCAGATAGACGTAAAACGCAGCAAGAATCGTTGGAACGACGAGGCTCGTGTTGGCTAGAATCCACACCCATCGCGCTCGATCAGTAGCTGTCGGCGCTAACGTGACGCTGGATCCGGACTGAACTGCAGAGCTTTGAAATGCGGCGACAAGTTGTGGGGCAGCGAACACGTCGCATTGGACCTGTCCCGCAACTGCATATATATCGGGGTAATACTCACCGTTGGATAACGCGCGCTGGAATGCCTGAGGTATATACATTCCAAGGAAGGCCACGAAGTATTCGAACTTCCCATCGAACAATTCCACGACTTTACTGACCGGCTCAAAATTGAGTCCCAACTCCAGGCTTGAGTATCCGCGAATACGGGTTTGCACAACGATCGCAGCTGCCGCTGCCGCTCGGCGCTGCCCATCCGGTGTGATGATCGCCGGATTCGCAATCGACTCAAAGTATGACTTTAGCGCACCTGAAAACGCTGACTGCACTCGGGTTTCAAGAATATCGGCGTCATATCTATCTCGAGCTTCGTGTTGCCGCGCTAATTCGACGAATGGTGCCCAAAACCCTTCTCTAACGTTTTTGTATTGGACCTCATAATTAAAGGCTACGGGGTGCCGTAGTCGAACCACGGTTTCGCGTGAAAAAGGCTCTGCAGAGGACTCAAGATACGTTTCGTTCATGGGGTGAAAACAGTGTTAAAGCACGAGAGAAAATAAGCGTGACGGTTTGGACTCGAGATACCGTAATCGAATCCTTAATCGCAAGCATTTTCGTTTGATCTCCTCGTCCACGGTCGCCGCGGCCCTCAAAAGAGGTGTGTGCGGTCGAGACCGTGTCAGACCGATTGTCACGGAAGACGAGCCGACACTCTGGCGAAAGGAACATTTTTATTTGGCTGGGTGCTGATGCTCTGCTCAATCTTGTCGCACAGCTTCCGCGAATGCCACCTCGCCTTCCTTAAGATCCAGCTCGATCTCCTTAGGCGTGCCGAAGACCGTCGCACGGTTGTCGTCGAACTCGCCTTCCCATCTGGCGACAACCACGGTGGCGAGGCAGTTGCCGATGAGGTTTACACACGTGCGGCCCATGAGGAAGAAAGTAGAAAGTAGAAAGGCGAAAGTAGAAAAGCGAAAGTAGAAAACGGGGATGCGGATCGTTAATCTCCCTGCTCGACCGCTTCGGCGAAGGCGATGTCGCCCGCTTTCAAATCGAGCGTGGCTTCCTCGGTAGTTCCGAAGATCTTCGCGCGGTTGTCGTCGAACTCGCCTTCCCAGCGAGCCACGACAACTGTTGCCAAACAATTGCCGATCAGGTTCACGCAGGTGCGCCCCATGTCCATTAACTCGTCGACGCCGAAGATGACGGCGACGCCGATGGGGCCGAGGCCGGCGGGGAGAAAGCTGTTCAAGGTGGCTAACAGGATAACTAACGAGGCGCGGGGGACGGCGGCGACGCCTTTGCTGGTTAGCATGAGAGTTAGGATCATGGTGAGCTGGGCGCCCAAGGGCATGTGGAAACCCATCGTGGTTTCGGCGGCTTGGGCGACGAAGACGCTGGCCATCGCTAGGTAGAGCGTGGAGCCGTCGAGGTTAAAGCTGTAACCGGTCGGCATGACGAAACCGACGATGTGGCGGGGAACGCCGAAGCGTTCCATGTGTTGCATCGCTTTCGGCAACGCGGATTCGCTCGAGGTGGTAGCAAAGGCGAGCACTGCCGGTTCGCGCACGGCGCGGATGAATTGGCGCAGCGGGATCCGGACAATGGCGATGACGGCGCCGAAGACAAGGACGATGAAAATGATGAGGGCGAGATACAGTGAGAGGATCAGGTTCCCGAGATTGACGAGAACACCGAGGCCCTGGGTGCCGACGGTGTGGGCCATGGCGGCGCCGACGCCGATGGGGGCGAACATCATCACGTAGTTGGTGAACTTGAACATGACTTGCGACAGGCTTTCCATCGCGCGCACGATCGGCCGGCCTTTCTCGCCGATGGCGCTGACGGCGAGCGCGAACAGCACGCCGAACGCGACGATCTGGAGAACGTCGCCGCGCACCATCGCTTCGACGATGCTGGAGGGGAACGCGTGGACGACGGTCTCGACCAGCGTCTTCGGATGTGACTGGGCGATGGTCTTGACGACGTCGGTGTTGTTCGTCGCGAGAGTGACGCCAATTCCGGGCTTGGTCAGGTTAACAATGGCGAGGCCGATGAAGAGCGCGGCTGTCGTGACGATCTCGAAGTAGATAAGCGCCTTGGCGCCCATGCGGCCGACTTTTTTTAACGCGCCGCCGCCGGCGATCCCGACGACGATGGTGGAGAAGACCAGCGGCGCGATGATCGACTTGATGAGGTTCAGGAAGATGTCGCGGAGGAAGTAAACCGCGTTCCCCCAATCGGGCCGGAAGTAACCGATGGCGCCGCCGACGATAAGGCCGATGAAGATCTGGGTGGTGAGGGAAGGGCGATACCAGGGGCGTGGCGGCGTGGCGGCGATGGTCATGATCGGAAAGTTATCCGCAGATTTCGCAGATTTACGCAGATTAGGGAATCAGGTCACAACAAATCTGTGTGAATCTGTGTAATCTGCGGACAGAAAAACCTTCCCTGATTGTCATCCTGAGCGGACCGAAGGATCTGTGAGTATTTCCGGGCGTTAGAAGCGAGGAAATGGTCAGAGATGTTTCGCTTCGCTCAACATGACATTTGTACTGTCGTATGTTTCTGACTGGCGGACGCCGCACGAGCACGGCGTCCCTACAAAGCCCGGTTAAGGGGTGGAAGGGGCGGGGGCTGAGGGAGGCGGGCCTTTGGGGAATGGCATCTCGGGGATGGCATTGGTGTTCTGGAAGGCGGCGATCTGCCATTTGCCAGATTGCTTTTGCAAGACCTGGGTTTGAATGCCCTGCTGAGGTTCGGGGATCCCTTTCGGCGTTCGCGCGCCTGTCATGGTCCAGCGAACGTGGGCGACGGCAAGGTCAACACCGAGAAATTTCACGTCCACATCCTTGATCGTGAGCACGCTTTCCTTGAAAACGAAAAGGTAAGCATCGGTGAGTTTCTTTTCGATCTCGGCGCGACCTTTCCACCACCAGCCGACAACGTTCACGCAGTCGCCGTCTTCCTTAAACAGACTGGCGTACGCTTTCGCATCGTGCCGGTTCCAGGCGTCGGCCTGTTGGTTCTGGAGGTTACGAATATCGGCCTTGTCCTGCTCGGAATCGCAGCGGGCGACGATGGGGGAGAACAGGAGCAGGAATGGCAGGAGCGCGAGAGACTGTTTTATGCTGGCTCGAGAAATCATGCGCGGAGTAACGCAGGTTTCCGCCGATTAGCGAACCAAACAATAACCTCCCTGGCTGTCATTCCTGAGCGGAGCGAGGGAACCCTGAATATTTCGGAGCGTTAGAAGCGAGGAAATGGTCAGAGATGTTTCGCTTCGCTCAACATGACATTTATACTGACCCATGTTTTTGATGCATATGGAATGCACGAACTGTGGGACGCGGCATGAGTGGAGAGAACTCCAGAATCTTTGCACGAAATGCCAGAAGCCGTTGTTTCCGGTTTACGATCTTGAGGCGGTCGGCCGTGCGCTGAAGAAGGAAGACCTGGCGGCGCGAGAGAAACCGCTCTGGCGTTATCGCGAGGTGTTGCCGTTGCCGAAGGATGCGGACCCGGTGACGCTGGGCGAAGGGGGGACGCCGCTCCTGCGTGCGAAGAGATTCGGGAAGGCGATTGGCCTAACGAATCTTTTGGTGAAGGATGAGGCGCAGAACCCGACCCAGAGTTTCAAAGCGCGCGGAATGACGACCGCGGTCTCAATGGCGAAATTTCTGGGTGCGACGAAACTGGCGGTGCCCTCGGCGGGGAACGCGGGCGGGGCGCTGGCGGCGTACGCGGCGCGCGCGGGAATGGAGGCGCACATCTTCATGCCGAGCGATACGCCGCGCGCGAACATCATCGAGTGTCGCGAATTGGGAGCGCACGTGGTTCTGATCGACGGGCTTATTACGGCGTGTGGCGCGGAGATCGCGAAACGCAAAGAGGCGGAGGGCTGGTTCGATATGTCGACGTTGAAAGAGCCGTATCGGGTCGAGGGAAAGAAAACGCTGGGCTATGAGCTGGCGGAACAGATGGATTGGACGTTGCCGGACGTGGTCCTGTATCCGACGGGCGGCGGCACGGGACTCATCGGGATGTGGAAAGCGTTCGAGGAAATGGAAACGCTCGGCTGGATTGGACCAAAGCGGCCGCGGATGTTCACGGTGCAGGCCAGCGGTTGCGCGCCCATCGTGCAGGCGTTCGAAGCGGGAGAAAAATTTGCGACGGAATTCCCGAATGCGCACACGGTCGCATCGGGGTTGCGCGTGCCGAAAGCGGTCGGCGATTTCATCATGCTTGATATTCTGCGGAAGTCGGGCGGCGGCGCGGTGACGGTGGACGACGCGGAGATGATAAGCGCGACGCGCAAAGTTGGGACGGCGGAAGGTTTGTTTGTTGCGCCGGAGGGCGCCGCCTGTTTCGTGGCGGCCGGGAAACTTTTGGGCGAAGGAAAAATTGGCGGGGACGAACGGGTCGTCATTTTCAATACCGGATCGGGGATCAAGTATCTGGATTGTTACGACTGAGGGACGGGAAATTCGAAATCCGAAGCTCGAAGCACGAAACAATTACCGAAGCTCAAAGGAGAGAAAGGTTCGAAAGAGGTCGCGTCGTTTTAGTGATTTCTCCTATCGGTAATTGGAATTTGTTTCGGGTTTCGAGATTCGAATTTTCCGAACGCGCCGACCGAGCGGCGCGGCTACAGGGGGAGGTGGATACAATAGACTTTCCGGCCAACGTCCTTGGCCCTTTAATATGGGGCGATCAGGATGATCGCGATCTCGTACCGCAGAGAAGATTCCAGTCCGGTGACCGGCCGGCTGTTCGACCGGCTCCAGACCGAGTTCGGGCGGCGCAATGTCTTCATGGATTTCGATTCGATCCCGTTCGGGGTCGATTTCCGGGACAAGATAAAGGTGACGCTCGAGAAGGCGCGCGTGGTGGTCGCGGTCGTCGGTCCCAACTGGGTCGGACAACGTGAGGGAAAACGGCGAATCGATGACCCGCGTGATTTCGTCCGGATCGAGATCGCGGCGGCCCTGGAACGCGGCATCCCGGTGATCCCGGTGTTACTCGACCACACCGTGATGCCGGACCCGGAACAACTTCCGGAGGAACTGCGGCCGTTCGCTTTTCGAAATGCGCTGACCCTCGATACCGGCGTGGATTTTCATCATCATGCGAGCCGGCTGATCTCTGGAATTCGCGAACTGACTAATGGCGGCCCCGCGCGGAAGACAACGACGGGAGGCAGGTGGCCGGTGGTCGCCGGAATTATCCTTGTCGTCGGACTCATCGCGGGCGGGGCTTGGTGGGCGATGAACGCGCAACGGCCAACGCCCACGGCGTCCATGGCTTCGCCGACGCAAACGGCGGCGCAAACCGCGGCGCTGTCACCGGCAGCAACCGTCGCGGTCGTTTCGCCGGTTCCCGGCACGCCATTAGTGCTTCCGACCGCGGGTCCGGCGGCAGCCACGGCGGTTCCGAGCGTCAATACGCCCGCGAACTTCCAGCGGGTCACGCCGCGAATCGCCAATACGCCGCGAACCATCATGAACGAGCGGTTCCGATCGGCCGATGGCAGTGCGGAATTCGCGATCTTCGCAATCCGCGTGGGCGATCTCCCCGCAACCGCCGACGCCCGCCGAATCGCGATCCCGCGAGCGGAAGGCGAAACGATCACGGAACGAACGCCGTTGCGCGACAGCGCGCATTTTCACGAAGACGTGACAGTGGCCGGGCCACGCGGCGGGTACACCCGCTATTTCGCGGTCGACGCGCCGTTGACGGCGAACGCCGATGAAACGGCGCGGCTTTGGGAATTCTGGGTGCGAGACGAGCGGGCGCTGCAGAGCTACAAGGAAGCCTACCGCGCCTTTAAAAAATCGGTGGCGTTTTAGATCGCCGACTTGTCGCGCGGCGATATTCGGGTCGTTCGCTGAAGCTCAACAGAACGCGGAACGGCCAAACGGAGAGCCGAAAAAATTTTTCTCGCTAGCGCTGGGGAGGGCCTGCTAGCAATGACGCTCCTATGCAGGGAAAACCACCTCCGGGCCAGGGACCGAAGCCATCGCAAGCGCCGCCATCCGGCGGGGGACCGCAGGGTGGGCAGGGCCCGCAAGGGGGGCCACCGCCGCCGCCGGTACCGCCGGGAGCTTTGCAGGGATTGCCGCCCCCCGCCGGGGCCGACTTGAAACGCAAAGGTCGCGGCGGCGCCGGCGTGCAGCTGAGCGACGTCGGCTGGGGCAAGATCTTCAAGCTCGGCTGGAAGCTGCTCAGTTTTTTCAGGGTTCTCGCGATCATCTATTGCTTGATGATGCTCGGGCAAAACGTCGTCAACCTCGGCATGTCGCAGCTCATCGGCGAAGTGACGAAATCACTCAACGCCGTGGCAAATCAGCCGAAACCCGGCGATTCCTCAGGACGTGTCCCGGCCCCGACGCCGGCTCCGACACCGGTGACGACAGCTTCCTCCGCGACGGACCACGACGAGGAGCCCGAGAAACCGTTGTCACCGGAAGAGGCGAAAGGTCAGCTGCTTCGCGTTTCACTCGGTTGGGCCCTTTTCGCGCTGGTGGCGCTGGGTCTGGGCCTTCCGATGCGGACGATCTCGACCAAACTCGATCTGGCCCTCTCCAATAAACTCCGGAGCCAGCTCTTTGCACGGATGCTTCGGCAATCGCCCGAGTTTTATCACACCCACGAATCGGGTGAGCTGAATGCGGTGGTGAACCAATTCACCGTGGAAGCGGCGATGACGTTGCGCCAGGTGAGTGTGGACATGGTCCTCCAGATAGTGACGCTCGGCATCACCGTTGGATTGCTCATTTACAACTTCAAAATGAAAGGTCCCGCTCCCACGATCGGCGGCGTCGGGATTCCGCCCTGGGCCATTCCGCTCGCGATTGTCCTCTTCGCCTTTATCTCGCCCTGGATCACCGGAAAGCTGTCGAACAAAGTCCGGGACGTCTCGCGCGACCTGCAGGAAAAAATGGTTGCGCTCAACAGCCTGGTCACAGGCGCGATGCAATCGCCGGAGGAGATCCAGGCGATGGAGGCCGAGCCGATGTTCGTGGCCAAGCACGACATCCAGCTCGGTTCGCTCCTGAAATCGCGGGTGAGGAACACCGTGACGATGGAATCGATGGGCCTCATCAGCAGCCTGCCCGGCTGGCTCGTCCAGGTCGTGATGCTCGCATTCGGTATCTACGCGGCCTACAGGTCTGGTAACCCGGCGAGCGCGGGTAACGTCGTCGCCATTTTCCTGCTGACCCCGCAATTGATGGGGCCCATCCAGGCGCTTTCCGTTTACATCATCATGGCGGGCAGTGCCTGGCCGCGGATCGAGACCGTGAACGAGATGATGGAATCGAAGGCCCGTCGCGAAGAAAAATCGGGGACGGTGAAAGTGGATTCCGTCGAGCCCACAATCGAGGCGAGGAACCTCACGTTTTCCTACAAACCGGGTGCGCGCCTGATATTCGACGACATTTCATTCCAGATTCCGCCGGGGAAAATCACCGGGTTCGTGGCGCGGATGGGGCAGGGAAAGACGACGTTCTTCAAGCTCGCCCTGCGCTTTTACGATCCGCAAAAAGGCGCCGTCCTCCTGGGCGGCCGACCGGTGGGCGATTATTCGTCCGACAATCTCTACAATCACATCGCGATGATGTCGCAGTTCCCGGCCTTCTTTTACGATACTCTGCGCGCGAACATGCAGATGGCGAAAGCGGACGCGACCGACGAAGAGATCCGCGCCATCTGCGAGAAGACCGGTGTCTGGAAAATTTTGCAGGCTGGAGTTCAAGGAAATCCGCTCGATGAGGAATTCGCGGCCGCGCGCCGGCTTTCCGGCGGGCAAAAGAAGCTGCTCGCGCTCACTCGTTGTCTGCTGCGAAATCCATCGATCCTGTTCCTCGACGAGCCGACCGTCGGCATGGACAACCGGGAAAAGTTTTCGATGCTCGAGATCATCAAGCAGGCGCTCAAGGGCCACACGGTCATGGTGGTCGATCACGATCTGCGGTGGCTGGTGCCGTTCTGCAATTATTTCGTGGTCCTGGATGAGGGGAAGATCGCCGAGCAAGGGACCTCGGAGGAGTTGCTCGCCCGGCGCGGTTTATTCCACGAGTTGTATCACGCGGAAGATTCCAAACCGGAAGCAGCGGAGGCGGCCGATGCGGCCGATGCCCCGCCCCAGATGGCCGGGCTGGCCGGGAAGCGCGGCCCCGGTTGATTCCACGAACAGATCTGTTTCCAAAGCCGAGATGGATGAATTGTCTCCGGGAAAAAAATTCGCAAGAAGCGGGAATGAACCAGTCTAATCACAGTTGGCGAGGCAAGAGGGGAAAAGGGTTCTTGAACCGCCGGACAAGAAGATAAAAATTTGCTGCTGCATCGAGTGATGTGACGGCGATCAAGAAAGCAACCAAGTAAGAAAGGAAAGTTAGTTATGGCTGACGAAAATACAGGCAAAAAGCCCAGTGATCAGGGTGGCAGCGGCGCAGAAAAAGGCGCGGATGCCGGGGAAGCGGGCGGTCGTTCGCGACAGCTGCTTTACACATGCTTCAATGACGGCGCCGGGAACTACATCGACCCAAGTTGGAGATGGTTCACCTGCTGGCGTTGCGGCGCGTTGAACTACACCTAAGCAATCAGGTTTGCGGAAGAGCAGGGTTCAACACCCTGCGCTTCCTGGCCTGGACTCAAGAGTCCGAGTTCAGGCGAGGGAGGAACCAAATATGCCGGCCGAAAATACGGGAAGAAAACCGGAAACCCCAGGCGGGGTGGGACTGGAAAAGGATCCGCCGGCGCCAGTCGAGGCGGAGTCGCGCTCGAAACGGATGGCTTACATTTGCTGGAACGACGGCGCCTCCAATTTCGTCGAGCCTGGGTGGGAATGGTTCACCTGCTGGCGTTGCGGCGCTCTGGTCTACACAGCCTGAAGCTGGTCGAGCCCGGGCAAGGGAGCGTGATCGCCGTGGTGGACCGCGCGGAATTTCGCCTCGACATCGCGAGCAAGCTCCGCATGCTTGTTCGATTAACTCAGCCCGACAATTTTTCGCGCATGCTTCCGTCGCACGGCTGCGATGAGGGCTGGTTCCGATTCCTTATTACCATGAAACGCCTACTTCTCCCCGCCTTGTTGCTGACCATTTCGT
The DNA here is from genome assembly GCA_041167265.1 of Verrucomicrobiota bacterium. GTDB lineage: Bacteria > Verrucomicrobiota > Verrucomicrobiia > Chthoniobacterales > UBA10450 > AV80. The sequence goes on along the minus strand of JBEEHG010000031.1, from coordinate 49,381 downwards.
CGTTCCGATTGTTTGCCGGAGTGGTTCCGGCATCGGCCGACCTGGCAGTCACCAAGACGGCGCCGTCCGAGGCAGCAGCCGGGACCGACATAACTTATACTATCGAGGTCAACAATTTCGGGCCTGACCAGGCCACTAGTGCGACGCTGACTGACACCGTGCCGGCAAACACAACCCTGGTTTCCTTTACCCAAACCTCGGGACCGGTGTGGAGCTGCACCGTGCCCCCGGCGGGTGGGACGGGGACTGTTACTTGCACGAATTCCGCGCTCAATCCGGGAAGCGACAGCTTCTTTTCGTTCGTCGTCCATATTGCTTCTGCGACACCCCCGGGCACAGCCATCACGAATATTGCGAGGGTGAGCGACCCTACCGATCCGAACGACGAAAACAATGAGTCTGCTGCTACGACGTATACTCCCACTCCCAGTGCCGACCTCGACGTAACCAAGACGGTCGATTCCGATCAGACGCTTGTCAATTCCAATGCGACTTTCACCATTCAGATAACGAACTTAGGCCCGGACGCTGCTTCTGCTGCACAGATGAAGGATACCCTGCCCGACGACATGACCTTCGTCTCCCTGAACCAAACTTCCGGGCCAACCTGGTCATGCACTACTCCGCCGGTCGGTTCCAGCGGCACCGCCGTCACCTGCACCATAAGCTCTGTTGCCGCTGGCACGACAAGCACATTTGTCCTGACCGGACATATCCCCCCTGGAGCGTTCGCCGGCAAGCCCTACACGAATGTGGCCACGGTCACTTCGTCGTCCGACCCGAATTCCGAAAACGACAGTGACGACGCAACTACATTCGCCGTTATCGCGGCCCCGACGCTAACGACGCAGGCGTCGCCGTCCGTGCTCCTGGGAGGAGCCATTTCTGACACGGCAACGCTTTCGGGAGGCGCCGCGCCGACCGGCACGATCGAATTTTTCGTCTACGGCCCCAACGACTCGGGTTGCAGTGGACCCGTCGCGTTCAATTCCGCCGTGGGAGTGAGTGGGAACACTTCCTATAATTCCGGGAATTTTGTCCCGACGGCTCCAGGGACCTATCGATTTGTGGCCAGTTACGATGGCGATACAAGTAACAAGGCGGTCGCTACGGCTTGCAACGACCCGAATGAGTCTGTGGTCGTGACCGCTCCGAGCCCTACACCGACTGCGACAGCTACTTCAACTCCGACGCCAACTCCAAGCGCTACGGCTACCGCTACTGCTACCGCGACAGCTACTGTCACGCCCACAGCGACAGCCACGGTCACGCCCACCGCTACCGCTACCGCTACTGCAACCGCAACTGCAACTGCAACTGTGACACCGACAGCCACAGCTACGGCAACGGTAACGCCGACAGCGACCGTAGCGCCAACTGCCACAGCGACGGCTACACCCACAGCCACAGCCACAGCCACAGCCACAGCCACAGCAACCGTGACCCCGACAGCGACCGTAGCGCCAACTGCGACAGCCACAGCCACAGCCACAGCGACCGCTACTCCTACCGCTACAGCGACGGCCACGGCGACTCCTACCGCCACGCCCACAGCAACTCCCGCTCGCAGCCTCAACCTCTCCAGTCGCGTCCGCGCCGAAACTGGCGACCGCGTTATGATCGCTGGGTTCATCATTACTGGGAACGCCAACAAGGCCGTAGTGCTTCGCGGCCTCGGTGCTTCGCTCAGCAGGTTTGGCCTTACCGACCTGCTGCTCAATCCGTTCCTCGAATTGCGCGGCAGCGCGGGAAATTTGATTTTCCAAAACGACGATTGGAAGGACACGCAGAGGACCCAAATCGAGGGCACTATCTTCCAGCCAACAGACGACCGTGAGTCTGTCATCCTCTCCACCCTGCCACCGGCGGCTTATACCGCGATCCTGACAGGAAAGGACCAGACGACGGGCATTGGCACGGTGGAGATTTACGACAACAACCAGGCCGTCGACTCGGTATTGGCGAACATGAGTACGCGCGGCTTTGTCCGGACCGACGACAAGGTAATGATCGGAGGTTTTGTCCTGGGCGGTAACAACACGCCAACTCGTATTGCCATAAGGGCTCGTGGGCCTTCGTTAACGCAAGCTGGACTAAGTAATGTCCTGGCCGATCCGACTCTCGAGTTGCGCGATGCCAACGGCACTCTCCTCGCTGAAAACGACGATTGGCTTAACGATCCAGTCTCCGCCGCTCAGCTTACCGCGAACGGCCTGGCTCTGCCGGACCAGAAGGAGTCGGGTATCTTTATCTCTCTGCCGCCCGGGCAGTTTTCGGCTATTCTGGCCGGCAAAACCGGTGGCATCGGTATCGGCCTCATCGAAATTTATAACTTGAAGTAGACCACCGGGACGCGACGCGCGGACACGCGCGCGTCTCGACTTCAACGGAGATTGTAAACTTCGATCAATCCTATCCCCGTCCCGTTGTTCTTTCCGCGAACGACGGCGGTGTACGCTCCGGGAGATAACGTCGTTACAATAGCTGCTTCGACATCGTTAGGAGGCGCCGCCGTCGTAGCCCGAATGACGCTCTCTTGCGGCTGTTGCGACTGGTCGTTGATCTTCCAATTGTCGTTCGTCGCCAGGGTCGCACCGTTGCTGTCGTGCAGCTCGAGCAATGGATCCAGCAAAGCTCCCTGAACTCCAAAGCCGACCAGGGAAGGGCCCAGAGCGCGGACCAGCACGGTTGCCTTTCCATCGGTGTTTGGACCGCCTACAATCAAACCGCCGATCATGACGTCGTTACTCACATCCACGAACCCCCGCGTGCTGATATTTGAAAGCTGCGAATTCGCGGCCTGCGCCAGATCGTAAACCTCGACGACTCCTATGCCCGCGACTCCTGTCTTGCTCGACAAGAGTGCGGTGTAGTTACCGGGATTGAGAGTCACCACGATAGCCGATTCCAAGTTGTGCGTGGGTGGAATCGTAGTAGCCGAGACTTCTGCTTCCTGGCTGCTTCCGTCCTCCCGTGTCTTCCAATTGTCGTTCACGACAAGCGTGGCGTTACCCTGGTGCAGCTCGAGAACCGGGTCCGACAGGGTCCCGCCAACGCCGCTTAGCGAGGGCCCAATTCCACGAATGATAACGCGTTTGGGTTCCGTCCCGGTAACGATGAAACCGGCAATCAGTACTTTCTCGCCCGCGGCGACTCGCATCCGGGTTGAGATGTTAAGTAACTGGAGAACCGGAGGCGCTACCCGTACGTAATAGATGTCCTGTTCGCCGTTGAAGGTCGCGGGATAAGCGACATTGGCTCCTGCGACGTCCGACACGATGGTCAGGTAATCGCCGATCTTGTTCTGGTTCGGATAACCCAGAAACGGATTGAACGGCTCGCTCACGGCGGCATTGGGCGACCAGCTATTACCACCGTCCAGGCTGTAGGAGTAAAAGAGTTGTGAATCGGTGTTGTTAGCGGCATTACGAGTATCAAGCCAGACCGCGTCGAGACGGCCCTGGGGCGCTACGGAGAGGGCACCGAACCAATGCCATTTGCTGTGATTGATCGGGTCGTCATTGATCCGGCGGAGAGCACTGAAGCTAGTCCCGCCATCCGTGCTGCGCACGAACATGACGTCGCTGCCAGTGGAAGCGCCTGTCGGTATCACGCTGGCCAGCCAGTAGACGTTGTTGTTGGTCGAGCTACCGGAACGATCCGCCGTGACGAAAAGCTGCCCTACCAATCCCTCGGGGTTGATGGACTGGCCACCGTTGAGGACGCCGCCGAGGTTCACTGGCGTGACCCGGTCAAAAGTCGGGATTACCGCGGCGTTGCGAGCGTTGCTGGAGCGCAGCGACCATAGTTGGCCGGTGCCAAAATTGAGTCCGCCAAGAAACAGATTGCCGTTCGCATCCACATCGAGGGTTCCCCACGTCGGGGAGTTCGGAAGAAAGATCGGGGGCATCCAGGCCGAGCCACCATCGGTCGAGCGGCTGAACTGTCTTCCTCCATAGTTATTCCCGGCCGTGCTCCAGGATTGGTATTGAAACCCATGGCCGGTGCTGTTCGTGTTATCGATTGCGAACCATTGCTTATCGCCGCCGGTGGCGTCTCCGAGATTGATCCAGGAGTGGCCGCTATCGGTTGAGCGCCACATGTTATCAAAGAACGTGGTAAGCAGGCTGAGGTAGAAGAATTGGCCGGTATCGTTCGAAGCGAGCACCGGATCGCTGCGAAAAACATTGCTCTCGAGGACGCCGGGAAAAGTCCAGGACACGCCGCCATTGTTAGTAAAGGCCCAGCCGGCCTGACGGAAATTAGAGTTCACGCTATTGAACTGTCTCCAACCGATCGTCATTTTGTTGCGATCGGTCGGATCGACTGCGATCGATGGCTCGTTGGCCGCGTCCCCCGTGATGTTTTGTCCGTTGCTGTCGACATTGACCTGGTAACTGGTGAAAGGACCGTGCTGGGAAATTTTACCGTCCGATATGCCGGTCCTCCAGATAGACATGGGAGGATCGCCAGAACGTTCGAGTGGTTCCGCTTGAAACGCGTTCGGCGCCAGGACCTGGCCGAAGGCTGCTCCAGCTCCCAGCCACACCATACCCGCCAATCCGGCGCGCCTAATGGTCGAGAACATAAACCTCCACAAGGCCGATGCCGATGCCGCTATTCTCTCCCGCCAGTAAAGCCGTGTAGCGTCCGGGAGTCAGCGTGGCGGCAATGGCGGCTTCGCGGTTGTCGGAAGGCGCCAGACCGGCGGCCATCACCTTTGCAGCCTGAATAGCATCGTCCCGCCAGTCGTTGTTTGTGGCGAGGAGGGCGCCGTCCCCATCCCGGAGTTCCAGCGCGGGGTTAGCCAGCGGACTTGCTATTCCCGCACCGGCCAGGCTGGGGCCAAGGCCGCGAACGACGACATTGGTCGAGCCGCTCTGATTTCCAAGGATAAAACCGGCAATGGTAATATCAGCGCCGCTGCCAACAAATGCGCGCGTGCTGATGTTCGACAATTTTCCGGCACCCTGGTTGAGATCGTAAACTTCGACGAGCGCAACGCCGCTTCCTCCATCCTTACCGCGAACAACCGCGGTGTAGTTGCCGGGTGCGAGGGTAGCGTCGATCGCGGATTCAAGGTCGTTCACGGGCGGAATCCCTGTGGCCTTGATGCTGGCTTCCTGAGTGTCGCGCCAGTCGTTGTTAGATGCGATCGGCGACGGTCCAGAGCCGTATAGGTCGAGGAACGGGTCGGCCAGAGGCTGGGGAATGCCTGACGGTCGTAGCGATGGCCCTATCGCCCGGATAAGCACGCGCTTCGAAACCGAGCCGGTAATAATAAAGCCGCCAATGCCGGCCCTATCGCCGGCTTCGATTCGCATTCGGGTGGAAAGATTGATCGCTTGCGTCGGGGTAGCGGTGGGCGTTCCAGTCGGGGTAGCTGTCGGAGTAACGGTAGCCGTGGCGGTGGGCGTGGCAGTTGCGGTCGCGGTGGGTGTAGCCGTTGCAGTCGCGGTCGGTGTAGCCGTTGCGGTAGCTGTTGCTGTGACGGTAGCGGTAGCTGTCGCCGTTGGGGTCGTGGATGGGGTAGGTGTAGGTGTAGAAGTCGGCGTCGGACTGGATGTCGATACTGCCACGGTTTGCGTGGTGCTGCCGCTGCTTAAAGCGGCTAACGTGGCGGATTGGTAGGTAGCAGTAATGGTATGGTCCCCCGGAGTAAGGCCCGCGGTGCTGAAGGACGCTGCGCCATTGTTTAAAGGAACTTGTGCAAGGGTATTCGCCCCCTCCTGGAAGGTGACCATTCCAGTCGGCCCGGGCGAGCCGCCCGTAACAGTGGCGGTGAAGATAACCGTTTGTCCCGGGAGCGATGGGTTCGGCGATGAAGTCAGGTTCGTCGTGGTCGCAAATGCGTGGACCTTTTGGACGAGAGTTGCGCTTGCCGTGGGGAAGTTAGCGTCGCCGCTATAGCTTGCGGTGATGACATGGCTTCCCAGAAAACCGTTCCCGGCGGCCAGCGTGGATGTAGTCATTGAAGCTTGCCCATTGGCGCCTATCGGGACGTTAGACGCCAGCGTCGTCGTGATCGGCGTAAGGTCCTGGTAAGTGAAATCCTGAAACGTAACCGTGCCGGTTGGAGTCGCACCGGGAGCAGCGGGGTTTGTGACGGTGGCAGTGAAGGTGACAGGCTGGCCCGTGACGAAAGTGCGGACATCGGGCGCGCTCGAACTGGCTGTGAAACCAACGCCACTCGGCGGGCCGAGGGCGAACAAGGTTCCGCCATTGAGAGTGTAGACAGTTCCGTCTGGCCCAATCAGGCTCGGGACGTATGGTTCGCCAATCCCCTCTGTGAGAGTTACCGCCTGGGAAAATGAATTCGTGGCAACGTTCCAGCGGTAGAGTCGGCCATCTTCGTTCGGGACAAAGATGCTGTTGGTTGCTGGATTCACGGCGGCGGTATTGATGCACCATTCCCGGACTGCGTATGGAAACTTGGGCGGCGGTCCGTAGTTGTCTTCATCCGGGGTAGGTCCGATCAAGGTCAACACCTCGCGCATTTCGACAAAGCCCGGCGCGGAACTGTGCGGATCGACCTGGGTGCTGTTTGGATCGAGCAGCGCGAGCCGGTTCACTCCGTTGCCATCTCCAAATGCATAATTGTTATATTTGCAAAATAGCAGGTAGGAAGAACTGCCCTGATAGGATGGGACCATCGAAGCCGGAACGATCGCAGCCGTATAGTCCCACCCGAATGCGCCCGATGTTTTCTGTATTGCCAGGTCGCTGCTAAAGCGCAGAAGGTAACCGCGGAAACCCGTCGTCGGATTTCCCAGGATGCCGAAGTAGACATCGTTATCCGGGGCCACGGTCGGAGAAGCAGTGCTGTCATCCGTAACTGTCGCGGCATTGCCATTGCGCGGGTCCTTTAACGAGACTCGATACTTCGGGGCCAGGGTGTTGCTATCCAGTCCCAGCAGGTAGGACACGTCCGAGGTGGACGACTTGGCTACGACGTAAAGCGTCGCCTCGTCATTGCTCAAGGCCGGCGCGGAATTGTGCGAGTCGCGGTTTATACTGGGATCGTTCGCTGCCGTCCCGGCGAGGATGTAGGCGCCGTTGCCATTCGGATCGATGCGAGCAAACCCGCTCTGGCTTGTGCTCAAAGGCGAGGGTGCCGTCCCCTGAACGCGAAACCCGAAAAAGACATTCCCGCTGCTATCCGCGGTCAACGGCGTATTGATGAAGACGGAGGCGTTATAGGCGGCGGCGTTGGACAAGTAGTTGGCAAGAGTCGTATAGAAGACTTCCTGCACCGGCGCGCCATGGCCGGCCGAATCCGGGTTGTCGATGTGGTAAATCGTCCCGCCCGCGCCGGCATAGTAGAGCCGGGTGCCGAAGGAGCCGGTAGTAAGGCAGGGATTGTAAACCGGGATCCAGTTGTGGCTCGGCAGGACGTAATCAGTGGTGAGCGAATACTTCGTCGCGCCGGTGCCGGCGTCGAACGCGTCCACGCGGAATGAATTGCCCACGATTTTTACCGGGGCGAGGACGGTGTTGGCGGCGGTGACGAGAGGGGCGCCATAATGCGCCAGGTCGCCGGAGTTACTGAAGTCGATGGTGGCCGACCAGCGGATCCGGTTCAGGTTTGGCACGGTGGGCGGGTAGACCGCGGTGTGCTGCGCGTTACCGGCGAACGAAGGGACGCTGCCGGCTGGGATGGCGGTCGGCCCAAGGCGGCGACTTTGCGCTTCCACCAGGACCACCAGCGACGCGCCGACGATCAGTAACCCGCTCGCGAGCTTCTTCCCCTTCAGCAAATGCGTGTGCCCCCGTGATCGCAAGACGCGCTTAAGGTAAACCGCCGTGCCGTTACTTCAACCGGCGTCGCGGCCATCCCGTCCTTTTTCGCGGGCCCGACCAGGAAATTGAAGCTTGGACGGGACAATGTTTTTCGCGAATGTCGTCCGCCAAAGGTTTGGCTTTGCGTCCCCGTAGTTCAACGGATAGAACGAGGGTTTCCTAAACCTTAAATGTGGGTTCGATTCCCGCCGGGGACAGAAAGACAAACGGTGACGAGGATGGCGGTTCCAAAATCAATCATATGAAAAAATACAGCGCGGAATTTATCGGCACTTTCTTTTTGGTTCTTACCATCGGTCTCACCGTGATCGGCGCGGGAACGACTGTGATTGCACCCCTTGCCATCGGCGCGGCGCTCATGGTCATGGTCTATGCGGGCGGCCATATCTCGGGCGCGCATTACAATCCTGCTGTCACCCTCGGCGTTTTTATTCGCGGCAAGGTCATGGCGGCGGATGTCGTGCCTTACATCATCGCGCAACTCGCCGGTGCCGCCCTGGCTACGGTCGTGGTAAAGTTCTTCCGTGCCGGAGTGGCTGTGACTCCGATGACGCTCCAGGTCGGTCCGGCTTTCCTGGCGGAATTCCTGTTCACGTTTGCTCTCGTCTACGTGGTGCTCAATGCGGCGACGGCCGAGGGAACCTCAGGCAATTCCTTTTACGGCCTGGCGATCGGAATGACAGTGATGACGGGAGCGTTCGCGGTCGGCAGCATTTCCGGGGGCGCGTTCAATCCCGCCGTGGCGTTAGGGATCTCGATGCTCGGGCTCTCGAGCTGGGGAAATATCTGGATTTTTTTGGCGGCGAATTTCGGGGCGGCCATCATCGCGGCTTTCGTCTTCAACCTGATCAATCCTCCTGCCCAAACGACTCCGATCGCAACCGACGAACCGCCCTACGAAACGCCGCGGTAAACGAACCGACCAGCGCTACTTCCTCGTCCGCCAGGCTGACGCAGTCTCAGGAGGCAGATGGCGAGCTTCCCACGCCCGCAGGGCCGCACGGACGAGCGCCAGCGTCCGGCTGAATGAATCGCGTGTCGGTAAATCGGCAACTCCGGCGCGAAACGCGCGTCCAGGATTCCGGCGGCGCCTTCGCCGCACCGTTTTCTTCGGGCCATCGCCGGCTTGGGTTTCCGCGCTCACGAGATCCGCGTGGTTGGCCGAGACGGATCCGGCGGACGGGTGACGCGTCTGTTCGAAGCGTCGCGCGAGTTTATCTGTTCTCTGTTTTTGCCGAGCTGGCTAAGCAATCGGCGCCCGTCTGCCCTAAGAATCCGCGCCCGTTCGAACAGCGCCCAAATCGATCTTTCCAGACGGTTTTCCACCCTTTTCCCCCTCGGCCCCATCTAACTCCAGCAAATGTTCGCGGGCCGGGTGCATCCCGGTTGCCTGCCGGGGCAAATCTAAATGGCAAACGCCGGGCTGATCTTGGAGCCTTGTGCGGTTGTCCCATTTCCGCTGTGATTGGAGAACAACATTATGCATAGCCGTATCTTCCTCGTCCGCCATGGCGCCACCGTTCTCACCGCCGAAGATCGTTTCGCCGGCGCGACTGAGGTCGAGCTTTCCGATGACGGCCGGGAACAAGTGCGACGGCTGGCGGTTCGCCTGGCGAAAGAAAACATCGCGGCCGTCTATGCGTCGCCGATGGGCAGGACCGTCGCCACGGCGCGCATCCTGGCCGAGCCCCACGGCCTGGAAATTCAAACCCGTGACGGTCTCCGCGAAATTTCGCACGGCCGTTGGGAACAGATGACCCGCAAGGAAGTTGAAGCGACTTTTCCCGAGGAAGCGGCGGCGTGGGAAAAGGATCCCTACACCTTCGCGCCCGTGGGCGGCGAAAGCGGACTGGCGGTCACGGCGCGCGCGTTACCAGTGCTCATGGATATCGTGCGCGAACATGCCTCGGAGGATGTTCTGATTGTTTCCCACAAGGCGACGATCCGGCTCTTGCTCAGTTCGCTCATCGGGTTCGATCCGCGGCGTTATCGCGACACTCTGGATCAAAGTCCCGCTGCGCTGAATATTGTCGACTTCAAGGATGCGGTCAGCGCGCGGCTGACTCTGTTCAACGATACTTCCCACTATGCCGCCGCCGGCCTCGCTATCCCGGCCGTGCCCACTTCTCGATTGTCCAAGGCATGGGACACGCCCGAGGCGCCCTAACAAAAGTGAGTTGTCATGCCGGGGAAAGTGATTCACGCGTTTCCGAAAACCGCTGACACAATTGCCGGGGGCGCGAAGACGTTGCCGCAGCGATACTTCGTCGCGCCGGAAGTTTTTGAGGAGGAGCGGGAAAAGATTTTCGCGAGGCAATGGGTGCTGGTCGGGCATCAGAGCGAGGTCGCGAAACCCGGAGATTTTTTTGTCGTGGAAGTCGCTGGGGAAAGTTTGATCGTGACGCGCGATCGCGCGCAAACCGTCCGCGGGTTCTACAACGTCTGTCGCCATCGCGGGACGCGTTTGTGCGAGGAGGAGCGCGGGCATGCGTCGGCAATTCAATGTCCGTATCACGCCTGGACTTATGGGTTGGACGGCCGGTTGATCGGCGCGCCGCACATGGATGAGATGAAGGGGTTCGATAAGGACGAATTCTCGCTGCACCCCGTCCGTCTGGAGCTCTGGGAAGGATTCATTTTTGTAAACCTCGCGGAAGATGCGGCCGCTCTCGACAAATGGTTCGGGCCCCTGGAAGGAAAATTTTCGCAGTGGAACCTCGGGGAATTGCGTTCGGCGAAAAGCGTCGATTATGAGGTCCAGGCGAACTGGAAGCTGATGTTCGAGAATTATTCGGAGTGTTATCACTGCCCGGGAGTGCATCCGATGTTGTCCAAGGTGTCGCCCTACGATTCGGCGGAGAATGATTTGACCGAAGGACCGTTTCTCGGCGGGTTCATGAGGATAAATAAAGGGAAGAGTTTGACGATGAGTGGCGAAGCGTGCGCGATGAAGATCGATCACGAGCACGAGCACGAGCACGAGCACGAGCACGAGCAGGAGCAGGTGCAAGAGCAAGAGCAAGAGCAAGAGCACGAGCAGGAGCAAGAGGAGGGGGATCGCGTGTTTTATTACTCGATCTTTCCGAACATGCTTCTGAGCATGCATCCGGACTATGTGATGGTGCATCAGCTCTGGCCGCAATCGCCGGAGCAGACCCTCATCCGATGCGACTGGTTTTTTCATCCGGAGGCGTTCGACCAACCTGATTTTAATCCGGAGGACGCGATCGAATTCTGGGACGTCACGAATAAACAGGACTGGCACGTCTGCGAGCTGAGCCAGCAGGGGATCGCGTCGCGCGCTTACGTGCCGGGCCCGTACTCGCCGCGAGAAAGTATTCCGGCGGCGTGGGATCGGGAGTACCTGCGACAGATGGAGTAGAAGAAAACGCCCAACGTCCAACGCCCAATCTCGAAATTAGGAAGAAGAATCCAGCGCGGCCAAAACTCGTTTCGGAGCGACGGCGCGATAGCTCTCGTCGATGAACGACTGAAGTAATTTCAGGGATGTCGTTGCGGTCGGCCGCAATGTGACCCAGCCTTTCGCGCCCATGCCGTAGTGGGTTGGCTCCGAGCCGGGAAGGGCGAGCGCCTGCTTCCGGGACTTCGGCAATTTCACGGAGAAGCTGAGTTCGCCGGGTTCCGCGCGCATGAAGACAAACGTTTTCCCTTTCACTTTGAAGGCGCTCTCGCCCCAGGGAAATGTTTCCGTCGTTTCGGGGTAGGAGAGCGCGTGACTGCGCAATTTTTTTGCGATCGCACCGGTGTTTGCCTTGGGCACGGTTCCGTTTCTAAACCGCCGCGCCTTTTTCAGCCAGCCCCAGGAACTGACGCGCCGTCTCGGAGAGAAGCTGCGCCTTTTGTTCCGCGGACAGGTCCTGGATCGATTCAATGAGCGAACCGGGATGCGCTTCTCCCAACGGGAAAGGGTAATCGGAGCCGAGAGCGACCCGCGAAGCGCCGAAGAGTTTCACGAGAAGCCGGAGGGCATCAGCGTCGTGAACAAGGGAATCGACATAGAAGCGCGCTGGGTGCTCGGCGGTCGCGAGAAAGCTGCGGGGCGTTTCCTTGTTATCAATCGCGCACAGATCGGGACGGACGTGGAAGGCGTGTTCGATCCGGCCGATCGTGAACGGGAACGCGCCTCCGCCATGGGCGAAAGCCACGCGCAATTTCGGGAAGCGACCGAAGACGCCGCCGAAGATCATCGAACAAATCGCGAGCGACGTTTCGGCGGGCATGCCGACCAGCCAGGGCAACCAGTACCTTGGCATCCGTTCCTTGCCGACCATGTCCCAGGGGTGCACGAAGATGGCGGCGCCGAGCTGTTCCGCGGCGCTCCAAACCGGCTGAAGCGCGGCGTTGTCGAGGTTCAACGTGTCGAGCCGGCCGAAATGCTGGTTGGCGTCGACGTGTGTGCCGATCTGCGCGCCGCCCAGGCCGAGGTCCCGCACACATCGCTCGAGCTCGGTCGCCGCCAGGTCCGGGTCCTGCAACGGAATCGTGGCCAGACCGGTAAAGCGCGAGGGATGCGCGCGGACGACTTCCGCGATGTGATCGTTCAGGCGGCGCGAGAGATCGAGCGCGTCCTGCGGTTTCGCCCAATAGCTGAACATGACCGGCACGGTCGACAGCGCCTGCATGTCCACGCCGGTGCGATCCATTTCCTCGAGGCGGCGCGATGGTTCCCAAACGTTATCGGTGATCTCACGAAAGACGCGGTTGCCGATCATCATCCGCGCGCAACAGGGCTGATAATGTTCGAGCCGAATGAATCCTGGATAACCGTACCTGGCGTCGAGATCGGGCCACTCGCGCGGGAGAATATGCGTGTGGAGATCGATCTTCATCAAATGACGGTAGGGACGCCGCGCTGCGGCGTCCACGGACATCGCAGCGCGATGTCCCTACCTAGAACGGCTTGACCGGCTCGGGCTGCGGGACTTTGGCGCCGCAATTTTTGCAGGTGCGGCGCTGGTCGTCCTTCCAAAAATCGAGCATTGCCTGGCTGAAATGCTCGACGATGTCCCCGCAATCGAAATCGATGTCTTCGACAACCGCGCCGCATTGTTCGCAGTAAAAAATGACGTGCTCGTGCTCGCCGGCGGGGCGCCGACGTTCCACGACGATCCCCACCGTATCGGGCGGCCGGACCGGCGCGTGCGGCACATTGGGAGGAATGAAGAAGGTTTCGCCTTCCCGGACGAGATGATCGACGATCCGGTCTCCCTCGCGGATGCGGACTTTGATGTCGCCCTTGAGCTGGTAAAAATATTCCTCCGAATCGACGAGATGGAAATCGTTCCGGGCATTCGGACCTTTGATGACCATCACGAAAAAATCGCGGCCGTCGTAGAGATAACGATTGCCGACCGGCGGTTTGAACAGCTCGCGGTTCGCCTCGATCCAGGCATTAACGTCGATCGGCGGCGATACCTTGGTGGTGGCGTAGGAACCAGATGCTGGCGGAGGCGGCTCTGCGAGTTGTGCCATAGAGCGACGCTATTTCGTCACGCACCTATCGTCAAACGGGGCGTTTGAAGTGTGGCGCGGATGTCGGACAACGGCACCAACGTAACCAGGGGACTGACATCGCCGAAATTTCGAGATTGCACAAAGCCTGCGCCTGTTTCACGATGCTGCGGCCTGGTGTTTTCCTCGAGATCACGATGATTCGCAGTACCCCCGCCACTCTTGTAGTCCTGCTTGTGGCAGCGCAGGTCTGCGCCGGACAAGCTCCTAGTCCTAGCCCGACGCCGACACCCTCGCCGTCCATCAAGGTGGTCGATGCTGATGCTTCAGGGCTCATCAAATTGACGGTAAGCGAAACCAACTCGTCGTTCCGGATTCCGTTGGAGATCGAGGGAGCCGATATCTCCAATTTCTTTATCACGGTGGACGACTTTGTCTCAGTCAATGGTACCCGTGTCCATCCACGGGTGACTTTGGACGGAAACTCAGCAGCGGGACCGTTCAATATCGCTTTGAACGAGCGACCGGTGCTCGAGGTCACTGCCTCGTTTCCAATCGCCGGGGAATACAAAAGCCATCTGGTCGCGTCCTATTCGGGAAAGCTCAAGAATTGGACTTTGACCGTCGAAAGAAAGAAAGAGGCGCTGACGGTTCAAATCGACGCCGTCGAAACCGTCGCTGTAACCAAGGGATGCTACGGCAACGCAAGCGTCCGATTTACGGTGCGCGAAACGGCCGGCCAGAAAGTTAACCTGTATCCGCCCGCTCTCGAAGGGGTGGCCCTGAAGGAAAGCGACAAGGTGCGAAAGCAGGCCCGTTTCGCACAGATAAAACTCGATGGCCAGCCGCTAGCATCGGGGGCACCGCAATCGCAGGTTGAATCCTATACGGTCGAAGCGCTCTCCGGACGCACCTCGGTCTTCGAGATCGAAGGTATCGAAGATCCCGGCGAGTATATCGGCACCATCCGACTTTCCGGTTCGAACGGCAATCCCGTGACCAAGGAACTTACTATGTTAGTGAAGAATGACTGGTACGTTGCCGCCTTTTGGATTTCCGTGGGTGTCTTGGCTTCCTTTTCGGTTCGCAAATACACCAAGGAACTGCGGCCGAAGCTAGCCGGGCTGCGGCGGCTCGATTACGTGCGAGACGATTTCGCGGCAATCGAAAAAGCGGCGGGTGCTCCAGGCGAACCGATCAAGGCAGTCTTCGTTGAGTTACAAAAGCAGCTCGACCGAATCCAGCGAAGCCTCGATCAGGGCACCGCTGTCAATAACGCCGCCGACCCACTTACAGAGATTGAGACGAAAATCCAAGCACTCCCGGAGTGGCTCAATGCCGGTCGCAGATTAGACGCCGTCTCTCCGCCAGCGCTGGTTGAGGCCACGCTCGCCGAGTGGGAAACTCTTGGACGCTCGTATTTCGCGAAGGCTGGCACGCCCGCCGATATCATTCCGCTTCTGGCGAAAATCGAAGAAGGACTGCGCACAGCAGTCATTGACGCAATCGAGGCGTTTTCGAAAGAGGTGCTGGATTACGCAAAAAATCATCCTGACATGTCGGCCGAGATTGATCAGAAGGTCATGCCGGGGATTTCGGAGGCAAAAAAGAACGCCAATCCGGCGACCTGGCGCGTCATGAGCGACCAATTCCGAACCGCTCGGACGGCATTCGCAAAAGTGCTGAGGGTCGAATTTGACCGGGCTTTGAAAGGACCGGCACCGCTCGGTTTGGCGGAGGATCGTTGGAGGGATTTGGCCAACCAACTCAAGCCGAAAATATCCGCGCTGGGTGACGAGGACGATGTTCGGAACGCGGACGAGCGTTACAACGAAATAAACGGGATATACTTCGCGGCCTTGATTCAGGCGCTCCGGTCGTACAATGACACGCTTCCGGCCGAAGCAGCGGAAGGCACCGACGGCAAGACTGTCCAAACGGCTTTGCAGACCGCGGAAGACGCACGCTTGCGAAACGACTGGCGAACTGTCCGGATCCAATACGACGCCGCTGTAATTGCGACCAGGAAGAGGGTTGCTGCTGCGGGCGGTGGCGGCCTTGGCGAAATCGGTCCATCGACGAGGACGGGCGTCCTTGAGGCTCTTTCTTCGACGGCTTTCGCACCAGTAGAGCAGCTGCGTGGAATCAAGACGCATGAACGAATCGGCTCCGAAAAACTCACTGAGAAAATAGACCAATACGACTTGCTTCTGACCGCAGCCATTATGCTGATCACGTGCGTCGTAGGCGTGGGGCTACTCTGGCTGAACGATCCGATCTGGGGCGGATGGAGATCCTACATAACCGCAATGCTCTGGGGCTTGGGCCTTCATCAAGTCGCCGGGTCGAGTCTTGATGGACTGCCCGCGTTGGTGAAAAAATTTTCTGAATAGTGCCGCGATCCGAATACCAACGCATCGATCTGCCGGTAGTGATCTCGCGCGATAAGTCTGGACTCGCGCTCTTGCAGATCGGCGTTCCGGAAGCCGGAATGTCTGCTGGCTTCAATCCGGATTGGCTGCGCCGGGCGGATATGTTGCCGGAAGATCTGGCCTGGCTCTTCCACACGGTGCGGGTCACCTCATTGGTTGCGGGGCCCAAGACGTTGCTGCCGGGTGAAACGCTCTATCGAGTAGCCCTCGACATTCGCGGCGAGGAATTGGCGGAACTCGATTGGGAGAAGTTGCTGGGCCGGGCCGCGGAACAGATTTCCTACCCAGGGATAGCGGTTAACGTCCACTGGAATCTAGTCCGACAAAGCCTCGTCCGGCCCCGTGCGTTAACTCTGCCATTTACGCTGCCGCTCCGGATTCTGCAGGTTGATGCGCAGCCGGAACATCCGCTTGAGGCGTGGGTGCGCAATCTTTTTGGGAGCAGACCGCAAAGCGAAGTAAATGAGGCTGTGCGGTGTTCCAGCACGCTATTATGGGAGACACCGCCGAGTTGGCCGGCCGTGGAGGTGTTGCATATCGACTCGTTTCCCTGGTTCGGAGGCTTTGTGTTCGACTTGGTTTCCGGCGAACTCGAAAAATGGGAGCCGGTGGCGTGGTTAACGCGCTGGACGGAGCGCTGGCAGACGCGGTTGCTCGTCCTTCATTGCCCGGACGCGAAAGACGCGCCGGCCGCGCGCCGCGTCGCCCAGGCATTATGCGACCGTGGCGGGCCCGCGGCGCTTGTTGTCGCCCGGAAAACGCCCGCGACGGCTCAGACAGAAGCTTTCTTCCACACCTTTTACGACAAGCTCATCCATGATTTCGCGCTCGATCATGCGTTCCTCGAGGCGGAGCAACCCGAGGTAATGGCGGCTTTGTTTGGAGGCCACGGACGAGAGGATGCGTTGCGTGTCTCTAGCGTAGGCCTCGGGCTGACCGAACTGAGCCACCAGCTCAACGACGTCTCGGTTTTTCCGGAGGCGGCCCTCGAGTACCAGGAATTTTTTCCGGAATTGGCGGCTGAGACCGAATCCCGCAAGGTCCTCCAAAACGTCGAGTCGGACTGGGGGACTTTCGCGTTTAATATCCACGAACGTGAAGGATTGCTCCCGCTTTCTCGTCATCTGGCGGACATTCGCCAAATCCGCCGCAAGGCGGGGTTCACGACGCCTTCCATTCCGCTCCGTTTGCGCAAACAGTTCGCCAGAGGGCCGAGCCCGGCGACAGCGATCTTCGAGGAAATGCCGGCGGCGCGTTTCGTTAATTCCAGCCTTTGGCGCGACAGGAGCGGTGAGTTGGCAGAAATCGAACAGCAATCAGCCGGACTCGTGGCCGGTGAGATCTGCCATTTGGCGGTTCAAATCGGCCCCAAAGACGCGCGTATCATCACTATCGGAGCGACGGCATTATTCGAAGAGGTGTTCAAATGGGCTCCCGAAGTCAGCGGGAGGTGGATCGAGGTCGCGGTCGCGGGGATCGATTTTGAAGTGATTGGTCATCCGGTTCAGGAATTGTGGCTTCCGAAGGGTGCCGCGACCGAGCCGGTTTATTTTGCGATTGCGCCATCGAAACCTGGCATTGGGCTACTGCGTTTCGGGATTTATTTCCGAAACAATCTGATCCAATCATTTCGCCTCGCTGCAAAAATCCTGAACCGGGGAGAGACCACCGGTCCGAGCGCAGAAGCGCTGGCCCGCGCCCTGTCCGTCGCGCCGCACGGGTCGGCAATGCCTGTTACCTCGCCCGGATGGAGTACTCGCGCACGACCGATTTTGACCAAATCGAAGGGAAAGGAAAGCGCGCTCTCACTGTGGTGGTCAACAAGCTTGGAGATCGCGACATTCTTACTATCAAAGGGGCCGCAGTGATGGAGACGAATGTCTATCCGGACAGCAACATTCCCGACATCGTGAAACAAATTCGCGAAACGCTGGACGGAATCGCCTTTGACGCCAATCGCCTGTATCGCTTCTTCGGGTCGCCGCAGATGCGCGACGCGCTCTGCCGCGAGGCGGTTGCCAAACTCGCGTCCGCCGGATGGAACCTGTTCAATACGATCGCGCCGTCGCCGGAGCTAAAGGAAAAAATCCAGGGCCTTCTCGCCCAGGAAGGGAAAACGATTCTCATTGCGCCTATCCTGCGCGACAAGGTCGTCCCGTGGGCTTTCGTTTACGACCGCCGCTACGACGACGAGGCGAAGCAAATAGGCGGTGTAACGGTCGATCGTGGTACCTGCCTGGCGGCCGTGCCCTCTCCGGGCTGTCCTTTCCAGACTTCGAAATGTGGCGAACCAGCCGATTGTCTGTTGAATCCTGCGCTTCAGGCGGAACGAAAGGCGAAAGGCTTGGCTCCGTACCATGAAGATACGGTCGCGTGCCCGCTGCGGTTTTGGGGCTTTCGACATATTCTCGAAGTCCCGCCTCGGCAGGTGGAGGAAGAGAATGACCACCCAAAGAACGAACCGGCCGCCATTCACTCGACAGGGACCTTCGAACTCGTCGCCGGTTTGAATGCGAAACTTGCGCTCTGTGCGGAGCATTGGAAGGAGCTTTCGCAACTGGCGACCTGGAATTCGCCCGAATACGGCCGGGATGAGATTCTGGATTTACTCCGCAACAAGCAGCCCGACATTATTTATTTCTTTTGCCACGCCCGCGGAGGCCAGTTGGATGCGGCAAAAACCTATCCTCCCTATTTGCAGTTCCAAAAAGCTACCGCTTCAGAACCGGGAAAAGTCCGGCCCCAGGACTTTGGCGACAAGCCAGTATGGTCGCACGCGCCGCTGGTTTTTTTAAATGCCTGCGGGACGCTGGGCTATAGTCCCGATGCGTTGTCCCCTTTTCTCAAAGCACTGGTGGACGGCCGAAACGCTTCTGGCGTTCTTGGCACCGAGGTAGCAGTGGCAGAGGCGCTCGCGCGCGATTTCGCACGGGAGTTTATCGGCCGATTCTTAAGTGGCGCGAAAGCGGGCCGCGCGGTGTTGGACGCTCGACGTGCGCTGCTGACAGAAAGAAATCCGTTGGGCTTGGTTTACACCCTGTTCGCTTCCGCCGATCTGACAATCCAGTGACGGCTTGACGCTGTCCCGCGCGAACGTTCTTCGGGTCGCTCAGGATGACAAGAGTAAGGATATTTATTTTTACCGCGCTGGCGATGGTCGCGTTCGCGGGCAACTCGCTCCTTTGTCGGCAGGCGCTCAAACACACCACGATCGATGCGGCGACGTTCACTTTGGTGCGTATTCTGTCGGGCGCGATTTGCCTGTGGATCATCGTCCAGTTGAGGAAAGGAACGGGCCGCAAGGCGGGAAGCTGGCCGTCCGCGCTGGCGCTGTTTGGATACGCGGCGCTTTTCTCCTTTGCCTATCTGCGCCTCACAGCGGGTACCGGCGCACTGCTTTTGTTCGGGGCGGTGCAGGCAACGATGATTTTCTGGGCGCTGAGAAAGGGAGAGCGGCTCCGCGGAATTCAGATGGCAGGCCTGGCGCTCGCGCTTGTCGGACTCGTGACCCTGGTCCTGCCGGGGCTCTCAGCGCCACCGTTGGGAGCGGCCGCTTTAATGCTCGGCGCCGGAATCGCATGGGGTATTTATTCGCTGCGCGGCAAAGACAGCGGCGATCCCTTGGCGGCGACAGCCGGCAATTTCCTGCGCGCAGTTCCGCTGGCCGTGGCGCTGAGCGTGGCGGCGTTTCCCTGGGCGAATTTCGATCGCGGCGGAGTTGGCTACGCGATCGTCTCGGGCGCACTCGCGTCGGGGGTGGGCTACGCGATCTGGTATTCGGCGTTGCCGGGATTGAAAGCGTCCGTTGCCGCGACCGTGCAGTTGAGCGTGCCGGTGCTCGCCGCGGCCGGCGGGATCGGGTTGCTCGTCGAGCCGATCACCTTGCGGTTCGCGCTGGCTTCGCTCGCAGTCCTGGGCGGGATCGCGCTCGTCATTCTCGAACGGCGGCCCGCCGGCAGTTGAAGCTTTCGCCGTGGGCTCCCGGCAGATAGCCTGCGAGCGATTGCCGCATGAAAATTTTCGATATCTCACGCCCGCTTTTCAACGGTCTGGCACCCTGGCCGGGCGACACGGCCTTTCACTTCGAGTTGAAATGGAAAATCGCGGAGGGGGCGACGGTGAATGTGGGCGCGGTCACGATGGGGGTCCACAACGGCAGCCACGCCGACGCGCCCTTTCACTTCAAGGAAGGCGCAACGACGATCGAGCAAATGCCGCTCGAGACTTACTTTGGCGAAGCGGTTGTGGTTGATCTGACGAGCAAATTTAGAACGGGCGAAAGGCGTGAGATCGGAATCGATGATATCGGATCGGTGGCGGACTTGGCGCCGCGGGTTCTCCTCAAGACTGGCGTCTGGAAAGACTCGAAGCTTTTTCCCGGATGGATTCCCGTGATCGCCCCAGATGTCGCGCCGTGGCTGAAAGAACGAAAAGTGAAGCTGCTCGGCCTCGACCTGCCGTCCGTGGACCCGATCGAGGCGAAGGTGTTAGTGAACCATCACGCGCTAGCAGCGGCGAACGTCGCCATCGTTGAATCGCTCGACCTCAGTGAAGTGGAAGCCGGTCTTTGTCATTTCTCGGCGTTGCCGCTTCGAATCGATGGGGGCGATGCTGCGCCGGTTCGCGCCATCATTTGGCGAAATTGATAACGCGCCAGTGAGCCGTTTTCTCCATTCCCGGATCGCGCGCTGGGTTTTGCCCGGTCTCGGGGTGGCGCTCTTCTCGATCGCGAATCTACCCTGGCATCTCGACGATTTCGATCAGGCGAAACAGGCGTTCACCTCCTTCGAAATGGTGGAGCGCGGCCATTGGTTCTACCAGCACACGCCGAACGGGTGGGTGGCGACGAAACCGCCGCTGGTCGGCTGGATTTCCGCCGGCCTTTTCGAAGCGACCCGTTCGTGGGAGTTGGCGTGGCGATTGCCGTCGCTCCTGGCGGCGATTGCCTTGCTCGTTCTGGTCGTGCGCGCGGCCTCGGTTTACGGAGCGCTCGCCGCGCTGGTGGCGGCCTGCGCGTTTTGCTTCAACCTCTTTGCCTTGCGCCTCGGTTCGCTCGTCCGAACCGACATGCCGCTCGCGCTCGTGATCTTCGGGATCGGCGGACTGATCTGGCAAAAAATCCGGACCGAAAGCCGTTGGACAACACGCGATCGGGTTCTCCTCTTTTTTCTGTTGAGCGCCGCGATGCTGATCAAGGGCCCGATCGTTTACGCTTTCCTTTGGCCCGGGCTTATCGCGTTTGAATGGCGACGGCGAAAGACGAAGGCTGCGGGTTCGGCCTGGTCCGGCTGGATGCCATGGCTGTTGTCGTTCCTCGTTTTCGTTCTCTGGGTCGCCGGCGGAATTCTTTTCGTGCCGGAATTTACCGAGCACGTCGTCCTCCGGGAGTTCGCGGGGCGGTTCAGCGAAGGAGTGCATCGGTCGCAGCCGATTTATTTTTATTTGCCGCATCTCCTTCATCGCTTCGCGCCGTGGAGTTTGCTGTTGATCGGGTTTGGGGTGCTGGCGTGGAAAAAAGAGAGCGACGGCTCGACTGAGTCTCGCCCTGCCAGGGCAGAAACGTTCTGGCTGATCGCGTGGAGCCTCGGCGGCTTGTTGGTCTTGTCCTTCGTCCCGTCGAAACGGATCGACCGCATCTTTCCGATCGTCCCGCCACTCTGTCTCCTCCTGGCCGCGATCGTCGGGCGGTTGAGGGAGCGGCATAATCTCAGAGCGATCGTCGACTGGAGTTGCGCCACCGCTATCGTCCTGGCGGCGGTTTTTACGAGCGCGTACACGGTTCAGAAAATCCGGATCGCGCTTTCCGAACACCGGGACGCGTTCGCCGTGTTCGGCCGCCAAGTCGTGAAAGAAACCGCGGTCCACGGGTGGCGTTACGCGGTCGTGGGTGGCGAAGAGGAGGGGATGCTTCTGTATGTGCGGCGGACCGAATTCGTGGAGGCGGGCCAGGCCAGCGCGGCTTGGAACGCAGGCAAACTCGACGCGCTCGTTCTGCCCGATGACGAAATGGAAGGACTGGTGGCGCCGCTCCAGGGCGTGCCGAGGAAACAGCTCGAGTCGGCGCCCGCGGGCCGCTCCGGGAAACGCTATTTTCTGCTCGTGCGTTGATCCGAAAAGCCGCTCGACTTTGCGCCGATGATTTGTAGTCTCGCGTCCAACTTGAAGGACCTGACGCAGTTTCCGAAGGCCGAAATCGAAGCGCTCTGGTGCCCGTGGCGCGTCGAATATTTCGAGCAGGAAACGCCGAACCCGGATTTTCTCTCCGAAGCCGCGCGGTCGAGCGACGATGCGGCGCATCTGGTGGTGACGCGGCGCAAGAACGCCTTCCTGATGATGAATCGCTATCCGTACAGCGTCGGTCATCTCATGGCGGTGCCCTATCGAAAAACCGGCGACGCCTCGTCGTTAGGCGAAAACGAAGTGCTCGAGCTCTGGAACCTCGCCGTCCACGGCCAACGCCTTTTGCGCGAGACGATGAAAGCCCAGGGCTTCAATGTCGGCCTGAACCTCGGCCAATGCGCGGGCGCCGGAGTGCCGGACCATCTTCATCTCCACATCGTGCCCCGCTGGAACGGCGACACGAACTTCATGCCGGTGCTCGCCGGAACCCGGATGCTCTCGGAAGGATTGCGCGGGCTCTACGACAAGTTGATCGCCGCCCAGGAACGGATCGAAAAAAACAACGCGCCCTAAGCCATGTCACCTACCTGGATCGAACCGCCGCCAAAACAGAGAAGGTCAGGATGCCTCGGGAAAGGCTGCATGATGCTGGTCGTGTTTCTCATTCTGCTCGGGGTCGCATTCTTCGTCGGCGGCTACGTCGGGGTGCGTTATGTCGTTACCTCGGAGCAACCGAAAACGATTCCACAAATCGAAACCACGGACGCGGACCAGGCGGCGGTCAAGCAGCGCTGGGACGACTTCAAGTCCGGTCCAAAGATGCCGCCGGTTGAAGTAACGAACACCACGACCGACGCCAGTAGCACAACGACGACCGAAGTTACGCCCTCGCCCTCGCCTGGCACCAATCGCATCGAGCTCTCCGCGTCGGACATCAATCAGTTGATTGCCGCCAGCAAGAAGTTGCGCGGCAAGGCGTTCGTTTCGATCGAGAACAATGTCGCCCGCGTCCAGGTCAGCGTGCCGCTGGAGAAAGTGGGATTTCGCGGGCGGTTTTTGAATGGGGAGCTCCTGGTGAAGCCGTCGCCCGACCGGAATCCCCGCAACATCGAGATCACCGAAGTTTCGGTCGGCGGAGTTTCGGACAAAATCCTCAACAGCCTTCTCGGTTTCAAATCGCTCCGCAGTTATGCCGACGACTACGCGACGGAATACGACATCAAAAGTTTCACGATCGAGGACAACAAGGTCATCATCGAGAACGGGAAGACGATCCCGGGAGTCACGCCGTAGCACTTTTCTAGGGGCGATCCTATGAGCACTCCACGGTTTCTACTTTTCTTGTCGATCCTGCTATGGCCGGTTGTCTCTGTTCGAGCCACTTCGAATTACGAATACGGGCCAGATGAGTACGTGACCGTGGCGAACGCCATATCACCCGATGGAAAGATTGCCGTCACCGCGCACGGAAGCGGGGAACTCGGCTATGAGAATTTCCATCTTTACCTCACGGACGCGGTCACCGGCAAAAAGATCGGGCCGCTCGAGGAGATCAAGGAGTTCCTCGATACCGCGGCGAATGCGTTTGGGGCGCAGTGGTCGAGCGATGGCCAGCAGGTGACAATTGTGTGGAGGGTCGATCGACATGAGCCGCTCAAAGCCATCACGTATCGCATCGCGGGCCGCGCAGCCCGGAAGATCAAAGGGCCGTTTAACGTGAAAGATGGCGACGCGCTGGAGAAGTTTTTCGTGAAAGAGTGCGCCGGGGACGGGAAGCCAAGTCCGAAGACTTTTGGCACGCCCCTCAAGAATAACTGAGTCAATCCCGGCGCAAGCGTAGCCAGGCAATTCGCGGTGCGTCCTACTGCATGATCTCGCGGACGAAGACGTTCAGCTGGCCGTCGCTCTGCTTCCGCACTTCGGTGATCTCGTAGGGGCGCGCATCGTCGCGCGTCACGGTCGAACGGCGAGTCGGCGGATTATAGCCGGCGGGAAAGTCGACGATGATCCGAAGGTTCTGGCCGCCGCCGGCCAATTTCAGGACGGCGTCGGTCAGACCGGTTTTCGGACGAAGCACGGCCCGATTCGGTTCAGTGAAATTCACGACGAACTGGCCTTTCAGGTAAACGCGTTCTCCGGCCAGCCCGCGATCGGCGAGATCCTTCAAATCGGCCGGAGTGATGAGTCGTCCCACGGGCATCTTGCCCGGCAGATACGTTTTCCAGACGCCGCCGCCGGCGGTGGAAGCGAGCAGATTATCAGCCGCCGTCGCTGACGGTGATGGCGAGGCGGCCGGCGCCGAAGGCGAAGCGGCGGCGACCGTCGGCGGAGTCGTGGCCGCCGGCGTGGCGGTGGGTTTCGGTGATGGCGAATTCTGGGCGACCATCGCCGGCGTGCGCGCCGGAGTCGGCGAAGGCGTAGGGGTTGCCTTCTGGTTTTTCTTGTTTCCCTTCGTTTGTTTGCTGGGCGGCGCGGACGGGGGCGGCGCGGGCGGTGGGGTTACGACCGCCACCTTCGGAGGTTCCGCCTGCGTGGCCGGCTCGACCCGGATCAATTCATTCGCGGCCGGCGGCGCTGGAGTCGGCGCGACGCCGGCCACGCTTTCCGGAGTCTTGGGCGCGGTCTTTTCGCGATAAGTCGCGTACTCTTTCTCCGCGTTCCTACGGCTGTCGTCTTTGAAGAGCGGCCATCCGGCGGCGAGATTCAAATCGAGCGGTGGCTCGAGCGTGAACGTGCCCGGTCCCTTGGTAACCGTGTAACTGCCGTAGAGCAGCGGAACGGTGGTGATCATGATGCGGCCGTCCGCGAGCCGCTCCGCGTGGATCACGGCCGAAAGATCGTGGGTCCGCTCGAGCTTGAGCTCCAGTCCGGTGATCAGCGTCTGTTTCATCAGCGGCAACGCCTGGGGATCGGCCGGATAAATGTGCTCCATCAACAGCTCGCCGTGATCGATCGCGTTCGTCAGCGCGACCATGCCGGAAAGGAAAACGTCCTCCGGCGTAAGCTCGCGCGCCTGCATGATGTTGAAACGGCCGACGACGTAAGTCACGAGACCGCGGACCTGCTGGAAATTTCGAATGTAATTGCGCGTCAGCTCGGCATTCAGGTTCGTCAGCTCGGTGGGACTGAGCGCGATGTAGCGATCGTAGAGTTGCTTCGAGGTCAGGAATTCGCCCGCCGGCGCAGCCGTCAATTCGAAGCGTTTCGCCGGCTCGATCTTGTGGAGCTTTTTTAGAATCTTGTAGCTCTGGGGCCGCTCCGGTTGCCAGAAGATGTAGAAGCTCCCGAGCCACGCAGCCAGGGCGAATCCCGTCAGGAGAAGGATCGCGACCGCCCAGCCGAAGAAGTTGGTTTTTTTTCGCCGCGACCGTCCGTAGCTTTGGGCCGGTTCGTAACGAAAGTAATCGCGGGCCATCTAGAGGCGCGGGGAGCGATTCGTTTTCAAGCGGGGCGGGCCGATTCGAAAGATGTCCCGCATCCGCAAGTCCGCGCCGCGTTTGGATTCTCGATGTGAAAGCCGGCGCCGGTGAGGCCATCGCGGTAATCGAGGGTTGAGCCGCGCAAATAATCCATGCTTTCCGCGTCGACAAAAAATTCGACGCCGTCGCGTGCGATCGTTTCGTCGCCGGCCTGGCGAGCGCCGAGCGACATTTCGTATTGGAGCCCGGAACAACCACCCTTGGCGATGCCGACGCGCAGGCCCTGGCCCTCGGTCGCGGGGCGCGATTCGAGAAGGGCGCGCAACTGGCGGACAGCGTTCTCCGTCACGGTGATCATCGGTGTTGCGAAACTATCGTTTTCCTTCGCAATCGCAAATCGGCGCCCTTAAAATCGAAACGAAGATGAGCCGTATTCGCCTGTTGCCCGAGATTCTCGCCAGCCAGGTGGCCGCGGGCGAGGTGATCGAACGGCCGGCCTCGGTGGTAAAAGAGCTGGTCGAAAACAGCATCGATGCCGGCGCCCGAAAGATCGAAGTCAGCATCCGGCGCGGCGGAATTTCGCTCATCCGGGTGGTCGACGACGGGTGCGGAATGGACCGGGACGACGCGTTGCTTTCGCTCGAACGGCACGCGACGAGCAAGCTCCGGACGGCGGCCGATCTGGCGGCCATTGCGACCCTCGGCTTCCGCGGCGAAGCGCTGCCGAGCATCGCCAGCGTGTCGCGCTTTCGGCTGACGACGCGCGAGCGGGACGCCATCGCCGGAACGGAGATCATCGTGGCCGGCGGGAAAATCGAGACGGTCCGCGATGGCGGCGAAGCGCCCGGGACCCAGATCGAGGTCCGTTCCATTTTTTACAATCTGCCCGCGCGCCGGAAATTTTTGCGGACGGAGAACACGGAGAGCAGGAACCTCGAGCATCAATTGCATTTGCAGGCGACGGGTCACCCGGAGATCGCGTTCGCTTTTGTCCGGGATGAGCGAGTGGTGTTTCAATTACCGGCCGCGGGAAGCTTGCTGGAACGGATTCGCGACCTTCATGGAAAAGAATTGGTCGACCGTCTCCTGCCGATTGAGGAAGAGAAGAGCGCGGCCATCCGGATCGGCGGGTTGATCGGGCAGGCGGGGGTGAGCCGGCAAACGCGCGCCCAGCAACTTGTTTTCGTAAATGGTCGCGCGGTCGAGAATGCCGTGCTCACCACGGCCTTGCGCGAGGGTTATCACACCGCGCTGATGAAGGGCCAGTTTCCGGTCACGTTCCTGTTTCTCGATCTCGATCCGGCCGCGGTAGACGTGAATGTCCATCCCGCGAAACGCGAAGTCCGCTTCCGTGATCCCAACGCCGTGCGCGAAGCCGTCGTGGCCGCGGTCCGCCGAACCCTGGAGAGCGGCCGGCGCGAATGGCAGGAACAATTTCGCGCGCCAGCTCCGGTTGCAGCCGGGGTTGTCGATCCGCGCCCGTCTCCCGCGACACCTGTCTCGATTGGGCCGCAATCTTCGCTCCCGGATACAACGGAAGCCCTGCCGCTGCGACACCCTCAGCCTAACGAATCGTTCGTGTCGGCCCCGGCCACGTCGAATTGGAACGATCAGCCGGCTTCGGCTCTGGCGGCGCGCGAGCAGCAGTTCCAGATCATTGGAGTGCTGAACAAGCTCTACGTCCTCATGGAAAACCAGGAGGGCCTTGTCCTGGTCGACCAGCACGCCGCTCATGAGCGGATCCTGTTCGAAGAACTTCGCCGCCGCATGGAAGAGCAGGGGGTGCCGTCGCAGCGGCTCTTGCTGGCCCAAACTTTCGAGCTCGCGCCGCGCGATGCGGAATGGGTGGAGCGCAACGCCGCTACCCTGCAAAAGATGGGTATCGGGATCGAACCGTTCGGGCAAAACGCATTCAAGATCGACAGTCTTCCGACCTTTCTCGATCTTTCCGACCCGGTCAACTTCATGCGCAAGGTGATCGACGGATTGAAGAGCGCGAGCAACGGCAGCTCCGCTCTGCGGCTTGGCGAGGAGATGATCGCGAAGACCGTTTGCCGGCATGCGGTGAAAGCGAACGACCCGTTGCGCTACCTCGAAGTCGAAAAACTGATCACCGATTTGCTGCAATGCGATCTGCCCTACTGCTGTCCGCACGGCCGGCCGACGATGATCCAAATCTCGCACCTCGAGCTGGAAAAAAAGTTCGGCCGGAAAGTCTAGCTACTTCCAATGCTTCGCGATCAGCGCTTTGATCGGCTCGGTCTGTAAACGGTAGTTCTCCTCGTGGTGGTGCGGGATTTCCGGGAACCATTTCCACCAAAACATCCCAGCCAGGAAAGGATGGCGTGTGGGCAAGTCGAGCGCGACGTCGATACAACGCTGCTGGATCTCGGACGCGCGTTCGCCGCCGGTCTTGAACGCCCACGGCTGGGCGGCGGCCAACGCGCTTTCGTTGTAACCGATCTCGACGAAGAGAAATTGTTTGCCGGTTTGCTGCGAGAATTTCTCCAGCTCGGCGCAGCGTTTCTCCCAGGCCGCCGCGATCTCGGCGCTGCCCGGGTCTGTTGTTTTCGAGAGCGGGAAGTAGGCAAGGACGCCGACGTAATCGAGCGCGTCCCAGAATTTCACGTCGGCGTATTCGTTCCAGTTCGCGCCGTAGGTCACCTTGCCGTGATAAACGGCCCGGACCGCGGCGATGATTTTCCGCCAGCGTTCCTCGTGCTTCTGCGGGTAGGTGAATTCGAGGCCGACGCAAAAAACGGCGGCATGTTCCGATTCCGCCACGGTCGCCATCTGCACGATCCACGTCTGGTAATCGGCAAAGAACCGGTCCCATTCCTCCGGGGTGACGAAGTTCACCTCGCCGCGCCAGCTAAACTTTGTCCCCCAGTAGGCGATGTGCGGAATGAGCATCGCGGACATCCCACGCTCCCGGGCCCAGCGGAGCGGCGTCGTAATATGAGTGGTGCTGGCGCCGGAACGCCGGCCGCTGACAACGTGTCCGTCCTCGCGGATCTGAGCGTAGGGATGAATCGCGATGCTGTTCACGCCTAACGACTTCAATTCGTCGATGGTCGCTTCCATCTCGGGCATCTGCCATTCGATCCCCCACGTCTGGCACGACACGGTCATGCCTTTGTAAAAAGGAGCCCGCGTCTCCGCGGCGAAGGCCGAAACGGCGGTGGCCGCCAGGGCTATGAAGACGGTAGGACGCATCGGTTCTGTTCTTATGGTAGGGCGAGACGCTGTCGAGCCGCAAACCCGAGCGAAATCGACCGGCTCGACAGAGTCTCGCCCTGCCAGCAAGTCTTCCTTGTGCGAAATGGCCGCCTCGCTGATTGGTCTATTTCGCGAAAGCCCCGATGGAAAAAACCGCGCTGATCACCGGCATCACTGGACAGGACGGCTCGTATCTCACCGAGCTGCTCCTGGAAAAAGGCTACGCCGTCCATGGAGTCGTCCGGCGGACAAGCAATCTTCTGCGCTCGCGGATCGAACATCTGCGCAACGGCGAAAGCGTTTATGGCAAATCGCTTTTTCTGCACTATGGCGATCTGTCCGACGGGACGACCTTGCGCCGGATATTTTCGAAAGTCCGGCCGGCGGAGATTTATCACCTGGCCGGGCAAAGTCACGTCGGCCTCAGTTTCGAAATTCCGGAATCGACCTGCGAAGAGATCGGCATGGCGACCCTTCGCCTCCTCGAGATCGCCCGGGACCAGCCTCAGCCGGTGAAATTTTATCACGCCTCCAGCGCCGAGATTTTCGGCCACGCGGCCGAATCGCCCCAGACGGAAACGACGCCGCTTCGACCTTCCAGCCCTTACGGTTGCGCGAAGGCGTTCGCCACCCAGCTGGCCCGCGTCTACCGCGAATCTTACGGGCTCTTCGTCTGCAACGGCATTCTCTACAACCACGAGTCGCCAAGACGCGGTGAGAATTTCGTGACCCGAAAGATTGCGCGGGCGGCGGCGCGAATCGCGCGCGGGCTCGACCAGGAACTCTCACTCGGAAGTCTCGACAGCCGGAGGGACTGGGGGCGCGCCCAGGATTATGTCGTGGCCATGTGGCTGATGTTGCAGCAGGAAAAACCGGCCGATTACGTGGTCGCCAGCGGCGAAACTCATTCGGTCCGCGATTTTGTCGACGCCGCTTTTGCAGTCGTGAATTTGCCGCCGCAAAATTACTTGAAACACGATCCGGCTTTCGATCGGCCGGCGGACCCGGTGCGTCTGGTCGGCTCGCCGGAAAAGATCAAGGCCGAGCTGGGTTGGAAGCCGCAGGGTTCTTTTGCCGATCTCGTCCGCGAGATGGTGGAAGCGGAGCTGGCGGCGATCGATGCCGGCTCCAATGGTTCATAATTTATGAGTGATTTTGTCGTCTCGTTTCTTCTGGGGATCGTCGAGGGGCTTACTGAATTCCTCCCGATCAGTTCGACCGCTCACCTGCGCATCGTCGAAGCGCTTTTCGGGCTCAACCTCCAGGACAGCTTCTGGAAGATGTACACGATCGTCATCCAGCTCGGCGCAATCCTGGCGTTGCCGGTTTATTTTTGGAGACAAATCCTGACCCTGCTGGCGACCTTTCCCAGCGGCGAACGCGGCGACCGGAACGTTCTCACCCATCCCCTCAGCCTTACCCTGGTTGCGTTTGTGGTGACGGCTGTGCCGGCGTGGCTGTTAAAGAAACAGATCGGGCAGAACCTGGAGAGTTTGTCGGTGATGGCGTGGGCCCTTCTCCTGGGCGGCATCGTCATGTGGATCGTGGACGCGATCTGCACCCGGCCGCGGACAAATCAGATGGAAGCGATGAGTTTGCCCCAGGCGGTATGGATCGGCGCGATCCAGATCCTCTCGGCGGTTTTCCCCGGCACGTCGCGCTCGATGGCGACAATCGCGGCGGGGCAGACCGCCGGGCTCTCGCGGTCGGCGGCGCTCGAGTTTTCCTTCTTTCTATCCATGCCAACCATGGTGGTGGCGACCGGTTACGATTTGCTGAAGACGATCCGGCCGCACCATGATGAGGCGACGGCCGCGGGCCTGGCGCCCTTAACCATGAACGGACATGGGTGGATCGTCCTCGCGATCGGGTTCGCGGTTTCCTTCGTAATAGCGCTGGGAGTGGTCGCGTGGTTTATGCGCTGGGTCCGGGCCCGCGGCTTCGTCCCGTTTGCGCTTTACCGAATCGTGCTCGGCATTGCCCTCCTGGTCGCCATCGCGCGCGGGATGCTTTAGGTCGCGATGGATGCGGACGCGATCTTGCCGGACCTCCAGAGTTGCGTGCTCTGTGAGGACGTCCGTTGCGAGATCAACGGAATGCAGACCCTCGTCGGGGTGATCAACGTGATCCCTGCGCCGGCGCTGCCGGTCAGCGCGCTCCGGCTTTGCATCTGGTCGCGCTGGTGCAGCGGCTCGGGAAAGTTCCGGCAGAAATCGCGGATCATCGGGGTGGACGAGCAACAGGTTCTCGCGCAGGCAGAGGTGGAATTCGAGCTCAGGGAAATGGAGGGCCACGCCACCAACGTGCATTATTTTGGCGGCGTGCAGTTCCAGCAATTTGGGCTGCATCACGTCGAAATTTTTCTGGAGAACGAATTGCGGCTCCGGTTTCCGTTGCCGGTGGTGCAGGTCACCCTCGCGCAGCCGCAATAATTCCGCGTAAAATTCAGAACAGAACGCTTGCCAGGCAGGGGGCCGATGGTCTACAAAGGCCGTCCGCATGTTGCGAAGAGCATTGCCTAGCCTGTTTTGCGCATTCGCCCTCACGGCGCCGGTTTACAGCCAGGACGTGTTCGTTCCGCGTGAATTAAAGGCGCAGCCGGTCCATCCGTTGAAAGAGCAAAAGGCGGAAGCGAAATCCGAGAAGCCGACGGAGGTTGTGCGAAAGGCAGAAGCGGTAACTGTGGCCGAAACGAAGCCGGCAAAAGACGAAGCGGCAAAGAAGGTTGCGAAGGCCGAACCCGCAAAGGAAAAGGCGCCGGCCAAAGAAAAGTCGGTGACCGCGAAAACGGAAGCGCCTTCCCGGGACCTGCCCATAATTAAAGTAGAGAAGGCGACGCCGCCGAAAGAACCCGCCACGAAGACGGTGGCGAAGACAGAACCGGCGAAAGAAATCAAAGACAAGACCGCAGCGTCAAAGAAGGACCCGGATGTCGATTTGCCGACGATCAAGGTCGAGAAAACGGCGGCGGCCAAAGGCCCCGGTCAGGCGAAGACGGTGGCGGCGAAGAACGATGCTCCAGCGTTGAAGCAGGAGAAAGCGGCCGGCAAAGACGAGGCTGACCGTAAGAAAAGCGTCGCCAAAACAGACAGCGTAAAAGTCGAGACGGTAACGGCGAAGACTGACAAGCCGGCGACGAAAGATCACCCCGCGACGGTGGCGGCGTCCAAGACCCTGAAGCTGGAGAAGAACCCGGCGAAGGAAGAAACGCAGGCGCCGAAAACCGAGCCGGCGAAACCTGAAGTGACGGTCGCAAAAACAGAGAAGCCCGCGCCAGCCAGGGACAAGGAGAAGCCGGTCGCGAAAACTCCCGTCGTAAAAAGCGAAGCATTGATCGCGAAGGTGGAACCGGAACCGCCGCGCGAAGGCCCGGTCAAGATGTTGCCCTCGAAGGCTGACCTCGTTTCGGTGCCGTCGCAGAAAGATCCGCCGCAACTTATTCCGGCGATGAGCACCTCGCTCGACACCGGGTTCACAAAGATCGCGGATGGATTCGATTTCCCGGTCGGCAAGCCGGAAGCGGAAGGTTACTACAAGGCGCGCGGGTTCCGGTCCGGTGGCCACGTCGGTGAAGATTGGGACGGCGTCCGGGGCGGCGACACCGATCTGCGAGACCCGATCTACAGTATCGGTGATGGCATCGTGGTCTTTGCCCGCGACGTTCATCTGGGCTGGGGGAACGTGATTATCGTCCGGCACGCCTATCGCGACGGCGGCAATGTGAAATACGTCGATGCGCTTTACGGCCATCTCAACACCATGCTGGTCGGTCGCGGCCAGCGGGTCGCGCGTGGCCAGCAGATCGCGACCATGGGCACGGCCCACGGGCAATACGATGCCCATCTTCACTTCGAGATTCGGAAGAACCTCGAGATCGGGATGAGCCGGTCGAAATTCCAAAAGGATTTCAGCAACTACTACGATCCCACCCAGTTCATCAATTCGCACCGGCGCCTCTCCGGCGGCGGCGCCAATTACAAGGTGGCGATGAACACGTTCACCCACGATTGGGCCTATCACTTCGACAAGAACCGCGATTTCGGATCGCGGAAACGCAGTACCGGCGAGTCTTCCGCCGCGTTACGGCGCTCGCTGACAAGCACTCGTTAGGCGAGACTCCGTCGCCCTACCGAAAGACCCGCGGCGGGCTACACCTTGCCGAGCAGCGCGAGGATCAGGACAATCAACAGAACCAGTCCAATTCCGCCAAACGGATAATAGCCCCAGCCCGAGCTGTAACCCCATCCCGGAAACGCTCCGACTAACAAGAGGATCAGGACAATCAGGAGAATAGTGCGCATGGCGCGAGAGTAGGTGACCCGCCGCCACGCTGACAACGCTTTTTTTCGTCTCCTGCTCTTGCTCTTGCTCTTGCTCGTGCTCGTGCTCGGTCGTCGGGAGCAAGAGCAAGAGCAAGAGCAAGAGGACGAGGACGAGGACGAGGATGACGCAAAATCTCTTGCGGCGCTAGCCGCTCATCCTATCCTTTTGCGCAGTCCCGAATGTGTCCGAACCGGACGCGTCGGGACAATTTATTGTTTCCATGGCCAACACCATTTTGATCGGCGCGCAGTGGGGCGACGAAGGCAAGGGGAAGATCATCGACGTGCTCACGGCCGACGCGGACATCGTCGTCCGCAGCCAGGGCGGCAATAACGCCGGCCATACCGTCATTCATCGCGGCACGAAGTACATCCTCCATCTGATTCCGTCCGGAATTTTGCGGCGCGGAAAACGGTGCGTCATCGGTAACGGCGTTGTCATCGATCCGGTGGCGCTCGTGGGCGAGATTGAAGGCCTGCGCAAGCTCGGCGTCCACATCGGGAAGAACCTGCTCATTAGCGACTGCGCCCACCTCGTGCTTCCGTATCATCGCCTTTTGGACGAACAACGGGAGCTTCGCAAAGGCCACGCCAAAATCGGGACCACGAAGCGCGGCATCGGCCCGGCCTACGGTGACAAGGCAGCGCGCACCGGCCTGCGGATGTCCGACCTGATCCAGCCGGTTTTGTTCTCAAAAAAATTGCAGGCCAAGGTCCGCGAGAACAACAGCATCCTGCAGGCGCTCGGCGCCGAAGCGATCAATTACCGGGAAGTGAACGAACGCTATCTCGAAGCGGGCCGGAAATTGCGGCCGTTCGTCACCAACACGGTCGTCTATCTTCATCGCGCCCTGCAGCGAGAAAGAAAGATCCTGTTCGAAGGCGCCCAGGGAACGTTTCTCGACATCGATCACGGGACGTATCCGTTTGTGACTTCGTCGAACACCACCGCGGGTGGCGCCTGCACCGGCTCCGGCGTTCCGCCGCACCGGATGGATCGCGTCGTTGGGGTGATGAAAGCCTACACGACACGCGTGGGCGAGGGGGCGTTGCCCACGGAAGACGCGGGGCTCGCCCACAAACTGCACGAGATGGGGCGCGAATTCGGCGCCACCACCGGGCGGGCCCGGCGCTGCGGCTGGTTCGATGCGGTGGCGACCCATTACGCCACCATGATCAATGGCATCGACGAGCTCGCCGTCACGAACCTCGATGGTCTCGACGGGGTCGATCCCATCAAGGTCTGCGTGGCCTACCGGCTGAATGGGAAACGGCTCGACGTGCCGCCATCCGACGCCGCGCAGCTGGAGAATTGCGAACCGATTTATCGCGAGTTCCCCGGCTGGCAAAAGCCGACTCAGTCCGCGAAAAAGTTTTCGGCGTTGCCGGCGGCGGCGCGAAGGTATGTGCGCGCCATTGCCGAGTTGACCGGCGCGCCGTTGCGAATCGTTAGCGTTGGACCGACCCGCAACGAAACGATTATGCTCTGACGGCCATGGCTGCCGCGCCCAAATTAGTTCCGCGTCACGTCGCGATCATCATGGATGGCAACGGCCGCTGGGCGAGGAACCGCGGACTTCCACGGATCAAAGGTCACGAGAAAGGCGCCCAGGCCGTCCGAGAATGCGTGGAAGGATGCGGCGAGTTGAAGATCGAGTTTCTCACCCTTTACGCGTTCTCCGCCGAGAATTGGCAGCGGCCGAAGACCGAAGTGTTCGCCCTGATGCGGCTGCTCGAAAAATTCCTGAAGGAAAAAACGCCCGAGTTGCTGGAGAAAAACGTCCGGCTCCAGGCCATCGGCCGGCTGACCGATTTGCCGGCCAGTTGCCAGAAACAACTGCACGATTCCATCGAGCGCACCTCCGGCAACACCGGCCTTACCCTGATCCTCGCCCTGAGCTACGGCAGCCGGCTCGAGATCATCGACGGGATCAAGAGTCTGCTCCGCGAGATCGATTCCGGCCACATCGATCGCGGGATGATCGACGTCGACATGTTCAGCAAGCATCTCTACACCCGCTATTATCCGGACCCCGACCTCCTCATCCGCACTTCCGGCGAAATGCGCCTGTCGAATTTTCTTCTCTGGCAGCTTTCCTACACCGAGATGTACGTCACCCAGAAACTCTGGCCCGATTTCACCAGGAAAGATCTCTTCGAAGCCGTGGAGGATTTCGGAAAACGAAACCGGCGCTACGGGGCTGTTGAATAACTTGTAGCCGCCGCCCTGTGGGCGGCGTGGCTCCGAAGGACACGGACGCTTCGCACAGCGAAGCGGCTACAGAAGAGCGGCTACATGAACGCTTCGGCGACGGAATCGGCGAGGAGTTTGCCGCGCGGCGTAAGAATGAAGTTGCCGTTTGCTTCGCGGAGCAGGCCGAGGTCGATGAACTCGTGACGTTCGTTAGGCCAGGATTCGAGTTCCTCGGAAGAGATGCCGGCGCGCGTGCGCAGAGCGAGCGCGATCCGTTCGGTGCGCTTCATATCAGACGTTAGCGGTTCGGTTGATTGGACGGGCGACCGCCCACTGAGCACCCGGTCGGAATAAGCTCGGTAGTCACAAACGTTTTGCCAGCGTTCCATTCCAACGGTGGAAAACGCGCTCGGGCCGATGCCGAGATAATCGTCGCCGGCCCAATAGCCATGGTTGTGCGTCGAGGCGAATCCGGGCCGGGCGTAGTTCGAGATCTCGTAATGCTCGTAGCCCGCGGACTCGAGCATCGCCATGGCCGTCTCGAGAAATCGGGCGTCGGATTCCGGGTCTTCGCGGAATTCGCCGCGGGAATGGCGGAGGAAGAAATCGGTGTCCTCCTCGTACGTCAGGCAGTAGGTCGAAATGTGGTTGGGCTGGAGCGCGATGCTTTTCCGGAGGTCCGATTCCCATTGCCCGAGCGATTGACCGGGCAACCCGAACATCAGGTCGATGCTGACATTTGCGAACCCGGCTTCGCGCAGAATATGGAACGACGCTTCCGCCTGGGCCGCGTTATGTTCGCGCCCCAGGAGCTTCAGCAACTCGTCGTCCCACGATTGGACGCCAAGACTGATGCGGCTCACTCCCATCGCGTGCAGCAGCGCCGCTTTCCGCGGTGAAACGCTCCCCGGGTTCGCTTCCAACGTCCATTCGCTTAGTTGCGATAAATTGAGCCGCTCGCGCATTCCGTAGAGCAGAAATTCCAATTGGCCCGTCGTGAGCGCGGTCGGCGTTCCTCCGCCGAAAAAGATCGTCTCCAATTTCAGCGGGTAGTTTTCCGTCACCGTGTCGATTTCCCGCAGCAACGCCTCACAAAACCGCTGGGTCAGCGAACCGTCCGCCCGTTCCTTGTAAAAGGCACAGTAAGGACAGATCCGCGCACAAAACGGTATGTGAACGTACAAGTGCCGCACCGCGTCTGTCGTTCGACATTGGACGTTGGACGTTGGGCGTTGGACGTTTTCCCCGTCCACCCTAAACTCGCTTTCACCCTTCATTGTGCGCATTTCCATTCTAGCCTACTTTTTCTCCTGCGCTCTCGCTGCCGCCCAGACGATCCCGGCCCAGTCGATCGTTTACGCTTCGCATAATCCGGCTGCGATTCGCGAATACCAAACCAACGCCTCCGTGGTCCGCGGAATGGTGAACCGTCTCGTCCTGGCGGTGACCGGCCAGCCGGACCTGGCTCGGGCCTGGGGCTCGCTCGTTTCGCCTAACGACAAGATTGGCATCAAGATCTCCGGCGCCGGCGGCGAATTGTTCACGACCCATCGCGACGTCGTTAATGCCATCGTCGACGGGCTCGTTGCCGCCGGCCATGACCGCGCCGGCATCATCGTCTGGGACCGCACCCTCGGCGGAATCAAGGAGGCGGGCTATCGACCGGAAAAAGAAGGGTACCAGATAAAGTCGATTGCGCCGCGTGACGGCTACGATCCGAAAGCGATTTTCACCGCGCCGCTCGGTGGAAAATTGATCTGGGGCGATCTCGAGTTTCGCTCCGATCGCGGCCAGATCCCGCTCCTCTCCGACCAGGAAATCTCGAGCGACGACAGCCATTTCGCCCGGATCCTCTCGAGCGAAGTCACGAAAGTAATTAACGTGCCGGTGATGAGCGACAGCGGTTCGTGCGGGATTGCCGGTTGCCTTTACAACATGACGATCCCGAACATCGATAACTGGCGGCGCTTCACCCAAAGCCGGTTCGGGCATGCCGCGATCGCCGAGATTTATCGGACGCCGATGGTTGGGCCGAAGGTCGTGCTCAACATCATGGATGGATTGGTGGCGCAATACGCGGGCGGGCCGCAATCGCAGCCGAACTTCGCGATCCATCACGCGACCCTGCTCGCCAGCAAAGATCCGGTGGCGATCGATGCGTTGACGGTCCGGCAAATCGAGGAATGGCGGGCCCGGGCGCGCCTGAATCCGATCGCGCCGCTGGCCCAGCACGTCCAGGCCGCGGGCCAATTGCGGATCGGCAACGCCGAAGTCATCGAGCTGCGGAACGTCGGCCCATGAAATTGATGGACCGCAAATCTCTTCGGGGGCCGCTGCTGCGCTCGGTCTCGCGTTCGTTCTATCTTTCCCTGCGATTTTTGCCAAAGCCGTTGCGCGACCCGTTGTCGCTCGCCTACCTCCTGGCGCGCGCGACCGACACGATCGCGGACACGCCAGAGCCGCCTGTCGCGCTGCGGGCTGAAGCGCTCCGCGCCCTCGCCGCTGCGATCCAGGGGACCGCGCCGTGGGAAACAACTGCGCCGCTCCGGGAATCGTTCGCTTCACGCCAGACCGACGGGGCTGAGCGGACGCTGATCGAGCAGCTGCCTGGTTTATTGCAGTGGCTGGATGAGTTGCCGGCACCGGATCGCGCCGAGGTGCGCGACGTCCTCGTCAAGATCAACCGCGGACAACTCCTCGACCTGGAACGTTTCGGAGCTGGCGCTGGTGAAATCGTCGCGCTCCGAAATGCCGCCGAGCTGGACGAATACACCTATCTGGTGGCCGGCTGCGTCGGCGAATTCTGGACGCGGCTCTGCTTTCGCCACGTGAAAAATTTCAGCGACCAGTCGGAGGCGAAAATGCGGGAACTGGGAATAAGTTACGGGCAGGGCCTGCAGCTCATCAACATCCTGCGCGATGCCGGCAACGATCTTCGGAACGGTCGCTGTTATTTTCCGGCGGACGAGCTGGATTCGTTAGGCGTGGCGCCATCGGAAATCGTTCCCGATCCGTCGCAAATCGAACCGGTGTTGGAGAACTGGCGCGCAAAGGCGGAGGCCGGAATCGAGGCCGGGATGGAATACGCCTGCGCCATTGGCAGCCGTCGCGTCCGGTTCGCAACCGCGTTGCCGGCTTTGATCGGCGCGCGCACTCTCGCCCTTCTGCGCGAAGCCAGGGCCGAAGCGCTCACCAGAAAAATCAAAATTCCGCGAGCGGAAGTCCGGGCGATGATTGCTTCGACCGCCCTTGCCTCGCCGGACGGTTTGCGCAAGCGCTTCGAAACCTATCGGAAATAGTTGCGCTGTTTCTCCGAGATCGGCCGGCCCAAGCGCTCCAGCACCTGAAGCATGTCTTCCCAAACCTTGCGTTTCTCTGACGGCGCCTGGTTTCGCAACAAATACGACGGATGATAGGTAATCATGAGTGGCGTCTCCTGATGCGAATGCCACCGGCCGCGCATGGCGTGCATCGGGCCGCGCGTGCCGAGCAATCCTTCGACCGCGGTCGCGCCCAGGGCGACCATGACTTTGGGTCCGATGATTCCGATCTGTTCGGCGAGGTAAGGCAGGCAAGTCTGCATTTCTTCCGGCGTGGGCGGCCGATTCCCGGAGCTGCCGGGCGGCATGTCGGGACGGCATTTCAAAACGTTCGCGATGTAAACGTCGGCCCGTTTGAATCCCATCGTCTCGATGATTTTGGTGAGCAATTGTCCCGCGCGGCCCACAAACGGTTCGCCGCGCGCATCTTCATCGGCGCCCGGCGCCTCCCCGATGAACATCAATTCAGCATCGGGATTGCCGACGCCGAAAACGGTCTGGGTGCGGGAGCGGGCAAGATGCGGGCATTTGATGCAGACCGCCACCCGTGCCTGGATCGGGGCCAGCAATGCGGCTTTGTTCGCGACCGGGGCCCGCGCCGCTGGCTCGATGAGTTCGGCGAACGCCGGCGGGCGAAGTTGCGTCAGCGAACTCCGCGAGGCCCGCGGCAATTTGCCGCCACCCGCGCGCATCTGTTCGAGCGCGCCGAGGACGAGATCGAGCGCGGGAGAAAATTCGGACGGCACGTTGCGACCATCTGAGGTTTCGGGCGGAATCGCAATTCCTTTGATCGGCTTACGTTAACCGCAGAGAACGCGGAGGACGCTGAGGCAGGAAATTCAATTGGTTTGTCTCGGCGTCCTCTGCGATCTCTGCGGTGAATCATGAGTCTCGCGCTTTCCGATTACGATTACCCATTGCCGGAAGAGCTCATCGCGACTCGCCCGCTGCCGAAACGCCAGGATTCGCGCATGATGATGCTGCATCGAGTCGACCAACGGATCGAGCATCGCAAGTTTGCTGAGCTCCCCGAGTTTTTGCGGAGCGACGATCTGCTCGTCCTGAACAACACCCGCGTCGTCAACGCCAGACGTTTTTCGGACGACGGAAAGATCGAGTTTCTGTTTTTGGAGAAGCAGGATGCTACTCGTTGGAAATGCCTCGTGCGTCCCGGGCGCAAAATGCGCCGGGGCGCACAGACCGAGATCGGCGGCGTGGTCGTGCGGGTGGAAGACATTTGTCCGGAGGGCGAACGGATCATTTCTTTCGAGCGCGAGTTGAATCCATGGGAAGGCGGCATGGTCCCGTTACCGCCTTATTTGCGGCGGCAGGGGGATATTGAGGACCTTGAACGTTACCAGACCGTTTACGCGAATACGCCCGGAGCCGTCGCCGCTCCCACGGCAGGGCTGCATTTCACGTCGGAAATGCTGGCGGCCCTGCCTCACACTTTCATCACCCTGCACGTGGGAGCGGGGACATTTCAGCCCGTGAAAACCGAAGACATTTCCGCGCATCAAATGCATCGCGAAACGTTTTCGATTTCCGATCCGGCGGCAGCCGCCATCAACGCTGCGCGGCGGATCGTCGCCGTTGGAACAACGACAGTGCGGGTTTTGGAATCCGCGGCTCGAGATAATGCGGGCCGGTTAGTCGCCCAGGATGGCGCGACCGAGATCTTCATCCATCCGCCGATCAAAATCGCGCATGTTGCCGCGCTTCTCACGAATTTTCATTTGCCCCGCTCGACTTTGCTCATGCTGGTGAGTGCGTTTGCCGGACGGGAGTTCGTCCTTCGCGCCTACGCGGAAGCGATCCGCGAGCGCTATCGCTTTTACAGTTACGGCGACTGCATGTTGATCGTGTGAGGGCGCTTCGATAGTCTCGGGCACGATGACGGAAAAACCTCAGGGCGAGCTGGTGATTCGGACGATTGCCATGCCCGCGGATACGAACCCAAGCGGCGACATTTTCGGCGGCTGGATCATATCGCAGATGGATTTGGGGAGCGGGATCCTGGCGGCGAATGTGGCCAAGACCCGGGTGGTAACGGTGGCGATCGAAGGGATGTCGTTTCTCCGGCCGGTGCACGTCGGCGACCGGGTGGCTTGTTATGCCTGGGTCGAAAAAGTCGGCCGCACTTCGATGGTGATCCCGGTGGAAGTCTGGGTGCAGCGCTACATGTCCGGCGAAGAAGTGCTGGTGACCAAAGGCGTTTTCACCTACGTCGCGCTCGGTCCCGATGGAAAACCGAGGCCGGTCGAGCGCGAAGCCTGACTCGTTAGGCCGGGCCGAATTGCTACTGATTTTCCGGCGCTGGCTGGACGTTTTGTTCCAGCGGCGGCGGTTCCTTCGGCGGCGGTTCCTTGCGCAACGACGGCAGCTCGGCGCGTTGATGCCGGATCAACTGCTTCTGCCGTTTTTCGCGCGCCGCTTTGGCCTGTTTGAGATGCTTGTTGTAAGCGCGTTCGGCGCGGCTGCTCTGGCTGAAATGGGAGCAACCCGGCGTGCTTAACGCCAGGAAAAGGATGAGGCAAAGCGATCTCATGGCGGGCATTGCTCAGGCCACTTTCGCGGTCGACGCTTCGTGCGACCAGACAAAATGCCGCGAGCGAAGCAGTTCATCGACGACCTGGTAGATCTTCAATTCGCAAACCGCGCAATGACGGAAAAGTTCCTCGACCGTCACCGGCCCGGTCGCGGCCCGTTTCCAGATTTGTTCGGCCACCGCGAGCGATTCCGGGGGCGCCTCGGCGGGCCAGGTGAGGCTTGCCTTACTCCGCTGCACAGTCGCCGGCGTCTCGGCGAACTTCTGCTTTAGCTCCGCGAATTCGTCCCGGCCCTGGAGCGCGTTGATCAGCATTTCGCTCGCGTTTTTCGTGATCCGTTCCGACTGGATCCAATCCTTCGCCGGCAGTTCCGTCGAGGAGAAGGCGAACGTGCCTGTGATCGTCTCATTTACGAAGAGCTGCCAGAACGCTTCCTCGCCGGTGAGATGCTCGAACTGGCCGCAACGCGGCTGGCCGTGCTCGAAGAAAAAGGCGGAGAGAAGTTCGCCGCTCGGATTTGAGATTCGGAGCTGCCCGGTTTGCGATGAATTGGCGATCGTCTGGTAAACGGTAATGAGGTCGAAGTTGGAAAGGTTTCCGCTCAGCTCGAGGCAATGGCTTTGGGTCATGGCGAGGTCGCGGGCCTGCGCCAGGCGCAACGCGAGTTGGCCGCTCAGAAAATGAAAGAAGGAGGGCACGCGCGCTATCAGCTTCGGGAAATCTTTGCTTTGAAAACACTGCAGGCTCACCGGCTCGCAGGTGCGCGCGATGTGTTTGCGCGGGAGGTTGGACAGCGTTTCCACGTCGCCGAGGACGTCGCCGCGGGAGAGATAAGTCGCGGGCGCTGATGCCTGGGCGGAGGGCTGGATCACCTCCACGACCCCGCGATTGATGATGAAAAGCGCGTCGCCCCGATCGCCGGTCGAATAAATTGTTTCGCCCTCGGCGAGGTGGCGGACGCGGGACAACTCGCCAATGGCCTTGAGCTCCAGGAGCTTCAGGGTCGTGCAGTAGGCGAAGAAATCCTGCTCGCGCATGCCGCTCTAAAAGCAGGAGTCATGCTCTCTGGAAGTAAGGGCTCGGGCCGGGCGCTGAGAGGAAGTTGCATCCGCCGCCGCAGCCAGCCACTCTTCGCCCATGAGCGAAGTCGCTTATCTGTTCGAGCGGTTCCCGTCTTTTGGCCAGACTTTCTGCTATCGCGAGGTGGCGGAACTCGAGCGGCAGGGGACGAAAGTTCACGTCTTCTCGATCCGCCGCCCGGTGGGAGAACCTGCGCAGGATTGGGACCCCGAACTCGTCCGGCGCGTCCAATATCTGCCGGAGGAAAAGGCTCTCGTCGCCGAAGTGGATCGGCTCCTGCAAACGAAGGCGGTTTCGGACCAAGTGCGCGCGGTCGTGAAGGAGTGGGGCCGGAAATCGGATTTTTTGCGGTTATACCAGGCGATCCACGTCGGGGTGCGCCTTCACGAAAAAGGGTTGCGGCACGTTCACGCCCACTTCGCCGGGATGGCGGCGCGGACCGCGTATTGGATCAACGAGTTTTTCGCAACACCGTTCACGTTCACCGCGCACGCCAACGACATCTTCGCGCCTCGCGATTTTGCCGTGTCCCTCGCGAAACTGATCGAGGGAGCGGCAGGGATCGTCACCGTGAGCGATTATTCGCTTGGCCTGCTCCTGGAGCGTTTCCCGGAGAGCCACGCGAAAATTCATCGCGTCTATAACGGAGTCGACCTTGCGCGGTTTACTCCGACGGATTTCGCCAGTTCGCCGCCGGCGATCGTTTCCATCGGCCGTTTGATCGAGAAGAAAGGCTTCAGCGACCTGGTTGCGGCCTGTGCAATCCTTCATGCGCGTGGCCGAGTTTTCCAATGCCGCATTATCGGTGAAGGCCCGCTCGAGGAATCGTTGCGCGCGCAGATCTCCGAAGCTGGCCTGCGGCAACACGTGGAATTGACTGGTCCGCAAAGCCAGGTCGCGATCGCGAAATGCCTGGCGCACGCGACTGTTTTCGCCCTGCCGTGCACCCGTGAAGCCGATGGCGGGATGGATAATCTGCCGACCGTGATCATGGAAGCGATGGCGGCGGGGTTGCCGGTGATTTCAACGCCGCTCGCCGGCATTCCGGAGATGGTCGAAGAGGGAACCAATGGCGTGTTAACGCCGGAGCGCGATCCGACGGCGCTGGCGGATGCGATCGAGCGCCTGCTTGGCAATCCCGAAGAGGCGCGATCGCTGGGAAATCGCGGCCGCGAAATTGCCGGCGAAAGATTCTCGATCCAGACCAGCGCCCGGCAACTGCAGCAGCTTTTCGAAACGATCTAGCGCCGCCGCTACTTTGCTCTTGCCTGAACAATTCAGTGGGTGCGAAATGGGGCCTATGAAAACAATCCGCCTCCTGTTTTGTTTCACGCTCTCCTTCGCTGCGGCGGCGACAGCCTTCGGCCAAAAGTCGGATTGGGTTTCCAGCTACAACACGCTCCTTGGAAAATACGTCACCTCTGGCGGCGTAAAATACGCCGAATGGAAAGCGAACGCCGCCGATATGCAGGCGATCCAGGCGGTCGTGGACGGGATCGCGAAAGAGAACGTTTCGGCGATGGGCAAACCGCAGCAGCTCGCGTTTTACATCAATGCCTACAACGCCTGGATCCTCCACGAAGCGCTCGGCAAATATCCCACCAAGAGCGTGAAGGACGCGCTCTTCACTTTCTTCACCGGCAAACGCATTACGGTGGCCGGCCAGCAGATGAGTTTCAACGCGCTCGAGAAGGACACCATCCGGTCGAAGTTCGGCGAGCCGCGCGTCCATTTCGCGCTCAACTGCGCCAGCCGCAGTTGTCCGCCGCTTAACC
This sequence comes from Verrucomicrobiota bacterium, assembly GCA_041167265.1. Taxonomy (GTDB): domain Bacteria; phylum Verrucomicrobiota; class Verrucomicrobiia; order Chthoniobacterales; family UBA10450; genus AV80. Next base: position 5,679 of record JBEEHG010000031.1, on the reverse strand, counting down.
GGACCGCGTTCAGCGCCGAAAAGCTCGACGGCCAATTCGAGGCGCTGGCGAAAGGTTACGTCAACTCGGAGCACGGCGTGAAATTCAACGCCGCCGCGAAGTCCGCCGAGCTCTCGAAGATCTTCGATTGGTATAAGGACGATTTCAAAGCCGACGGCGGCGCGCTCGCATTCATAAACAAACGGCGGACGGCCCAAATCCCGGCCGACGCGAAGATCAGCTACCAGGATTACGACTGGGGCCTGAACGAGGCGAAATAATGGTTTCGCTCGCGCATCCGCCCGACCCGGTGTCGCCGCCCTCAAAATGGCGGGAACGCTGGCGCGCGTTTCGGCGCCCAATCGTCGAGGAAAAGGCGCGGGTGCTGAAGGAACGCTGGGATTCTTTGCCCGCGGAGCTGCGCACGAACAACCAGATCTCCGGCCGGCACCTGACCCATTGCGGATTCACCCTGGGCGCGAGCTATTGCTCGTTTCATTGCACGCACTGTTACCTGCCGAAGAACGCGAACGAGATTCCGATTCCGTCGCTGGCGCAGGTCAAAGAGCAAATCGATGCGAACCGCCGTTTCCAGGGCCCGGGCGGCGGACTTCAGATCACCGGCGGCGACGTGGCCGACGCTTACTGGAAATCCGGACGCGCCGATGAGCTGATCGAGATTGTCCGCTACGCCATTTCCGTCGGTTCGATCCCGATGCTGATGACGCACGGGCAGACGCTGATCGAGCATCCGGAATTTCTGGAGCGGCTGATGGTCGAGGGCGGGTTGCGGCAAATTTCTGTGCACGTGGACATGACGCAGGCTGGCCGGCATGGCTATCCGATCGGCCGAATCAAATGCGAGGCGGACCTGCATCCGGTCCGGCATGCATTCACCGATCTGGCCCTGCGGTTGCGCGAGAAGACCGGGTTGCTGCTCGAATACGCCCTCAGTTTCACGGTGACGCGCCGCAACATCGATGATGTCCCGGAAGTGATTCGCTGGTATCTGGCCGATCCGCGCCGCAGCTATATCTGGCGCATGCTCAGTTTCCAACCCGAAGCCGATACGGGTCGCACCATCTTTTCGGAGCGGCCGATCACGCCGGAGGACGTCTGGGAGAAGATTTGCGAAGGCGTCGGCCTGCCGCTTCGCCGCGATGTCTCGATCTTCGGCCATCCTGATTGCAACAGCTGGGCGTCGCTCCTGATTGCGCGGCCTTCCGGAAAATTTTTCCCGCTGTTGCCCGACGATAAAAAGTTCGATTCGCTCCTCGGCGAAGTGTTGCGAAAAATCGGGGGCCTCTCTCTGGTCAACGACGATGCCGGGACCCCGCCGTTCCGGCTCGCCGGGGTTCTTTTCCAACATCCATTGCTGGCTGCGAAACTTGTCTACAAACTCCTGCGCTACGTCACTTCCCGAAAGGCGCCGCCGGAGATTGTCCGCTCGTTGTTGCGCGGAAAAGTCCACACTCTGGGCGTCGGCATGCACAATTTCATGGGCGCGAAAAAAGTCGCGCTGGCGGACAGCGACCCGGTGATTCGTGCCCGCCTGGATTCGTGCGTATTCAAAGGGGCGGTCAAGCGAAACGGCGAATGGCAGGCGGTCCCGATGTGCTCGATGAACCAGCAAACGTGGTCGGAAGTTTACGACGGCCGGCTGAACGACGCGGACCTGCTCCAGGAACCGCAGGTGTCTAAATTGTAGGCCGTCTCTGCGAGACGGCATCCCCACCGCGAGGCGGCTGGCACAGCCGCCCTACAGAAATTCCCGCACGCAATTCATCGCCCGGAGATAAATGCGATGCGGCCCGCCGCGCATCAGTTCCTCGCTCATGAGCCGCACGGCATCATTCTGAGCGGCCGGCATCGAGCATCGCCGCTCCCCCGCCACGACTTCGAGCAGATCGCCGTCTTTTGGATGCGTGACCACAAACTCGACCGACCCACAGCAGACCGCGAATCGGCCGATTGGTTCGCCCGCCTTCTCGTTGAGCGTCACCCTGACTTCCTTTTCTGCCTGTCCGCGAAAACCTAATCCGCCCCTGTCCGTTTGTTTGCCGTCGCTCCATCGCAGTTGCGCCGCGAGCCATCCGGCCAGGAGCAAAGCGGTCGAGCGAAATCCCGGCGCGAATTCAATCTCCACTTTTTCGATCTCCTGGAAGCGCTCGTGCATCGAGGGATGATCGAAGAATTGCGCGAGCGCGAGCCGGATTTGAACGAGCCGCGTCCAGTTCAGGTCGCACAGCACGATCCGCTGTTTCGCGTCCGCCTGCGCGGTCTCGAGGCGCCCGATCTGTGCGCGAAAATCGCGCCATTGCCGGCTGTCGTAGATCACGCGATCGACCCACGCCCAAAGCTGCGGATCCATCGGGTCGGAAAATTCGCCCTGCCACCAAAGATAAAGCGGGAGATCGGAGTCGAGCTGGGAAAAAACAATGTTCGGCAGCAGTCGCGCCGAAGGGCCTTCCAGCAAAAATGAAAGCTGTTCCGAGCAAACCTGTTTGTTCCCCCCGAGCGTGTGGCAATGCACATTGATCCACGCCTCGACCCGGTTCTCTTTCGCCGCCGGGTTCGCCCCGATCACGATCGCCCGGCAGGCATGGTTCTCCGCGATCTCGGAAATCAGCCTCGTATTTGCGGGCAGCGACCCAGGCTCCTCGCTGTAGATCGCGAGATTGATCAACGACGCCCGCGTCTTCACCCCCGCGCCCGCCGCCCACATTTTTTTCAATTCCCGATCGATCTTCCCGATCTCGACCCGCACACCGGAGGAAATGGACTGTTGGAGTGGTGGAGTATTGGCTGTTGTCATCGTCTTTCCATCACTCCATCACTCCATTACTCCATCACTCCAGTTAAAGCCGCCGCCACGCGCGGCCGTCGCGCGCCAGAAGTTTGTCCGCTTCTTCCGGGCCCCAGGAACCGGCCGGATACTCGTAGAGCGCCGGCTGGTTTTCCTTCGCGACCCACGATTCTTCGATTGGATCGATGAAGGCCCACGCTTCTTCGACTTCGTCGCGGCGGGCGAAGAGCGTCGCGTCGCCGCTCATCGCATCGAGCAGCAGGCGCTCGTACGCTTCCGGGCTCGCTTTGCCGAAGGAAGTCCCGTAGTGGAAATCCATCTTTACCGGTTCAATCCGGAAACTGGTGCCCGGAACTTTCGCCTGCATCCGCAGCGAAATTCCTTCGTCGGGCTGGATCCGGATCACGAGCACGTTTTGATCGAGCGAAACGTTTTCGCGATTGAACAGGACGGCGGGCGCTTTCTTGAAATGAACGGAAATTTCCGTGCCCGATTTCGGGAGCCGTTTGCCGACCCGGATGTAAATCGGGACATCGGCCAGCCGCCAATCATCCACCCGCACCTTCAGCGCGACGAAGGTCTCGGTCTTCGAGTCCGGCTTGACGTTTTTTTCCGCGCGATAACCAGGGACGGCCTCTCCGTTGATCGCGCCTTCGCCGTACTGGCCGCGGACAACGTTTCGCCCGATCTCCTCCGCGTTCATCCGGCGCAGCGAGCGCACGATCTTCACCTTTTCATCCCGAATACTGTCCGGGCCCAGATCGGTCGGCGGCTCCATCGCCACCAGGCAGAGCAGCTGGAGCAAATGGTTCTGCACCATGTCGCGTAACGCGCCCGACGTTTCGTAGTAACCGGCGCGACCTTCCACCCCGAGCGTTTCCGCTGCCGTGATCTGGATGTGGTCCACGTAGCGCCCGTTCCAGATCGGCTCGAAGATCGCGTTCGCGAACCGCAGCACCAGGATGTTCTGCGCCGTTTCTTTTCCGAGGAAATGATCGATCCGGTAAGTCTGTTTTTCGGAGAACGCGGTCCGCACGACGGCGTTCAATTCGCGCGCCGTGGCGAGGTCGGTGCCGAATGGCTTCTCCACGATCACGCGCGCCCAGCCGCCTTCGCGCGGTTGGTTCAGCCCGGCTTCCTTCAAATTTTTCAGGATCGGTTCGAACTGGTCCGGCGCGACGGCGAGATAAAAAAGCCGGTTCCCGCCAATGCCGCGTTCCTTGTCGATTTTCTCGAGCCGTTCCGCCAGTGTCTTGTAGCCGTTGGCGTCGTGAAACTCGCTCTGGTGATAAAAGAGCGCCTGGGTGAAACCGTTCCAGATTTCGTCGCGCACCTGCTGACGCGAAAACTTCTTGGTCGATTCCGCCTGCTCCTTGCGAAACTCTTCATCGGTCTTGGGCCGCCGGGCGAACCCGACAATCGCGACGGCCGGCGGCAGCTCTCCATCCGCGGAAAGATTGTAGAGCGCCGGGATCAATTTCCGCATCGTCAGATCGCCGGTCGCGCCGAAGATGACCACGGTACAAGCCTGCGGCACGGTCCGGGTCCCGAGCCCTTCCCGAAGCGGATTGCCTTTTGTCTCTGCCGTTGTGCTCATCGCGGCCCCGATTTAGGCAGAATCGCGCCGCATACGTAAGCGCAAAATTTGCATTCGAAACCTACGCCTACCCGCCTAATTATCGCCAAACGGCGCCGCCACCGAATCCGCCGAACCGAACGGCAACGGCAGCGTCCTCGAAACGTTGCTCAGCCTCATCCTCAGTGAGAACGCCGGCATCATCATCCAGGAGAACGCGGCAAGCTCGAAGCCGCTGGAAGAATTCATCCGCCAATTCACGCCCACCGCTTCAATCGGCAACGGCGAGGCCACGAAGAACCCGGCATTTTCCGAAATAGCAGCAACCCGTTGATTGAAAGAACTTGCACCTCGCGCTCCGTCCACTCGAGCGCGAGCACCAAGGAGCGGCGCTTTCCAAACCGCCGTCTTATCCCGCCGCCTCTCGCGAACCCTCAAGGAACGGCGATTTTCAATCGCCGTCTTTCTTTTCTCAGCGATTTCAAATGGCCTCTTGGTTTCTTGCACTCTTCGCGCGCTGATTGCATGATAGCTTCATGAGCAAAGTCGAGCAGATGGAAACGGAACTGCGCAAGCTCTCGCCGAACGAGCTTCAGCAGCTGCGCGACTGGCTCGAAGATTATCTGGAGGATCAACTCGAGGTTACCGAGGAATTCGCCGCGAGCATTGAACGCGGCAAACGGGACATTACCGAGGGTAACGTGCGGGTCCGCGAGTCCGACCCAGTGTGAGTCTCGCCAGTCAGGTCTACGCGCGCGAGTTCGATGCCGCCTTCTTCAAATTGCCGCCACGTCTCCGCGTCGCGATCGAAAGAAAAATCCATCATCTTGGCTCTCGCCTCGACAATTACCCGCACCGACACTTGGCCGGCCGCAGCGAATTCCGACTTCGCGTCGGCGATTATCGCGTGATCTACGAATTCGATCGCGAGCGAAACATTCTGTATCTCGTCACGGTCGGTAATCGGCGAGATGTCTACCATTAATTCTTTGGTCTTCAGCTAGGGATCGTGCCGACGAGGAAGCGGAAGGCTTGAGTCGAGATTTGAGTGATTGGGGTTTAAATTGCAATCAACGCCGTTAGCGTCGGCGGTTGAGCGATGGATCAGGGACGCGAGAGCGAAGACCTGGAAGACCTGCGCGACCTCGACCAGTCGGTGACCGCGACACGGTCTCGCGCTCGAAAACCTAGTTAACTCGGCAGCGGGAAGCGGCGGGTGAGCTCGCGGACTTTGGCGCGGATGTTTTCGAGGGTGTTGGCGTCGTCGCGGTGGGTGAGGGCGTCGTTCATGAGGTCGGCGATATCGAGCATTTCTTCT
>JBEEHG010000030.1:0-36460 GCA_041167265.1 Verrucomicrobiota bacterium | reverse complement strand
TAGGAGGCTAGCGTTATCCGGATTTATTGGGCGTAAAGTGTGCGTAGGCGTTCTGTAAAGTCGATACTTAAAGACCAAGGCTTACCCTTGGGAGTGGTGTCGATACTCACAGAATTGAGGATTGGTTGGGAAGCTGGAACAGTTAGTGTAGCAGTGAAATGCGTTGATATTAACTGGAACACCAAGGGCGAAGGCAGGCACCTGAATTTTTCCTGACGCTGAGGCACGAAAGCTGGGGTAGCGAAACAGATTAGATACCTGTGTAGTCCTAGCCGTAAACGATGTCCGCTAACTTTTGCCGGCTTGCCGGCAGAGGTTCAAGCTAACGCATTAAGCGGACCGCCTGGGGAGTACGACCGCAAGGTTAAAACTCAAAGGAATTGACGGGGACCCGCACAACTGGTGGAGCGTGTGGTTTAATTTGAGACGAAGCAAAAAACCTTACCAGGGTTTGACATGATACCGTTTTATGCCTATGGAAACACTGGCAGATCCGCAAGGATGGTACCACAGGTGCTGCATGGCTGTCGTCAGCTCGTGTCGTGAGATGTTGGGTTAAGTCCCGCAACGAGCGCAACCCCTGTGAACTGTTGCCACCGGTCGCAAGACCGAGCACTCTGTTCAGACTGCCCTGTGAAACGGGGAGGAAGGTGGGGACGACGTCAAGTCAGTATGGCCCTTACGGCCTGGGCTGCACACGTACTACAATGCCCAGTACAGAACGATCCGAGACCGCGAGGTGGAGGAAATCTAGTAAAACTGGGCCCAGTTCGGATTGGAGTCTGCAACTCGACTCCATGAAGCCGGAATCGCTAGTAATGCCGTATCAGCTACGACGGCGTGAATACGTTCCCGGGCCTTGTACACACCGCCCGTCACATCATGGAAGTCACTTGTAGCCGAAGTGCGTGCGCCAACCCAGCAATGGGAAGCAGCGCCCGACGCTATGAGCGGTAACTGGGATGAAGTCGTAACAAGGTAGCCGTAGGGGAACCTGCGGCTGGATCACCTCCTTTCTAAGGAGAATTCACATTGCCCAATCGAGCTTGCTCTTTTGGCGTGATTGAATAGGTCGACGGCTAACCCTAAGATCCTTCGGGATTTCAGACATGCCGTTAAGCCCTCGATAACGAAAGAAGTCGAGGCTCAGGGAAAACGCGACGAGTAACGCACAATTCAGTCTTTGCTGCTGATCGACTTTAAAAATGCCGGATGGCCTAATCGCCCTCCGGCATTTTTTTTTGGAGTAGAGGCGTCGAAGGGCAAGGCAATTCTGCTTCGCAAGTTGTCTTCGCACTCCTTTCAGCGGCGTGAGTGCTGTTAGTGGCCGAGCGAAAGGCCTTTCTTCAGTAATTTCGGGCGCACCAAATCCTGGGTTTCCAGATATGCCCTACTTTGCAGGGGGCAACCGATTATCAGGTTCGCCTATAACGCCGATCAGGGAGCATTATTGCCACTTTGACCGCTGTCGGTTTGCCAAATTCCCTTCGCGCGGTCGAACCGGTAGGTTTGACCTTGCACCGTCGCGTTCACAGAATCGGAGCCAGCCCCGGAAATCTTCTCCACTTCCAACCAGGCGGTGCCGATGAAGATGAAGCGTTTGTTGTCCGGCATCAGAGTTTTTGCGTCCCAAGTGCCATTTATGTCGAAGTCCTGCATGATTTGTTCCTGGTGGTCCGGCAAACGGACCATGATCGAGAACTGCGAAGGCTCGTTAGGCGACTTCATCAGGACATGCGCAGAGAACGATTGTCCGACCGACATCGAGGCCCTGGTCTTATCTTCCTTCAATTGATCGGTCGAAAAAACAACCGGGCTGTTTTCGTTTACAAAAAGAGCCGAGTTTGTGGCTGGATACTGTTTGTTTACCAGGACATAAAAGGGAGGCTTAGACACATATCCGCGATACCCGCCATACTCGGGCGGTACTTTCCCGCCAAGCATCCGTGGCAATACACAGCAAAGGAAAAGGGCGCCGGCAAGCGCCGCCACTGCGAGAGCGAGAGCTACGAGCAAAATGTTCTTGCGCTGCGTCATCGCTATTCCGACACGTCGCTTAACGCTGACTTGGCGTCCTCAACGGCTTGGAACGCCTTTTCGCAACACGGATCGTCTTGCGGCGGATTATCGAGACAATCGAAAAGCGTTTTTTCCGCGGCTTTTTCGTTCGCGATTAGGACCAGAAACGGCGTCGTTTTCGCTCCTTCGACGAACTCGTGTCCAGGAACCAGATGGTTCATAAGGTTCTTCAGCCACTCGACAAAGTCCTTCCAGCTCGATCCAAACGGGTCCGTTGCATTGGTTGGACTGTTCCCCACGTACCGATAAAGGTTCAGGTCGCCTCCTCGAAGACGCAAAGAATCGGTCTGGAGAAATCGACCCATCACCGGAGAATAAATTCGACTTCGGAAATCGTAGAGGGAAATCTCGGCAATATACTCTCGGCCGGCGAAAAGAAAGCGGTTCCCGGTGAGGGTCTGTGGAATAACGGCATTCAAGCCATCGTGGATCACCGGGAGTCCGTAGACGTCGTAGCGGTAACTCTCGAGTACATTCCCGGAAGAATCCGCCAGCGCGACCACACTTCCCAGACCGTCCAGGTAATAATATCCCGTTGAGGTCGGGGTGACCCTCGCGATTAATTCGTCGACGTTTGGACCGTGGATATACTGCGCGAGGAGCTGGTCCGACTCGCTACGTTCCTCGATCAGATTCCAGTCGTCATAGTACATCCGGGTTTTCGCACCGTTGATGGTCCGACTAACGCATCTGTTTCGCGCGTCGTAGGAGAAAGCGACGGTATTCCCTCCGCTCACCACGCTGGTCATGCGGTTTTGCGCATCAAAGGTGTAGGTGCTGCCATTAAGCGACACCAAATTGCCATTCGCGTCATAACTCGCTGAATTACCTCCGATGGTTGCGTATTGATTCAACGCGTTTGCTTGATATGTGCTCGTGAGCCCGTTGTCGGTGACGCTGGTCCGGTTCCCTGCCGCATCGTGATTGTATGCCACCAACCGCTCCTGCGTGTTCGTCGCCGAACTGAAGTTGTATCTCACGCTGGTGAGCTGTCCGGCGGGGTCGTAATCATATTTGTCGGTCGTCGGCGGTTCGCCGATGCTTGCCTGGCGTGATAACCGGTAACCAACTGGGTTGTAGCCATAGCTGAATCGGCTGATTCCACTGGAGGTCCCGCGGTTGTTGACGTCGAGGAGCCGGTTTGCATCATCGTAAACATAATCCGTTGTCGTATTGTTACTCAAGCTCTTGGAGAGCGGGTTCCCGTTGGCGTCATAGGTGAATACTGCCGTAACGTCGCCTGCGACGATCGTCTTCATTAACTGCCGGTTATTGAACCCGAGGGCAATCGTCAGCCCGCTCGGATACCCGATCGTTGCCCGATTGCCGTCGGCATCATAGGTGTACGTCACCGTTCGAGTGCCTCCGCCCTCCGTGATCTGTTGCGATTCGCTTAAGAGCTGATTCGCCGCATCGTACGTAAAACCGAGCGTCCCGGTGGCGTTCACACTCGCCAAAACACGCCCCGCTTTATCGTACGTATTTGTCTTGCCCGACGTGCCATCGTTCCACGTGCACCCAATTTCGCGGTCCCGATTATCATAGGAGAGGACCTTGTTCTGGCCGCCCCGAGTAGTAAAACCGACCAGGTTGCCGACGCTATCGTAAGCGTAGAGCTCGTGAGATCCATCCGGATAGGTCAGAGACGATTTGCGGTTGAGCAGGTCGTAGCTGTAGGTGTAGGTATTGCTCCTGGCATCGGTTAGAGAGACGAGATTGTCGGCATCATCGTACGTCATTTTGGTGACGTTATTCAACGGATCAATCGTCTGGACCAACCGATTTCGACTGTCATACTGAAACTGCGTAACGGCGCCATCGGCGCGCGTCTCGCTGGTCTTGTTGCCGCGTTCGTCGTAAGTCCACTGCGTCCTGTTTCCGAGTGGGTCCGTGGCCGCAACCTTGTGACCGTGGGCGTCGTATTCGCTCAGCCATGTTTTTCCATTCGGATCCGTCACCGAAGTTAGATTCTTCGCCGCATCGTAGGCATAAGTGGTGGTGGCGGCATCTGGCGTGCCGGCTCCGACGGTTTGGGCTGTCCGAAGCCGGCTTTCGTCATATTCGTAAGCAGTCACTCGACCGCTGGGCGACGTGATACGAGCGATGTTACTTACATAACTGCATCCGGAGCAACCCGGCGCCAGCCCATATTCGTACACGGTCGTGTGGCTAAGCGGGTCCGTTACGCTCTTGAGCCGGTTATACTCGTCGTAAGCGTAACTCGTGCTGTTCCCCAGTTCATTCGTCACGGCGGTCCGGTTGCCAAAGGCGTCGTATTGGTACGAGAGGCTCGAAGCATCCGGATGGGTCACGGTTAGAATTTGGCCGCGCCAATTGTAGGTGAGCGCGGTCATATTCCCTCTCGCGTCTGTTATCGACGCGACAAGTCCATTGGGAAAATACGTCAGACCAGTTGTGTTTCCAAGCGCATCAGTCTTGCTGATCGTGTCGCCGAATGAATTATAGGCAAAGCTTTCTGTTCCGCCGTTGCGTAGTCGGTGAGTGAGTGGCTGGGAGTTAGAATTATAGGTCCAGGTTTCGTAGCTGCCGTCGGGATAATCCTTGCGGGATACGCGATTACTGGGATCACGGGTCCATGTCATGGTGTGGTTGCGCTCATCAGTTTTGGTAAGCAGAAATCCCTTCCCGTTGTAGGTTCGGGCAAGGGTGTTGCCCAGAGCGTCCGTCCTGGAGAGAATCCGCCCGGCATAATCGCGTTGATACTGGGTTGTCGCTCCCTGCGGGTCGGTTTTAGCAACGACGTACCCATAGCCATCGCTGCCCCGGATCAATGTGGTGATACGTCCTTCCGCGTCCCCCTTAACACTCAGAAGACCCTTGCTGTATTTGCGCGTAAGCAAGGCACCGCTTCCTTCCTGGACCTTGGGGTATGCGCCGCTCCCCAGAGGAAAACTGATCACCATCTGATCGGTGATGCTACTCCTCTCCTCTAGAAGCGTGCCGGTAATAATGCTGCCATTGGAGAGAGAATTGTAGTTGTAGGTGTACTTCATTTGCGCGCCAGGCTTGCCCGGGCCATAAGCGGGATCCGTGGCGGAAGAGAGCAGCGGACGAGCAGTAGCCAAATTCGGATCCGAGGTCACGTAGGTATAGCTGGCCTGTTCGCTCCCTGGGTAGGTTACGGCAGTCAAAACATAATTGCCGGTGCCGGCCCAAGGCGAATAAAGATAATTTACGGCGCGTCCATCACTGGTCGAGACGCGGTTGATGCGCAGAACGCCATCCGGACCCGTCTGGCGGTCAATTTGGATCCAGCGCCCGAAATTATTTGTGATCTTGGTAAGCCGATTGTTCGAGTCGTAGGTGCAGTTCCAGGAGTAGCCGGAGCCATTCCGCATTTGGGTGAGCTTGAATTTCGGTGATAAGTAGCGCCAGAAGTCGTACTCGGCGCCATCCCGGGTGAGCAAGGTGTATCCAACTGTCGCCCCAGACCATCGGTAGAGGCGATCCCCGTTGTCTGCGGCCGGCGCCAACTGGGCACCGGTGCCATCTACAGCCTTAAAATTGTAGTCGTTGCCATCCGGGTATCGCACTTTGATATCGAAGAAACCGAAAGTCTTGCTGGAGAGTTGGCGGGTTTCGTAGTTCCAATTGTGCTGCCAGCTCTGTCTCGCGCCGAGCTCCCAATAGGTATCATTGAAGTCGGTGGTGCGACTGTTGATGTTGCGAGCGAAGGTAATGGGAGCCGGTCCAAAAGTCTTGATGTCAGTGACTTCGCGGTGATGGTTTGCCTTCGTTGGATTGATGGGATTGGCGCCCGCATCATCGCAATCGTCCGCGTCGTCCTCATCGGAGTCATCCGGGTCGTCGTCGGCGTCATATTCTTCTTCTTCCCCGGCGCTGTCATCCCGCGGGCATTGCTGCTTATTACATTTGTGATTTTCCGGGCTGTCGTTTCCGCAGCCGGGCTGGTAGGGGTCCTGGGCGCGAAGCGACCAACTGGAGGATAGGCCGAGCAACAGGATCACTTGCAAGACAAGAAACCGTTTCATGGCCTTCCTCCATTCTCTGAACCAGTAAAGGTAAGGGGTGGGCCAGCGGCACCTCGCGGTGGCTCCGGTCCAACCCAGAATTCGACGATCTTGGTAGCCCGGCCCTGTGAAACTTCGAGGGTGTACCGGCCTGGGCTTTCGCCGACTTCAAAACCAAGATCGATACTTTGGCCGGAGCCAGGTGGATCTACTTCACTGTGGCCTCCACCCCGGTTGATTGATCCACCGTTTGGGGCCACAAACCGGACCTTGCCCTTTCCAGGGTGCAATTTCAGGTTGAGCCTAATCGACTCCCGCGGATCAAGCTTTATTCGCTCATCGGAGGAATCCAAAGTAAAACTCGAAGAGCGGCTTGGCCTCGTGACCCGCGTTTCCGCGATGATCCCTTCGGCTTGAGGGGACTGTTCGGTTTGAAGCAGTGCTATCGTGCCGCCGGCAGCGGCGACGATCACAGGAAGAACTAGGTAACGTTTTCTCATAAGCTGGTCCGGGTTGGGTCGCTCGGAGGCGATTCGTCCGGCTGGGGGTCCAGCTTTGGGGCGGAGGGTCTGGGAGTGACGTTTCTTTTTGTTCGGACGGCAACCGCGAAGCGGTCGTAGTTTTTGTTCATGCTTTTTGCCGCATTAAATACGCTGGCGCGGGACGTGTCGTTTTAAGTCCTTGGACTCAAAGACAAACAAAATTCGGGAAAAACGAGGCGAGCAGAGCACAATTCAACTTTGCTGCTGATCGACTTTAAATTGGGTTGTAGCGTCGGCTGTCAGGGGACTTTGGATGCGCTGATGACAGAGCACGCTACAACTTTGCACACAGGGCGACGGCTACAGCAGAAAGGGAAGAACTACTGGAGGGAGTTAGGCCATCCGGCTTCGCAAAGCGAAGAGCTAGGAAAACCGTTCTTGCATTCGACGTTCGACATTCGAGATTCGGAATTCCGAAGGGGGCATAGCTCAGTTGGTAGAGCGCCAGCTTTGCAAGCTGGATGTCAGGGGTTCGAATCCCCTTGCCTCCAATCTATGGTTGCAGCGCCAGAGAGAGCGTAGACTGTCGCGCCGTAGCCTTGGCGAAGGCAGACCGGTTCGCTATCTTGGGCGCCAACGCAGCGAGCTTCGACTCGGCAGGCCGGTTCTACTTCACCTTCGTCAGGTCCGCGCGATTGAGATCCAACTCCGGCACCGGGATCACTTTCACGTCGGGAAAATCTTTCTTGAGCGGCCCGATAAAATCGGCGGCTTTGCCGATGATGATCAGGCTCGGCGGGGTATCGAAGTATTTGGCCGCGAACGCCGTCACGTCGGCGCTGGTCACGGCATTGATCGAGGGGATAAATTTGTTGATCGTATCGAGAGGCAGATCGTTCGCGATCATGGCGGAGAGTTTGCCGACGAAGCCGCCATTGGTCTCGAGACTGCGCGCATAAGATCCGGTCAAAACGGCCTGGCGCGATTTGAGTTCGTCGCCGGCCACGGGCTCGGATTTCAAGCGCTTCAGCTCGATCTGCATGAGAGTGGCCACTTCGGCGGCCGATTGATTCTTCGTCTGCGCTGTGGCCGCGAACGGACCCACGTCCCTCCGCGCGTCGAGGGAACTTCGGGCGCCGTAACTGAGCCCGCGTTTAATCCGGATCTCGCGATTCAAGCGCGAGACGAACCCCGTCCCGAGCGCGGCATTGGCCAGCAGGCCGGCATAGTAATCGGGCGACTTCCGTTTGATACCAGGCCGCGCCAGGGTCACCGCTGCCTGGCCGGCTTCCGGCATATCGATCACTATATTCGACGGCTTCCATTCCGCGACCCCGGACGATGGTGTCTCGACTGCCGCCGGCATCGCCCCTTTCCAGTCGCCGAAGAATTGTTCTGCGTATTTCCTCCCCTGCTCCAGCGTCACGTTGCCGGAAAGAATCAGGGCGGCATTCTCCGGGACGTAATAGGTCTGATAATATTTCACGATGTCTTCGCGCTTGATTGCCTGGACGCTTTCCATCGTGCCGGTGTGAGAGTGACCGTAAGGCGCGTCGCCAAATAACGCCCGGCCCGCTACGAACTGGGAAAGCGAGCCCGGCTGGCGGAGCGCGACCCGCAAGCCATCCATCGTCTGGTTCTTAAACCGGTCGATCTCTTCCTGCTTGAACGTCGCATGCAAAACGACGTCGGCTAGAATGCGCAACGCGGGCTCGATCTTGTCCGACATCACCACCACCGTCGCGCGAGTCGCTTCCCAGTGCGCGCCGGAGTCGATCGTGCCGCCGAGGGTTTCGATGGCATTCGCGATCTGTGGCGCGGTCATTGATTCCGTGCCGCGGGTCAACAGCGATCCGGTCATGCTGGCGGTTCCGGCGAGATCCTTCGGATCGACCTCGGCGCCGTTCCGCACCAGCAACTCCGCGGCGAGCAACGGTAGCCCTGGCCGTTCCACGACGATGACCCGTAGACCATTCGACAACTTCGTTTCTTTTGGCTGGGAAAACGTGACTTCGTGCGGCGCCGACGCCGGTGGTGGAGTATCGACGCCGCCAATCGCGAAGACTGGCGAGAGCGGCGCCAGAACCAAAAGTGCGGCGGCGAAAATGACGGATACTCGGCTCACGGCTTTTTCTCCTTCTTGTCTGGCGGAGGCGGGACGAATCCGGGTTTCATTGTCTCGGGCAAATACTCGACGACGACTTTTTTCTTGCCGGTGATGTAGCGGTTCATCACCTCTTTGATCTCGCCGACGGTCACGGCCTGGAGCTTCGCCAGATCGGTGTTAACTCGATTCGCGTCTCCATACACGACGATGGCCTGGCCCAGGGCGCTGGCTTTACCGTTCACGGTCTCGCGCTCCATCAATTTCCCAGTCAGAAATCGGTTCTTCGCTTTTTCCAGTTCCGCCTCGGTGACGCCGTTCTTGAGGACTTCGTCCACTTCCTTGAACATTGATTTCTCCGCGTCCGCGATGGTCTTTCCCGTGGCGAGGATGAGCCGGAACGCGAGGAGCCCGAGATCTTCGCGCAGGTCGGTATCGCACGAAACGCTCTGCACGACCTGCTGTTCGTAAACCATCTTTTCATACAGCCGCGATGAATCGCCGCCAGCCAGGATCTCAGCCACGAGGGAAAGCGCCGACGAATCGTTACTCCGAATCGAAGGCGCGAGATAAGTAATCCCGAGCGCGGGCAAGGGCGCGCGCGGGCTGTAGGTGGTGTCGCGCTTGTCGGCCTTGCGCGGCGGTTCCTTCGCGGTCACTCGCGGAATCTTCGTGGAAGGCTTCGGGATCGCGCCGAAGTATTTCTTCACCCAGGCATCGAGTTCTTCCGGTTTGAAATCGCCGACCACCACAAGGGTCGCGTTGTCCGGCCGATAGAACGTGGAGTGAAACGCTTTCACTTCCGCGAGCTTCGACGCGTCCAGCTCCTCGATATTGCCGATTCCCGGCCGCTTGTAGGGATGGACGGCAAACGATTTTTTCTCCATGTCCTGATAAAATTCGCCGTAGGGATTCGCGCGGATTCGCTGGCGGTATTCCTCCTTCACGACGTCGCGCTCGGAGGCGAAATTCTTGTCGTTCAGGGCGAGTGCGGACATCCGCTCCGCTTCCGCCCAGAGAATCGGGTCGAGGTAATTCGATGGGACCGTCTCGTGGTAAACCGTGACGTCGTCCGCGGTGTAAGCGTTGTTCTCTCCACCGATGTTCTCAGTGAGGTTATCGAACATGTCGGGCGTCATATGTTCGTTGCCCTTGAACATCATGTGCTCAAACAGATGCGCGAAGCCGCTCCGCCCGGCGGGATCGTCTTTCGACCCGACATGATACCAGACCTGGACCGCGACGATCGGCGCGGAGTGGTCTTCCACGGAGTAAACTTCGAGGCCGTTCGGTAATGTGAAATGTTTGAAGTCGAGCGCCGGAACCGTGACCGATTTGGGGGGCACGGGATCTTCTCCGCGCAAGAATGCGCCCGGAAAAACGGCAAGAATGGCGATGGCGACGGCGAGAGGTCTCACGAAAGTCCGATACCGTAGCGAACTTCTGCCTGCACGCGAACGAAATGCGCGGCGAAATGGGCCTGGCTGGGCTCGAACCAGCGACCCTGCGCTTATCAAGCGCATGCTCTAACCAACTGAGCTACAGGCCCGGTCTCGGCACGAGGCCGAGGAGCTGAATTCTGATTGGTGATCGGCGATTGGTCAAATGGCGCCGACCCCACCGCGTGATTTGGATCAGGCTCTACTTCGTGAGCTTGATCGAATTCATGATGGTGACGATCGTGTTCGTTATGCCCTCGGGCGCGTCCGCATCATAATCGACGTAATAGATTCCCGCTTTTCCGGGCCCGGCTGCGAACATCGCGAAGAAAAAGTTAACCTTGCTGCCTTCTCGCTTATCCAGACCGCTGCCCTTGAGGACGTGAAACTTGATCCCGTTGTTCTCGATAATTTCCTCCGCCGACTTCTTGTCGACGCTCTTCATCGAATCTTTCAGGACTGCTTCCACATCGGCCGCCACTTCTGCGTTAGTATCGGATTTGGTGCGGATCCAACCCGTCATATAAACGTGGTTGCCCGAGTCGCTGGCCTCGATGCTCTGGTCCGCTTTGTCAGCCTTCGGTTTCCAGTCCGCGGGAATATCGACCGTGAACGCCGGAGAGTCGGGCGGAACGGAGAGAGTGTTGGCGAACAGCGGGGCGGCTGCCTGGCCGAGGCAAAGAGCAACGAGAAGTTTGCAGATGGTATTTGTTTTCATGTTTGGGATGAGGGCCGAGCCTGACCAGACTGGCCTTCCCACGCAAGAGGATTCGGCGCGCTCAGGATTTCGCGCTATGATTGCCTGCAATCCGGGAAAGCGCGACGCCGACAGCCGCGCCCGCACAATCGATCGCGACGTCCCACGGCGCGCCGGTCCGAGACGCGACGAATGACTGGTGGAACTCGTCGAGCGCGGCGCAGACTCCGGCGATAAAAAAGGCGGAGATGCCTGCTCGAAACAGCCGCTCATGGCCCCGTCGAAAAGCGCGATAAAGAAGAGCCGCGAGGATCGCATACTCGGTGAGGTGGGCGCATTTTCGGACGAAGAGCTGGACCGACGCGACGGTGGACTGGGAGATATTGGGATCAAACCAGCGCAGAAACGGCCCGATAAAACGCGAGGTGTGTTCGGCCGACATCAAATCGGTCGAGTTGATCCCAATGAAAATGATCCAGCCGAGAACAGGCAGCCAGTATTTGAGGAATAGGCGCACCAAAAACAAAACCACGCGGTGGGCCCTTGTGCGAATCTCTCGTCGCGAGAATTGTAGGGCGTTTCTGTGAAACGCCTTGGGCAGCTGAGGCGTCCGACACAGACGCCCTACAATGCCCGAAGAACACCTCACCCAGCCGCTCGTGTTCGAACCCCTTTTCATGGAGCGCGTCTGGGGCGGACGCCGGCTTGAATCGCTTTACGGCAAACGATTACCCTCCGCCGCGTTGATCGGCGAATCGTGGGAAATTGTCGACCGTCCGGAAGCGCAAAGCGTCGTCCACGAAGGGCCGCTGCGGGGTATCACGCTGCACGATCTTTGGTCCAAGCATCGCCCGGAGATTTTTGGCAACGTGCCAGACTCACCGCGGTTCCCAATTCTCTGCAAACTGCTGGACGCGCAGGAAAACCTGTCGCTCCAGGTCCACCCGCCGAGGGCGATTGCCGGGAAACTCGGCGGCGATCCGAAGACCGAGATGTGGTACGTCGCCAGCGCGGCGCCGAAAGCGAGACTGTATGCCGGCCTCAAAAAAGCGGTGACGCCGGAAGCGTTCACCAAGGCGCTCGAGCAGGGCAAAGTGGAAAAGCATCTCCACGCGATCGAAGTCCATCCGGGCGATTCGATTTTTTTGCCAAGCGGCCGCATCCACGCCCTCGGCGCCGGCATCGTTTTGTTCGAGATTCAGGAAAACAGCGACACGACCTACCGGATTTACGACTGGAATCGCGCGAAGAAGGGCCGGCCTCAGCGGCAGATGCACATCGCCGAGGCGATGCAGTGCGTCGATTTCGAAGACGTCGCGCCGGAGTTGTTGCGACCGAAAGGCGAATCGCTGGTCAGCAATGAGCTGTTCGAAGTTGAGGAATGGAAATTGGACGGGCCCCGCGAGGCCGCGCCGGTCGGCCAGTTCGCGATCGTTTGTTGTCTTACCGGCTCGGTCCGCTGCTCGGGTGTCGAGCTCTCGCCGGGCAACTTTTGCCTTGTTCCCGCATCCATGCGGCATCGGCAGCTGGAAGCGCAACGGGAAGGGACGAGTCTGTTGCGGATTACGCTTCCGGTTTAGGACCGAGCTAGACGCGCAACCAGATGCCGCGGTGCCGCTGGTGGTTGTTCACGGGAGTGACCTGCGTTTTGGAGTCGCGTTCCCTGGCCGGTTCTCGCGGCGAAAAAACCGCGGCGAGCGCACAGAGCGAAAGCAGAGAAACGAGCAGCGCTGCTTTGATGGTTCGCGTCATGGGGAAGTAAACCTTACCAGACGAGTCAATAGCTGATTCCGTACTCATCTCTTGCTCTTACTCGTGCTCGTGCTCGTGCTCGATTCCCCGTCGATCACGAGCACGAGCACGATTACGAAGGTGAAGACGGTGGAGTCGCGAGGCGGCGAAGATAGGCGAAGGAATAGAGGCCGGTATTATGGCCGTCGGCCCACTGCGGCTGCAACGCATACCCGCCGACCGCTTGCCAGCCGACCAATTCAAAACTCGACGGTGTATAGCTGACCTCCGGCCGCACGAGATTCCCGAGCACATCCGGCTCGCCTCCGCACATGGCGCAGGGGCAGGCGCGGCGCAAACGCTCGATCGGCAGATACGATTCAACGCCGTCGCCCCAGACAATGGCGAGCTCGCTGCCGATCAACTGGACGTTCGTTAATTGAAGCGACACAGGCATGAGAATCTAGTCGAAGCCCGGAGCCGTTCGCTCCCGCATGGGGGTGCGCCGGCCAAAGATGGCGGTCCCCACGCGAACGAGGGTCGCGCCTTCCTCGATGGCGACCACAAAGTCGCCGCTCATTCCCATCGAAAGGCGCGGAAGATCGGCAGGAAATTCTTTTTCGAGTGATTCGCGGAGCGAGCGCAGAGCGACGAAAAACGGTCGGGAGGCTTCGGGCTCGGCCGCCAGCGGCGGGATGGTCATGAGCCCTTCAATGGTCAGGCGCGGCAGACCAAGAAGAGTTTCCATCTGGCTGCGAAGGGCCTCGGGAGCAAATCCAATCTTGCTCCCCTCGCCCGCGACGTTCACTTCCAATAAGACCCGCGGATGCAATCCCTGCTCCTCTGCGATTCGACTCATGTCCCGGGCGAGGTCGACTGAATCGACGCTGTGAAAAAGTTCGAAGAGCGGCAAGGCGTGCCGGATTTTGTTTCGTTGCAACCGGCCAACGAAATGCCAGCGCGCGGCTGAGGGCAACAATGGGATCTTCGCGCGCGCTTCCTGGACACGGCTTTCGCCGAACAATTGCTGCCCGGCATCGAACGCCGCCCGTACCTTTTCGGCTTCGTGGGTCTTCGAGATCGCGACCAGCTCGATGTCCGCCAGGGTTCGCCCGCTCTTCGCCGCGGCCTCGCCGATCTGTCGCAGGACGCGTTCGAGGTTCCCGGCGACATTTTCCATGAGCAATTGTAGGGCAGGCGCTCCGCCTGCCAACGCGATTTATTGGCTCGCCTCAAATGCCATTTCGAGGCAGAACCGAAGACATGAAACGCTTCTCATTGCTTATCGTATTTCTGGTTGCCCTCGCCAGCTCGAATCTTTTCGGGCAGGGCAAGATCGATCTGCAGACGAGCGACACCATCCTTGGCATTCTCCAAAAGAATATCGGGCAGGTCGTCGAACTGCGGATGAAATCCGGCGAAAAGATTGCCGGCAAGCTCGAGAAAGTCGGCGACAAGCTGGTCCACCTTTCCGCGCTTACCGGCGCTGAATTTTATGACGCCGCGATCGATACGGCCGACGTCTCCGCCGTGGTCGTGCGGACCAAAAAGTAAGGGGCGAGCACACCCACGCAGTTTGGCTGGAGCGTAGCGCGGCGGATTTTTTATCCCGCACTGCGGCGTTCGGCGATCGGCGCACGCTGATCGCGAAAAAAATCTGCGAACTTCGGAATCCAGAAGCCGTAGTAGCTGGTTAGACGGGCACAGTACCATAAGGAGCTGTTCCTCCAGCGTCTGGTTGTTCCCCCCAGAATACCCCCGCGCCCGTCTTTTCGAATTGCGAGTCAGCGTCGCACCGCCTACACCCTCGAAAGATATGCGGCGCGCCTTGCTTGTCCTGAGCTGCCTGGCGATCGGGTTCCTGCCCGGCTGCGCCATGCATCGGTCGGTCTCCAAAACGCTCGCCGACAAACGGAGCCGCGAAAAAGAGACGCGCGCCGCCGCGGAAGCCTGGCTTGCCTCGATAGATGCCGCGAACTACTCAGCCGCCTACGCCGCTGAACCGCCTCGCTTGCGGGCCGCGACGACGCTGGAACAATTCGAGCGTTCCATGGAAAGCCGGCGCCAGCCCTTCGGCCGCGTGCTTTCCCGAAAATTCATCGGCTCCGCCTTTACCCGAAAGCTGACGGGCGCGCCGGACGGGCAGTACGAGAGCATCTTGTTCCGCACCTCTTTTAGCCATAAATCGGTGGCGGCCGAACGGGTCATTCTCAGCCAGGAAGCCGATGCGTGGCGGGTGGTCGATTACCGGGTTTATTGAGCGACTTATCCGCGCCGGTGGGGTTTGAAGTTGCAGTGATTAAGTCACTGGCTAACATCGCCTCGCTGGATCCAAACAACTAACCTCGAACCTCAAAAAGATATGAAACTTCACACTCATTTAAAGAAAGCGCTGCTTATCGGTTGCGCTCTCATCGTTACGACCTTTGTCGCGCCGGTCGCGCGCGGCGGCGAAGGCGATTATTCCTTCAAAGTGAAAAACACCACCAAGGAGTTGATCACTAAAATCCTCGTGTCGGAGGACGGCGAAAAGTATGGCTATTTTGACATCGGCGCGGGGATCAAGCCCGGCGAGACGATGACCCTGGTCTGGGACAAATCGACCAACAGCGGCTCGTGCCACCAGTGGTTCAAGGCTGTCTGGGAAAGCGGCGAAGAGGGCAAGCCGGTCAAGTTCGACTTCTGCGAGAAGGACCTGCAGCTGGAATTTTAGCGATCGCCGGCTGACGGCGCGACAATTTCAACGATGCGGCAGAGCGAAAGGACGCTCTGCCGCATTTGTTTTCCGCTGCCACGCGCTGTAGTCGCCCCGCTCAGTCGGGGCGTTGCTCCGGCGCGGCGACAGAGCGCCGCGGCTACAAGTTGCGGAAACCGGTGCCGTTAGCTACAACGACCGAATGCGAAGCTGCCGCACCTCCGCGTGTCTTGCGTTCCTGACGCTTTTTGTCTGCTCCGTTCGCGCCGCCGAACGTGAATCGGCCGACCTGCGCTATTTCCGGGAACTGGTCGAGACCCGGAATTACTCGTTAGGCCAGCCGGTGTCGCCGCAGCTCACGCCCGACGGGAAAGCGGTCGTCTTCCTTCGTGGCGGCGCGCGCGATCCCGTCCTCCGCCTCTACGAATTCACAATCGCGGATGGGAGCCTGCGTGAAATCCTGACGCCGGAGAAATTGCTCCAGGGCGGCGAAGAAAAATTGACCGCGGAAGAAAAGGGCCGGCGTGAACGCGAGCGCCAGAGCTTGCGCGGGTTCACGGCTTTCAGTCTGTCGAAAGACGGAACGAAGATTCTCGTGGCGCTTTCGAGCCACCTTTATGTCATCGCTCGGGCCGACGGGAACGTCACTGAATTGCCCGGACAGAACTGGATCGATCCGCATTTTTCACCCGACGCGCGTGCGGTGGCAGCGGTGCGCGGCGGCGAGTTGCACGTCATCGATCTGGAGAGCAAAACGGACCGCGCGCTGACTTCCGGCGCCAGCGACACGATCCAGCACGGCACGGCGGAGTTCGTTGCCCAGGAAGAAATGGAGCGGCACGAGGGATTCTGGTGGTCACCCGATTCGCAGTTCATCGCGTATCAGGAAACGGACAACAGCGGGGTTGAAACCCGTTTCATCGCCGATCCGCTTCATCCGGAAACGGCGCCGGCGAAAAATTTTTATCCGCGTGCCGGAACGCCCAACGCCAAAGTGCGGCTGGGAATTGTCGGGCGGACCGGCGGCGAGACGCGCTGGGTGGAATGGGACCGCGAGAAATATCCTTACCTGACGCGGGTCGTCTGGAAGGAAGCAGCCGCGCCTCTCTGCCTTCTCGTGCAGAATCGCGTGCAACAGGAAGAAGTGTTGCTCGCGGTCGATCCCGGCTCCGGCGCGACGCGCGAGCTGTTGCGGGAAAAGGATGCCGCCTGGTTGAACCTCGATTCCAAACCAATGCCGGTCTGGTTCAAGGATGGCCGCCAATTCCTCTGGACGACGGAACGCAACGGCGTGTGGCAGGTCGAGCTGCACTCGGCCGATGGCGCCCTCGTCCGTGCCATTACGCCAGTTGATTTCAATCTCGGCGGCTTCATCGACCTCGACGAAACCGGCCGTGCGATCGTTGTCGCCGGCGGTCCGGATCCTCGCGAACGTCACCTCTTTCGCTTCGGGCTCGAAGCCAAAACCGAACCGCAGCGCGTGACGCGCGAGAGCGGACGCCACGACGCCGTCTTCGGCGATGGAAAGGAGCAATTTCTGCATCGCTTCAATCTGCTTGATGGCCACACGGGATGGGAAGTGTTGCGAACTTCCGATGGCAGCAAGCTCGGCACGCTTCCATCCGTGTCAGAGCGGCCGACGTCGCTGCCAAAGGTGGAGTTGACGCGTGCGCAGGGTCCCCGCGAGATGGACGCCGCGATTGTCCGGCCTCGCGACTTTGGAAAAGACAAACACTACCCGGTGATCCTCGACGTTTACGCCGGGCCGCATTCCAAACAGGTGATCGCGCAACCCGATCGCTACATGATTGATCAATGGATGGCGGACCGGGGTTACATCGTCGTTGCGATCGAGGGCCGGGGAACGCCGGGGCACGGCCGCGAATGGGAGCGGGCGATCCGCGGCAATCTCATCAAGGTCGCGCTGGAAGACCAGATTGCCGGGCTCGAAGCGCTGGCTAAACGCGAGCCGGCCATGGACCTCAAGCGCGTCGGCGCCGTGGGCTGGTCTTTCGGCGGATACTTTTCGGCCATGGCCGTGATGCAGAAACCCGACGTGTTCCGCTGCGCAGTTGTCGGCGCGCCTGTCGTTACCTGGGAGAACTACGACACTTTTTACACCGAGCGTTACCTTGGCTTGCCCTCAGAAAACGCTGAAGCCTACCGCGCCAGTAACGTGCTTACCTACGCCAAAGACCTTCGTCGCCCCCTCCTTCTCATCCACGGCCTGACCGACGACAACGTCTACGCTCAGCACTCCATGCAGTTGGCCGACGCTCTCTTTAATGCCGGCAAGAGTTTCAACTTCCTCCCCCTCCTCGGCACCCACATGGTCAGCGAACCCATCCTGCGTCTACGCCGTCAAACCCGCATCATGGAATTTTTCGACGCCGAATTGAAACCGCGACCGAAGTAGCTTCCACCTCTGTTCCTGACGGGATGAAACCAGCGCTCAACACTCGGAGTTTTCGCCTTGTGACCGCCAATCACGGCCGCTAGTCTCCGCATCATGTTCCCCGGACTGGATACCTTCTGCCCTCCAACGCAGTGTGATATACCCAAAAAATGCGCCTTTAAAGACGGATTTTTTGGCGTAATTCTCGTTAGACCGCTTAGTCACTCAGTATGGTTCGCGCTATAGGATTCGACGTCGGGGACACGCTCCTGTTTTACGCCGATACACCGCTCGACTGGTCGTCTCACTACGGCAACGCGCTCGCGACGGTCGCTCGCGCCTGCAACGTTTCGCCGTCGTCGTCAGAGCTTTCTGCCGCTTGTCAGATTCTCTCGCATTACAACACGCGTATCCGGCCGCGAACGCAGGAGGTAGCTGCAGAGGAGATTTTCTCGCGCATTCTGAGCGCTTGGTCGTTGCAGCCCACCGAGCACTTGCAGGTTGCG
This sequence comes from Verrucomicrobiota bacterium, assembly GCA_041167265.1. GTDB lineage: Bacteria > Verrucomicrobiota > Verrucomicrobiia > Chthoniobacterales > UBA10450 > AV80. The sequence goes on along the minus strand of JBEEHG010000030.1, from coordinate 18,340 downwards.
GTCGATTCGTTCTTCGCGTTTTTTGAGCAGCGGATGTGCGCATTCCCAGAGACGCTCAGCGTGCTGCGCACGCTTCGCGCCGCGGGCATGCGGCTGGGCGCTCTGACAGATGTTCCGTACGGCATGCCGATGCGGTTCGTGCAGCGCGATCTTGATGGAGCACAGCTTGCTAATCTCTTGGACACCGTCATTACCTCGACCATGGTCGGAGTTCGCAAGCCCGAGGCGGTGGGTTATCACGCTTTGACTGTTTCTCTTGGTGTTACTCCAGACGAGATGCTCTATGTCGGCAACGAGCCTAAAGATGTGATCGGTGCACAGTGCGCCGGAGTTCGCTCAGTGTTTCTCGATCGTTCCGGGGCGGGTGGCGCTTATGGTCAGAGCTTTACCATCGCTTCACTCTCTGATATCCCCGACATCACATGCGCGGCGGTCTAACCATGCGATGGAGCGAACGGCGGACTGCCGTACGCCCCACTTTTGAAATGACTTCGACACCTGCATTCCGAGCGACGCACGCCCTCGTCCGCCGTCGCTCATCTTGTTCTCGTTAGGTCTCATTCGCCACACGTGAAGGTCACACCTCCGCACCGTGTCCGTGTCATCGTCGATCCTGCGTTCGGCGAGCGCTTGGCCGCTCTCCCGGCTGACGAGCCATCTTGGGTTCTCGACACGCCCGAGAACACGCTCGTTGCTCACCGTCTGTGGAAAGAGCGGCCCGCGGCTAGTCACCTCCCCGGGATCACCACTTTTCGCCCCGGTCAGTCGCTCTCTGCGGAGGACGAGTTCATCTCGCAGCTCGGCACGATTGATTTACACCATGGCCACTACTCGGCCGATCCTCCATACTCGGTTCTTGAGGTCATCGGTTGCTCGCCATCGGATCGTGTCCGCGCCGCTCTCGAAGAGTTCGCGTTTGCCGTTCAGTCGACGACCTCCGATGGGTTCATCGCGGTTCGCACCAATGAGACCTAACCAGGCGATGCAGCGAACCGCGAGATAGGGTTACATCCGTTCCTTTCGTGTTTGCCATCCACGCTTCTTGTTTTCATGGACAGCTTTACAGGTCTCGCGGTCGCTGATCTTGTGTCTCGTTAGACGGATGAGTGCTGCAAAGATCGTTGGGGCTGTTTTCGGTGTCGTTCTTCTCGTCGGCGGCTTTCTCGGGACCGCAGTCTCGCTGTTTGCCATTCTCGATCCCGCCGGAACACAGCTGGCGGATGACTCCAACCCCTTCGGCCCGCCGCGGAGTCTTCTCGGCTCTGTTTCGATTCTTGCCTTTTATCTAGTCGTTTGCACCATTGGCATTTTTCTCACATGGAGGTCACTCCGAAAGCGACCCGTATCCGCCTAACCAGACGATGCAGCGGCTAACCGCTGCGCGACCACGTTTTTCAATAATCAAAACACTTCCACTTCGATTGGTGCTCGCTCTCGGTAGCCGTCGCTGATCTTATTCTCGTTAGATCGCAATGGCCACGCAAGCGAAGGCACCTACCGGTTGCCTGATCATTTGTGGCCTACTGCTCGTCGTTACTGGGTTGCTACTGTTTGCGAAAGCCCACACTGCAGCCGTCGACCACACCGTGATACACGACAAGATAAAGCCGGCATATTACACGCCGGCTCAAGCCTATTTTTTTGGCCTCGTATCATTGTCCCTTGGGGTCTATTTTCTGGTCGTCCCATTCGTTCGCCGTGATTCCAAGAAAGCGATCTAACCATGCGATGGAGCGAACGTCGGACCGCTGTGCGTTCGAATTTCAGATGAGTTCCACCCCTTCACCTCAAGCGACACGCGGGCTCGTCCGCCGTTGCTCATCTTGTTCTCGTTAGAAGACGACGATCATCGCGGTCCTGGCCTGTGGAGCCGCAGTGATAGCGCCAGCTACTTCTGTCGCATGATTTTCTGAACGCTCGAGGTGGTTCCGTCCGTGAACGTGACCTGCACGCAGGCGAACTGGGTTGACTCGGGCACGTAAATGAAAGGGAGTTCCTGGCCCTGGATCGACATCGGTTTGTAGATTTGATCGACCTTGTCGCTGTTCAGCGAATAGCGGACCTCTTTGATGGCCGCCTTGTAGGAGGTGAGATGGGTGAAGTAGAGGAGGACCTTCCCTTCGTAATCCCGAAACGAGAGCCATGAACCGGCGGTCATGTTAAGGATCATTTTCGTCTGCGCGACTTGCTCGCCCTGGGTGGAGAACTTCAAGGTGTAAGGTCCGTTGGTCTTGTCGTTCTTATCGACGTATTTCGCCTCGACCGTATGCTCGCCCGGCGGAAGATTCGGCAGCGGGACGTAGGTTTGGATCATGGGCAGGCCGGTCTGCGCATTCTTCATCGGCAGATGACCGGTCGACACAAACTCCCCTTTCCCATCGAGTTTGTAGAAGAGTTCCTTCGCCTTGAAATCCGTGAGAGTGAAGATGATCGCCCAACCGCTGTTCGACGACTGCGCCATCAGCGTGATCGGGTTTTCCAGGACTTTATCAGGAGTGCTGGTCAGGCTGGCCCACCGCTGTTCGCCGGTCTCGATCCACTTCTGGGCTTCTTTCTTATCGATGAAGAATTTCTCGAACTTGCCGGCGGCATGGGCGGCGCGGAACTTTTCCAGCCATTCTTTTTCGGCGCGTTTGTCCGCGAGAGTTTGATCGCCTTTCCGGGCCTCGGAATATTCCTGGCTGATAAGCCACGGCAACGGGCCGAAATCAGGATTCTTTTCCGCGAGCGCAGTCAGTTTCGCGAGCCGCGCGTCGCCCTCTTCGAGGAGGGCCAGGGCGGTTTGATAGGAAATCGTCGGCGGCTTCAGCTTGTCACCGAGGTAACGGAGCGCCTCGATCGCGCCGGCCTTGCCTTCCGCCGACTTCAACATCGCGGAATAACTCAGCCACGGATCGATCGCCTCCAAGTTCGAGAATAGATAATCAGAGTATTCCTTGCGCGCCGCGGAGAAATTTCCGCCGAGCTCGTGGATCCGGGCATTGTGGTAATGCTCTTCGGGCGTCTTCGCGTTCTGGATGATGCCGCCGTTTGAAGAGAGCGCCTCGAACCGGTCCGCAATTTTTTCCAGCGTCGCCTGGCTCTTGTCCATCTGGGTCGACACTTTGCTCTGCCCGCGAACGAGCCACATCACCAGCAGCGCGATGATCACGAGGAGCGCCGCCACTCCCCAGGCCCAGCGCCTCGCCCCTTTTCGCAATTGGGTGAGATCGTCGCGCAGCTTCAGGACGCCGGCTTCCAACGCTTCGCGCGTTTTCAGCGGATGAAAGAGGTGGGTATCGACTTTCAGCACATTCCGATACGCCGCCTGGAGCTGCCGGACTTCCTCGGGCTCCGGGTCGTGCGAATCGATCGGGAAGTTCTCGTCCATGAACAGGTACCAGACCTTCACGCCCTTCTTCCGCGCGTAGAGCGCTTCGTACTGGGTGTAACTGACGCGGCCGAAATCCGGATCGGGAGTGGGCGGCTCCGCGCCGTAACATTGGCCGACCAACTGGACGACGCCTTTGCTTTGGTCGATCTGACTCCGCAGCATCTGGCGCAGGTCGCCCGTCTCGGTCCCGAAAATGTCCTGCCAGATCGGTTCGTAACCAAGAAAGGTCAGGGTGTTGGCCACAAGTTGGCGCGCGCTGCGCAGTTCCTTGCTGACAGCGGAAATGAAAATGGTAGGGCGCGGCGACATGGCGGAATGAATAGCGAACCGGCTGATGCGTGACAAGCAAGCAAGACCGCTGACGCGGAACTCGCGACCTGCCGGCCGGAACTTCCAAATCCCAAAACCCAAATCCCAAGTAAATCTCAAGCCAGAAGAAATCCCAAATTCCAAAAGGAAGCGCGGTGCCACGCATCCTTTTGATCATTTTGATTTGGAATTTACTTGGGATTTGGAGCTTGGGATTTGGGATTTCGGGGTTCCACGAGCGGCGGCAACGCGGCTTCAATACCTGCCCGCTCTGGTTCCAGCCACGGCGGCAACACCAGCGTTTCCCCGAGACGCGCTGGATCTTCGTCCACCGCGAAACCCGGACCGTCCGTCGCCAATTCGAAAAGGACCCCGCCCGGTTCCGGAAAATAAACGGACTTAAACCAGAACCGATCGATGACCGGCGTTGGCCGCGAGCCACCTTCGCGAACCCGCGTCCGCACGTCGTCCTGATGTTTCTCGTCATCCACTCGCCAGGCGAGATGATGGATACTGCCCGTCCCCCATGCGCCACGCGTGGCGGCCGGCGATTCCTGGAGATCGACATAGGCGCCCGACTTTCCGCCGGCAACGCCGAAACGATGCCAGCCGTTCTCCGTCCCGAGCTCCGTGAATCCCATCGCCTCCGCGAGGAACGACGCTGTCCGCCCGAGATCGCGTTCCACCATCCGGGCGCTCTCCAGCCCGCGGATCTGATGCTGCTCCGGGATCGGGCTATCGTTCCAGGGCGTGAATGACCGGCCTAACGACTCCTTGTTTTCCACCAGGGCGACCCGCAAGCCATGCGGATCGCGCAACGGCAGGGTGGTTCTGCCGAAACGCGATTCGACCGGGCTAACCGCGACGCTGTTGCCCTGTAACCGTTCGGTCCAGAATTCCAGGCTGCCCGGCGCCACCGCCAGGGATACTTCGCTGCTCAGGCCGTGCCCTTCCCGGCTCGGCGCCATTTGCGCCCAGGGAAAGAAAGTCAGGTCGGTCCCGGGATGGCCGGCGGCGTCCGCGTAGAACAAATGATAAGTGCCGGGGTCGTCCTGGTTCACGCTCCGCTTCACGAGGCGCATGCCGAGGACGCCAGCGTAAAAATCCAGGTTCTCCTGCGCGGGCCCAGCTATGGCGGTGACGTGATGAAGACCCCGAACCGTTTCCATGCTCGCAGCATCGCGCGACACGCGTGCGGACGCTATTGCAAATGATACGCTTCTACAAGCGCCACGCCGGGCGCCGCGGTCATGCCGGTAACGACAGCGGTGTAGTTTCCCGGCGGAAGATCGGCGAGGATCGCGGATTCCGAATCATGTGTCGGCGCCAGGCCCGCGTTGGTGATAGCGGCCTGCTGTGAATCTTTCCAGTTATCGTTCGAGAAAATTTTCGCTCCGTTTCCATCGAACAAGTCCAGGTGCGGATCGCCGATGGGGTTTGCAATTCCGGCGCCCGCCAGGGAAGGCCCGAGCGCCCGGAAAACGACCCGCGCATTATCCGGCCCGGTGATGATGGTTCCGCCGATCATCACGTCTTGCCCGCCACCGACGAGACTGCGGGTGCTGAGGTTCGCCAGTTTCGACGAGGCGCTCGGCTGAAGATCGTAAACTTCCACGAGGCCGATCCCGGCCGCGCTGCCGTTTCCGCGGAGGATCGCGGTGTAGGCACCGGGCGGCAGCGTCGCCACCACGGCTGCTTCAAATTGATTCGATGGCGCGAGATTCGCGTCGCGCAGGGCCTGGGCCTGGCCCTGTTGCCAATCGTTGTTGCTCGCCAAAAGAGTCCCGCCGGAATCGTAGAGTTCCACGGCAGGATCGCTCAAGGCCCCTTCGACTCCGGCGCTGGCCAGGGAAGGACCGAGGCCGCGCACCACAATTTGTTTCCCGGAATTCCCGACCACGATGAAGCCCGCGATCGCCACGTTGTTCGCGGCGCCCACCTGGACGCGGGTGGCGAGATTAGCGAGAGCGTTGTGGCCGGTCACGCGGACGACGATGGCGTCGTAGGCAACTGCGTGAATGCTGTCGTCGGCGCTCAATAAAAAAGTGTAGGTGCCGGGCGAATTGATGGTGACGCTGGTCGCCGCCTGGGTCGCGCTCGTAATCGTTGCGCCCGCCGGACCGGAATAAAGCTTCCAAAGAACCGACGCGTGGCCCGATGGATCGTTAACGGCGCCGCTGAGCGAAATGGTTGCCGGCCATTCCAGGAATTGGTCCGGTCCCGCGGCGACGGTTGGAGCCCCCGGCGAACGCGGACCTTCGCTCGGACCCGTTGTCTGAACGACTTCGAAATTGCCGATCGCGATGGCGGAAAGATGGTCGAAGGCGCTGGCCGCAAATCGATCGTCGGGGCAAACCGAAACCGAAAAGAAATTGCCGTTATCAGCGACGAGCGCGCCGTACTTTTTCAGAGCGCGGAGCACGGCCTTCTCTTCGATCGTCCAACTGTCGGGGATCACAAAGGCGGCTTTCAAGCGGACCCGCTGCCCCATGGCAGGATAATTCGTCGAGGTCGCGGGGATCGAAGAGGCGTAATGCGTCGCCGGATAAATATATTCGCGGCGGCTTTTCGCGACGACGATTCGAAGGGCGTGCTCGACCATTCCGCGCTGGCATTCGTCGTAGCGCACGATGGCGGGAAACATCGGCAATCCGGCGGCGTCGCCGGAAGTCCAGCCGGCGGGACGGAGCGCATTCGAGTTCAGGTTAAACTTCGCGCCGTTCGACGCCTGCCAGCCGCTGCCGGTCAATTTCGTCAGCCACGTTTCCCAAATCGAGCCGGTGGCCGGCGCGACGATGATCGCGTGCCGATCGCCGCCGGTATTGTTCACGTCCTGCTGCCATTGTTGCAGCGTCAGGTTGCCGGTCCCGCGCGGCCAGGTCTCGATCGGCAGATTCGGCGGAATCGGATAGCTGCCGTTCGGCGACATCCCGCCGTCCAGGTCGGATTCGTCGGCATAATTGAAAAATGGAATTGTGACGCGCGGCTGATTGTCCGGAACCAGAACGTAATTCATTTCGTAGAAAGGCCGGAGCGTTCGGCGATTCGAGGAGAGGTCGCTGGTGATCTGCGTTATGATCGCGTCTGAATTTGGATGAACGGGCCGGCGCGAGATGTCTTCGTTCCAGGGATTATCGCGCGGCATGATCTGCATTGCGGAAACGACGGCGTCCGCCGCTGCGGTGTTGAAAAGCGTCGGCGTCGTCACGACCGGCGCCGGCCCCAGGATGCGGCCTTCGTGGTTGATCCGCTCGGCGCGGGCGACGCAAATCAGGGCGAGAAATAGGAGCAAAACACGACGCATAAGCACCGGAAAGGCAGCAGCAATTAAGCCCCAAGGAGCGGCGGTTTACAAACCGCCGCCCTCGTCACTACAGCAAAAGCAAAGAGGGCGGTTTGTAAACCGCCGCTCCTTGGCATCTACAGCCAGCGTTTCTTTTTGAAATAGACGATCTGGAAAACCGCGACGGCCAGCATGAACAACAAGCAACCGACGTAGCCGTAGGGCGAAAATAATTCCGGCATGTTCCAGGGAAGCTTTTTTCCGTCGACGTCGTGCGCGAAATTCATCCCATAAACGCCGGCGATAAAAGTCAGCGGGATAAACACCGACGAGATGACCGTGAGCACGCGCATGATCTCGTTGGTCCGGATGCCGACCGCCGAGAGATAAAGCTCGATCAGCCCCGAAAGAACGTCGCGATAACTTTCGACCAGGTCCATCAATTGGACCGTATGATCGTAGCAGTCGCGCAGGTAGACCTTCGTCGATTTCGACACCAGCCCGCCCTCTTCGTGCATCAACGAACTGATCAGGTCGCGCACGGGCCAGATGAAGCGGCGAATCCGAGCGAGCGCCCGCTTGTGGCCGTGCAATTGGCCTACCGGGCTCGCACCGGGCTGCAATTGGACGAGGCCCTCCTCGATCAAATCGATCTTGGCCCCGACGTCCTCGAGCACCGGATAATAATGGTCGACGATGGAATCGAGGAGCGCGTAAGCGAGATAATCCGGGCCCATTTTTCGAATGGTGCCGTTGGCGTTGCGAATCCGCACCCGGACCGGCTCGAAGACATCGAACTCAGCTTCCTCCTGGAGGGTGATGAGGAAATGTTTGCCGAGAAACATGCTGACCTGTTCGCCGCACATCTCCCGAGCCTGGTCGCGGTAAATCATGTGGGCGACGATGAACAGGTAATTGTCGTACTGCTCGACCTTCGGGCGTTGGGTGGTGTCTAGGACGTCTTCGAGCGCGAGCGGGTGAAGATTGAATTGCGAACCGAGAACGCGCAGGACTTCAATGTCCCCCAGCCCGTCGATGTTGATCCAGGTGACGCGTTGATTGTCGAGATGAGAGACCAATTCCTCGCGGTCCCCGATCATGCGTTCCTCGAGATGGGTCCGGTCGTACTCGATCAGCTTAATGACCGGTTTTCGCCTGACGACTTCTTCGCGAAGCCGCAGGGTCCCGGGAGATTCGCCGGGGACGGGTGTGCGGAACCTGAGCATGAATTACGGGAAGGGCTGCGCGGTCATCACCGCGACTGCCTGGTTCTTTCGTCGCCGCAATTCCATCACCCAAAGGCCCGCGATGGTCAGGACATCCGAGACAAGGTGCGTCGTTTGGGTGGAACTGATGGAGGCCGGATTCAGGGTCGGCTCGATAAGGTCGCGGACCGGTTTGATTTCGGGCGCAGTCGAGCCGGCGTCGGATTGTTTGATGGCGGCGAGGCTGGCGTGGCGCTGCGTCGCCGTCGCCTTGATAGCGTCCAGATTTTCGTAGGCGAATAATCCAAACAAGATCGAGACGATGAGGGTGGTGAGGGCCGCGGGCTGTTTGCGCAGGGAGGAAAAGGCGAGCAAACCGCCGACGATGACGACATAGAGCGTCCAATAATTCTGTAACGCCGTCGTGCGCTCGAAGTAGAGCTGGATCAAATCGTTGTATTTCATAGAGAAGGCTCATTATTGAAGGAGCACGCAACCGGACGCGAGGAGAATTCGCTCGTGGCGAACTGCTTCAGCGCCGCGAGCACCTCCGGACGAATCACGACGCTCGGCCGAACGCGGCGCACTAGATCGATCGCGTCCGAAACGGAGGCCGCCCGGCCGCTGCGCAGCAACCACGCGGCGGCCACTGCTGCCGTGCGCGAGTAGCCGATCTTACAGTGGACGTAAACGGTCCCGGTCCGCGATTCGCGTTCGATAAAGGAAAGCATTTGCTCGAGCTGCTCAGGATCAGGCGCGGTCAGGTCGAGGACCGGAATGTTCTTGTAGGCGAGAGCGCGGAGCGGTCGCGCCTCGGAAAATTCCGCGGTGAGATCCAGGACCGCCGTCGCGCCGCGGCCGACGAGGGCTGCGGCTTCGCGCTCGCTCAGCACGCCACCGATCCAGACTTGCGCCGTCAATTCATCCCAGGGATGGCCTCGACGGCGGTAGTAGAGCCGTGAGAGTTCGTGGCCCGCCAACACCGGTCCAAGAGTCCACCACGTCGTCCAGGGCAAACGGCCGTCTGCCTTTCGAAAAATTCCGGGGCCGCCGCCGAAGTACGCCGCGGCCGCTAGCGTCAGCGCAATTGCCGGCCAAAGCAGCAAAGCCCCCCAGGGCCAAACAGAAATTGCCAGGACCGCGACCAGGATCGCCGCGATCGAGTAATAGAAACCGACGCGGCGGTTTTCCGTGGCCGGAAGGCGCACCGTTGATTCAGGGAAGAAATAAAGACAGTAAGCGCCGAGCGCGAAGCCGGCCACGACGTCCATGACATGATGCTGATAGGTCAGGACTGCGGACAATGCGATCAGGACAAACCAGACGTTCGAGGCGTGGCGCAGGATGCCGCGGGTATGGCGGGCGTAGAGATCGGCGAGGATCGTGCGCAAAGCGATGTGGAGGGACGGCAACAAGTTGTAAGGCTGATCCATTGCGCGAAACCAATCGAAGAATGCGCCCAGCCACCCGGCGGCATGCGGACGTTCGAAGGCAAAACGAAGTGGGAAAAGGAGGAAGCAGATTCCGGCAATCACGAGCGCGGCGGCGATTCGTTTCGAGAACGTCGCCAGTTCGCGCCTGGTCCCGCACAGAAACGGGGCCGCGACGAAAAGGAGATCGATCGACATGTAGGGCACGATCATCAGCGGCACGAATGGGATGGCGCGTTCCCATTCGAAGACGAGCGAGGGAACGCCGGCGCGCTGCGCGGTGAACCAGTTGCACCAGCCGTAAACGACAAGAAAAAGCGCCGAGAGCCCCGCCGACGCGGCGATTTGGTGGATCTTAAGTCGCGCCATTGGCGCCATTCTTACCACGCCGCGCAACCGAAACGGTGAACATCCCCCACTCATCGACTTCCATTTCCGTTTTGTCGAAGCCGGTGGTCCGGACCAATTCATCCATCTCCGCGGTGGTCCGCCGCCGCATGATCCAGGGTTTGCCCTCGCGGTTCCGCAAGACGCGCGCGATGAATTCCACCTGCGGATGCCACGGCTGGTTTGTGTAAATGAGAAAACCGCCAGGCTCGATCGCCTCCGCCAGTCCACCCAGCGATTGGAGCACGCCGGCATTTTTCGGGAACAACTCGAACAACCCCGACACGATTGCGATCGTCGGACGCGGTGAAATTGAAGCCAGCGATTCGCGATCGAAAGCGTCGCCGCTCTCGACGGTCACATTCGTTAGGCCAAGCTCGGCCGCGCGCCGCGCGATCGCCCTGACGTTCTCCTCCTTGTAATCGCGGAGGACCGCCGTCATCGGAATGTGAGCCAGCGCCTGCATCGTTTCCAGGACGTAACGTCCGCCACCGGCAGCGACGTCAAGGATCCGCACCGGCAAGCCTTCGCCGTGGACCTGTTCGATCACGCGACTTAGCAGCGTCTCCAGGTTTTTGCGCCGCTGGCGAATCCCGCGCCATCCCGGGCTGTTGAGATAATTGCGGTCGATCAGCCGTCCGAGGGGAGTGGTTCCGCGCGGTTTGTTCTCGTAGACATAGTCCAGCGTCAGCCCCGAATCGAACCCGGAACGCCAGCCGAGATCGATGCCTTTGCTCAGGCGGCCCCCGGTTTTCATCCCGCCGCGGACGAGGGCAAAGTGCGGACTGCCGCGCAGCTTCAGCCGTTCGTATTCTTCCCAGGTATGGCCGTATTTGTCGGCGTCCAGGAGCGAAGTTTTCGCGACGGGCATCGCGAATCGTTCCCGGACAAAGTCGCGAACCCGATCGGCCACCTGCGCGCGTTCGAGCTCGTGGAAAAGCGCGTGATACGCCGCCGGAAATACGTGCATCCGTTTCGCCGGCGAGGAAAGACCGTTGAAGAATTCGCGTTGCGCCTTCAGGCTGACGACCCAATCGCGGCCCGCGGAAAGCATGAGCGTGGGGACGTGGATCGCGCCGGCATCCGCTAGGAGGCGGGTGCCTGCGTCGTGCAAGCCGATCAGAACGTTGACCGCGATCTGGCGGAAGATCAGCGGGTCGCGCTCGTATTGCGCCGCCTCGACCGGATCGTGCGTGAGCATCTTCCCTTTCACGTAGCTCTTCACGTAACCCGGTTTCAGAAACTTTTGCTTCAGCCGAAGCGAAGGGATTGCGAACGGGACGTAGAGACGAACGCGAAACGCCGGCGTCGCCAGGATGAGGGCCCGGATAGGCGGCGCGTAATCGTGGACCCACGCCGATACCGTCACGCCCGCGACGCTGTGGGCGAGCAGGATCATGTTTTCCATCGCGAAACCACGGTGATCGCGGACGTGGCGCACGAAAGCGTCGACGTCTTTTACCAGCGCGCCGAAATTATCGGCGGCGCCGCGCTCGCCGGCCGAACGGCCATGGCCCCGTGCATCCCAGGCGAAGATGGCGACATCATCCAACCCCAGCGTCTCCACGAATTCCGACCAGCGTCCCGAATGTTCGTGGCCGCGATGGAAAAGCAGGAGCGCTTTCTCAGTCGGCCGATCTGGAATCCAGGCACGATAGAAGAGCTCGGCGCTATCCCAGGTTTGGAATGTCTCTTCAGCGGCCTGCATGTTGTTCCGCCAATTGCTCCACCGCGCCGCGCAGCTCGGCCGCGATGGCGATGGTCGCCATTTTGTCCGACGGCATCGCGCCGTAATTGCGGGGCGCTCCGATGATCAACCGCACTTTGCGCGGACGCGGAATTCGTTTCCCTTTGGGCCAGGCCCGGAACGCGCCGTCGAGATAGCACGGGAGGACGGCAACATCCCGGCCGGCGACGAGGGCGCCGATGCCCGCCTTGAATTCCTGGAGCTCGCCTGTTTTCGAGCGCGTGCCCTCGGGAAAAATGATGAGGACATTACCGGCATTGGCCAGCAGTTCCCCGCAGATGGCGAGGCTGTGGCGAACATGCGCCTGGCGCGCGAACGGGAGCGCGTTCACGATCACGGTCGCGATCCAGGTCCGCGGCACGCTTTTGAAAAAATAATCGGCAGCCGCCGCGGGAAAGGCGCGATGCAAACGGCGCAGCGGCAAGCCGGCCAGCAGGCAGACGGTGTCGAGGTGGCTGGAGTGATTGGCGACGAGGACGAACGAACGGTTGTTGCGGAGATGCTCCTCGCCAATGATCTCGAACCGGCAATAAGTCCGGAGCAGTCCGCGAATGACGAGGGCGACGAGCGATCGCACTCCGTAGACCAGCATGTCGGGTTGCCGGGGAAAATTCCGGAGCCGTTCGGCCAGGGACTGGTCGAGATCGGCGGCCGGCTCGTATTGCCAGCGTTTCATCGCAGCCTGGAATAGTAGTTCGCCATGTGGAGGAAAAGTGGCGCGACGTAAATGAGGCTGTCGATCCGATCGAGAATGCCGCCGTGGCCGGGAATGAGCGCGCCCATGTCTTTGGTGCCGATGTCACGCTTGATCACGCTGATGGAAAGATCGCCGAGCTGCCCGCCAATGCCAACGATCAACCCGGTAAGGATCAATTGCCACGGTCCGAAGTCCGGAAAGGAAAAGCGCAGGAGCCACGGCAAAAGCATCGAGACGGCGAGCGCGCCCAGTGCGCCTTCCCAGGTCTTTTTCGGGCTAATTTCGCTGCGGAGCGGATGGCGGCCGAATAATCGCCCGAAGGTAAACGCCGCGATGTCGTTCAGTTCGGTGGCGAACACGATGTAGATGACGTAGCCGTAGGCGTTCGCGGCGTTCGCCAGAAATCCGAGGTGGCCAAACATCCATCCGATGTAAACGAACCCGACGATGCCTAACGACATCCGTTGCAATTCGCCGCCGGCGCGATTTCGCAGGATCGGCACGAGCAGAATGAGCGCGATGGCGAACACCGGCACCGCAACAAAGAGTCCATACCAGCCGGGGCCCGGCTCCAGTCCATTCGGTTGCGGCATTAACGACGCGATCCCAACCGCGCCTATCCCTGTGTAAACCGCGCCGGTCATCCACCAGTCCCGATACAAACCCGAGGCGCGCGCGAATTCCTTGAACCCGAAGATCGCCAGGAGGCTGACCCCGATTATCGTCGGAACCCGTCCGGCAAACACGGCCGCCAGTCCAATCGGCGCCATAATCAGCCACGAACGATACGTGCTCCAGATCGAGCCAAGATCCTTCTTGAAACCCCAATGCAAAATGCCGAGCGCGATTCCTCCCACGAGCAGTGAGACGAAGATGATCCGCACATAGGCGAGAAAAATCGGGTCGTGAAGCGCGTGCTGTGGGGACATCAGACCGATCTGGCGCGCAACGCGGCCATGATTTTCCTTAACCGGACCGCGATCGTTTGGACACAGCCGGCGACGATAAGAAGGCAGGTTAAATCGAGAATTGTGAATCGATCAATCGCGACAGACGGGCATGCAAAGGTTGTCCACGCGCCAATGGAAAGCGCGACCATCCGCCACGGCTTCGACATCAGGCCGCTGAATTCACGCTGGACGGCCACCGCCTGGCCGAACAAGCCGACGTAGGCGGTGAGCAGCGCGAAGATCGCGGCCCAATATCCGAGGAACGGGTTCATCCAGCCGCTGTGCGCCACGCCGGCGAAGATCAAGACGTCCGATACGCGGTCGGGCAAATCGTTCAGGATTTCGCCGCGCCAGCTCGCCTTGCCCGAGGCGAGCGCGACCATCCCATCGAGCATGTTGAACCAGAGCCGCAGGTAGCAAAACAACGGGGCGATGAAGAGCAGTCGCGGATCGAACTGCGATCGCCAGAAGCAAACTGCCGCAATCGCGGCCGCGACGACGGACGCGTACGAGATCGCGTCCGGATGGATCTCGAGCCGAACACAGAGCGTGGTCGCGAACCGCGCGGTAGACCGAAAGCCGTCGCTGATTGGCCGCCGCGAAGTTGGTTCGTATTGGGCCATGCAAGGTGGCCCGCTTGTACTGCTTTACATGGGCGAAGGCAATTTTCTACGATGCCGCGCGATGAAAACGATCCTCTCAGTCGTCGCGCTTGGCGCGGTCGTGGCGGCGGCATTCGCCGCGGACCAGCCGGCCAAGGCGAAAATCGATCCCGCCCAAATCCCGAAATGGTCCGCGGAGGATCTCGATTTTTTCCTGCACGGATCAATGAGCACGGAAGTCGTGCCGGAGCGCGTGCTGCGCGCGTTCATCAAAATCTATCCGGATTTGTTTCCGGCATCGGACCTCGCTTATCTCGGCTTAATTCCCGATCCGGCGTTTGGCTGGCCCATCGGATTCAGTCGGAAAGCTGAGGTCAAACATCTCGGCGGTCTCTCGGCGGTCGGGATCAATTGCGCGTCGTGTCATGTCGCCCAGATCCACTCCAGCGGGAACAAAGAGCCGTTGCGGATCCTTGGGACGACCAGCCATTTCAACGTCGAAGCCTACTTCGGTTCGGTCCTGGTCTCGACCTTCAAGACTTCGGAACCAGCAAGCATGAAACTGTTTCTCGCCGCTTACTTCGCAAACCCGGCGCTGGATGCCGCCTGGGAAGCGCAACAGGCGAAAATAACGGAGACGATGGCAGCCGACCCCTTCGGTTCGAAAGATGTTCCGCCCGGCGAACTCCATCAGATCCCGCCCGCTGAACTAGATCTGGCCGCTGACGCCGCCAACCTCCCGCAGGTCGCGCATTCAATGCTGAAACTTTTTCATAACATGCGCGCGGCCCTCCACATTCCGGATCAACCGCCGGAAAAAGCTCCGCCAGCTTCCGGGCCCGGCCGAAACGACGCCTTCGGAATTCTCGCCGCGAGCCTCTTGAACAAGCCTCAGCCCTACGCGCCCACAAAATTCGGCCTCGTTTGGGATGTCGATCAGCGGACCTGGGTCCACTGGGACGGCAACACCAAATCTCCAATCGCCAGAAATCTGCTCGCGTCCCTGGGCCTCGGCGCGCCGCTCCACGGCAACCGCGGCGACCTCGATTTCGCGACGGTGAAACGGCAGACCGATTTATCCGAAAGTATCCGGCCGCCGAAATACCCATTCGCGATCGATCGAACGGCGGCGAAACGCGGCGCGGCCCACTTCGATTCGAAGTGCGCTTCCTGCCACGGGGGGCCGGAGAGCGACAAGCGTTTGTATTCCATCGCGGAAGTCGGGACCGATCCGCATCGGGCGGAATTGTTCACGGAAAAACAGGCGGAAGGGTTCAACAAATTTCTCGCGGAACTGGAAGCGGTCGGGTACGAACCGCCAAAAGAGTTTGGCGTGCGGAGCACCGGAAAATATTGGGCCGCGACGCTGAATGGAGTCTGGGCGCGCTCGCCGTACCTCCATAACGGATCCGTCCGGACGATGCAGGAATTGCTAACCGCGCCCGCGCAACGCGCGAAGGCTTTCCATCGCGGTTCGCAGGAATACGATCCGAATCAGATGGGTTACACCGATGGGGGCGTTTACGTTTTCGACACGGCCGGTGAAGGCAATTCAAATTCAGGCCACGACTACGGGACCAAGCTGACCACGGAACAGAAGCGGGAGCTGATGGAGTATTTGAAAACGCTTTAGTGAGAAGAATCTCGTGATTGCTAGACGTTCCTAGACAGTTTGATTCCCCAAGTGCGTAGCAAAGCCCGGCATCCCTTGGTGAATCCCTGCGTAAAGTCCACGATTTGGAAATCCTCTATCGTCCAAGAAAGTTTGTCGGGATCGCACGCCGAGATCCGGAGTGGTAATATCCTGTTTTCATACCGATCGTTCCGAAGTGTATACAGCAACTCCCGCTTTACCCACTTAGACCTTGTTGCCGGTTCCGACAGCAGAATCACAAACCAATCGCAGCGTCGCAAAGCGGCCCCTATCTCATCATGCCATTTCTGCGCCCCGCGAAGATTCTTGCGGGAGTACCAAACAGGAACGCTGTGAGTACTGAGAACGTTTGCTATCCGGGACGCGATTTGCCGATCCTGGCTCGCGTGAGATAGAAAGACTTCGCGAGGGGTGCGCGAACGCCTCGGTATCTTCATTTACCGGCCGGCGCGGGACTTTTTCGCAGCGCGCTCGCGATACGGCGTGCCGTTTCATCAGGATCTTTGGTAGCTCGAATAATCTGTTGCTTGCGCAGAATCCATGGAATGTCGTCGGTTGGTTTGACGATCACCGGAATAAGGCGATCCCGAAATTGCGGCGATGAAAGCGCGAATTCAATTTCGTGACGTACCCAGTCGGACTTAACCGAGGCCGGAGAAAGGAGGACGACCACTGCATCAGCGTTCTTTAAAGCTTTGCCATATTTTAGACCCCAGTTTTCGCCGGGAGCGATCTGCGAAGCCGGATTCCAAACATCGATATCGTGGTCAGCTAGCGCCGTCCGCAGTTGATCCACCAATTTCTCATCAGCGCCCGAATAACTGATGTATACATTCATGCTTAACCTCAGAATCATAGCGCTTGCAGTTTTCGTCCACGGATTTCGACCAATTACATATTAATCTAGTACCCCGCCGCTTGGCCATCCTTCCGGCTCTCGCTCGCTCCGACGTACACGCGCTGGCCGTCGTGCATCTCGACCTTGATCGCCTGGTAGCCGCCGTAACCGCCGAGATCGGAACGCATGTCGTGTCCCTTCACCTTTAATTCGCGAACGGTTTCCCACGGGACCCCGCTCTCGACGTTCACGTAGCCGCCGGTCTCCGTGAGTTTTTCGCCCGTCGGTTCGGCATCGCCTTCGTGTTGCCAGCGGGCGGCATCGCCGGCTTCCTGGACGCTCATGCCAAAATCGATCTGGTTCGTCAGGACCTGGACATGGCCCTGCGGCTGCATCCCGCCGCCCATGACGCCAAACGCTTCCCACGGCTTGCCATCCTTCATCACGAATCCTGGAATGATGGTGTGAAACGGCCGCTTGCCCGGCGCGTAAACATTCGCGTGCCCGGGCTCCATCGAAAACAATTCGCCGCGATCCTGGAACATGAACCCAAGCCCGGGAACGACGATGCCGCTGCCCATGCCGCGGTAGTTGCTCTGGATCAGGCTGACCATGTTGCCCTCGTCGTCAGCCGTGCACATGTAGATCGTGTCGCCGTCCTTCAACGCGGGATTGCCCGGCGCGATTTTTCGCGAGGCCCGCATGGGATCGATCAGTTTCCGGCGTTCCGCGGCGTAATCTTTGGCCAGCAAACCAGCGAGCGGGATTTTCGAGAACGCCGGGTCGGCATAAAATTTCGCGCGGTCCGCCCACGCGATTTTTTTTGTCTCGATCATGGCGTGCAAGGCCGCGGGCGAATTGTAACCCATCGCTTTGAGATCGAATCCTTCGAGAACGTCCAGCATCTGGAGCGTCGCGATCCCCTGCCCGTTCGGCGGCAGTTCGAACACATCGTAGCCGCGATAATTCACAGACACCGGATCGACCCAGGTCGAGCTGTGCTTCTCGAAATCGATCTTGCGCAGGTGGCCGCCGTTCGCCTGCATGAACGCGTCGATCTTGTCCGCGATCTCGCCTTTGTAATACGCGTCGCGCCCTTTTTCGCCGATCAGCCGCAGCGTTTTGGCGAGGGCCGGATTCTTGAAGATGTCGCCTTTCGCCGGCGTGCGGCCTTTGCCGTCGAGCGTGTAAGTCTCGAGGAACGCTCCGGGCAAATCCTTGTAAAGCTCGGGGCCGAAGTGCCAGTAAAACGCGATCAACTCGGTGACCGGGAAACCTTCGTCGGCATATTTCGCGGCGGGCGCGAGGTCGTCGCTCAGCTTGAGTTTGCCGAACTTTTTGTGGAGCTCGCTCCAGGCATCGACGGTGCCCGGCACGCTGATGGGAAGCATGCCGCGGGGCGGAATGGTTTTGCGATTTAACTTATCCAGCTCCGCCTTCATCTGTTCGTAACTGAGCCCGAGCGGCGAACGGCCGCTGCCGTTCAGGCCATAGAGTTTGTTTTCCTTCGCGCTATAAACGATCGCGAACAGATCGCCGCCGATCCCGTTGGAGACCGGTTCCATCAGACCGAGCGTGGCGTTAGCAGCAATCGCGGCGTCGATGGCGGAACCGCCCCGCTTCAAAATGTCGAGCCCGACCTGGGTCGCGGCCGGAACGCTGGTGCAAACCATCCCGTGACGCGCGAGCACTTCCGACCGGGTGGCGAAATGCCGGCCGGTGATTCGATCGATCTGGGCGAAGAGCGGCGAGGCTGCGAGCGAAATGAACAGCGCGAAGACAACGAGACGATTCATGCGGGCAAACTAGCTATTCGTTAACGCGTTGTCATCCCGAGCCGCGCCGACCGCGAGGGGCCGCGCAAC
>JBEEHG010000029.1:0-2574 GCA_041167265.1 Verrucomicrobiota bacterium | reverse complement strand
CCTCGATGTCATTGGCGACTGCGTGTACTCCTGCGACCCGCTTCGCGGCCTTCTCGGCTTCAAGCCGGTCAGTGTAGCTGGGTGTGAAGCCCGCCAGCGTAACAACGCCATTCTTGACGGAGACGGCAATGTCATCGGCGTGGAGATCCGGATCCCATTTCAACTCTTCTCTTACATCGCGTTCGATTTCACTATCGGACTTCATGGTTGGCTCCTCATCTGAATCGGAACTAGGGCTCGGTAGATAACGCCAGCGATCGCGAGCAATTTATGAGAGGTGACGGGCACAGCCATGACGACCATCAACTTCCGCCTCAAGTTTATCATTCCTGGTTGCAACGCCGGTTGCCGCGAACGTCGCCGGTTGGGCCGGTAAACCATGGGCCCGCGAACCGGTGACTTCACATGCGGTAGCGCTATGGCCGCCCCAGCCGTTCGTTACCCAGCCAGGGGTCGGGTCGCAGCGAATGCAATGGAAGATCCTCTGGCCGTTTCGCCAGGTCGATTTCGTGGACGTGGACGGCCTCTCCGCCGTGCCGCGTCAGAATTTCTTGCGCTTCGGCTTCTTTTTCCGGGGACCGGACTCGCACCCAGATGACCAAACCCTGCGCTTCCGAAAGTTTATCCAGTCCGAGCGCGTGCTCTCGCCGCAACCGCCGGCGCACCAGCAACACCACGGCGCCGCCCACAACAAGCCCGCTCAGAACCGAGAAGAATCCAACGGCGAACGGTGCGGCGCCGCGACTGATGAGATAAAGCGCCAAAGCGACTGCGACAACGCAGCCGGCGATGCTGCCGGCGACGGCGTCGGTATTGATCACATCATCTTTGCCCACGATCGGTTGCCGGGCGGCTGCCGGATGGTCGGCAATATCCGCGGCAGGAATCGCCTTGTAATTCAGGCTACGTTGCAGCTCATCGAGTGAGGCGCTGACGTCGACGTCGGCTCGGTCGATTCCCGCGACGAGCAGGTCCTGTACGGCCGCGTCGAGCGTCTTCCGCGAGTGGAAGACGCCCGTCACTTCTCGGCTGGGGACCCGGTCCAGGATATCGTCTGAGAATCCCTGCATCGTGGCTTCCAGCTGGCGGCCTTCTATGACGCCGGATACTTATACTCGTTCAGTTTTTTCAGTTCGTCCTTCGACGCCCCGGGCAGGACGATCTTCTTTCCCGTATCGTCGATGTTAAGGCTTTCATACGGTACCACCACGAGATGCCCGCCCATGCCGAGGAAGCCGCCCACCTGCAGCACGGCGAAGTTCACCTGCTTCTTGTCTGCGATCACATCGTCAACGGTTCCGATCTTCTCGTCTTTGTCGTTGCTGACGTTGCTGCCGATGATCTTGCTCATCCGATAGCCCTTCGCCACGACGGAAAGATCCACTTTGATCAGTGCGACGCCGGCCTGCGGCATCGCAGGACCGGTCGCGAGGGGGATTGCCAGCGCTGCGCAAATTATTAGGCCCGCGGAGTATCCTCGCCAGGCAAAAGCGAGACGGGACGGCGTCGAGAATACAGAACAAGCCGCATCAATGCGAGGCTTGCGAGGTGTTCGGAATGTGAAGGCAATCATGGTTCTCTCCTGAAGTTTGAGGCCGCTTTAGCGATATCCCCGGCGCCGAAGCAGCACTGACCATCGTCAATTCGAAGAGCATTTTTCGACACGTCAGCCGGCTTGCCCGACCTGTTATGAGTTCGCCGCGGCGGCGAGGCGCATCTGGATTCCCGACACCAGGGACGCGTAGTCGTAAGGGCCGTCATGCCGCGCACCGTTGATAAAAAAGGCGGGTGTGCCGTTGACGCCGCTGCGTATGCCGCCCATGAAATCGCTGCGCACTTTATCTTTGTACTGGCCCGTCTCTAAGGCATGCCGCATCGCCGCCTGGGGCAGCCCCAGTCCGGCGCCGATCATGAAGATCGTGGCAACGCTCAGTCTGCTCTGGTTTTCGAAAAGAGCGTCGTGCATATCCCAGAACATGCCGGCTGCGCCGGCGAACTCGGCGCTTTCGGCGGCGGTCTCGGCATACGGGTGCACTTCGCTCAGAGGGAAATGACGAAAAACGAACCTCATGCGTCCGCTAAACGTCGCTTCGACCTGATTGACGATCGGATATGCCAGCCCGCAATGCGGACATTCATAATCGCCATATTCAACAAGCGTGATTGGCGCGCGCGCGGGTCCGCGGACGTGGTCACTTTGCGAGACTGGTATTTTCAAGATGGACATGTGCGTCTGCCTGGTTTGAGAGCTTTTCGAGGGCATCGAGAATTCCATCGGCGCCGGGATTGACCGCGATCGGAGAGCAATAGCTCCATGCAATCGTGCCTTGTCGGTCGAGCACGAACAGCGCACGTTCGCAGACGCCCTCGTCCGTGCGATAGGCGCGGTATTTCCTTGCGACCTCGCCCTTGGGTTCGAAATCGGCAAGCAAGGGAAAATGCAGGTGGCGGTCACGCGCGAAGGCGGCGTGGCACCATACCCCGTCTACCGAAATGCCCAGCAATTCCGCGCCGTGCTTGTGAAATTCCGGGAGAATCTCGTTGTAAAGCGTCACCTGATCGCCACAGACGGGG
>JBEEHG010000028.1:0-58323 GCA_041167265.1 Verrucomicrobiota bacterium | reverse complement strand
CTATTCCGGCCTATTTTGAGCAACCATTGAGGGCCTTCTTCGCATCAGTGGGAATGAAGCCGAAGTCACTAGAGGAATATGACGCCTATGGGCCGGAGTTTCTAAAGAAAGACACTGGAGAAAACAGGGAAGTAAAAAAGTAGAGGGAGGCAGAGAATGGGTCAGTCCTCAAGATTGACACTAAATGGGCGACTTGATAAACAGCGAGGGTGCCCCGCCAGATTCGAATCGAATATCCGGGCGCCATCTATCATGTGAGGGGGTCGGACAAACACATCCAATCTTCTTTGCAAAGCGAGAAGGCCGAATCGGGGTCAGAGCCAACTATTGACACAAGCGGATGATCCACCGGCCACGCTGTCCGAGATGCCCCGTCCCCTCCGAAAGGGGGTTGGCGGGGTCGCGTCTAAACATTTTGACATTTCGTTAGGATTTGGGTAAAAGAACTTCCATGGCGCGGCCGCTGCGGATCGAGTTTGGAGAGGCGCTCTATCACATCACGGCGCGGGGTAATCGCCGGGAACGAATCTTTGCGAGCGACGCTGATCGGGCGCGGTTCCTGGAAATTGTTGCGCGCTCCCTGCCGCGTTTTGGGGTCGAAGTGCACGCCTACGTTCTTCTTCCAAATCATTTTCATCTCTTGGCCAGAACCAAGCGGGCCAATCTGAGTCGGTGGATGCACTGGGTAATGGTGAGCTACACGGTTTCATTCAATCGTCGACACCACAAAGTGGGACACCTCTTCCAAGGCCGTTATAAGAGTCTGCTGGTGGAAGGGGGCAGCTATTTGCTGGGCTTGAGCCGTTATCTCCATCTTAATCCGGTGCGCGGCAAGGTCCTCGGCACCGGGAATCCGCGGGAGCGTCGGGCGCGACTGCGGGAATATCGGTGGAGCAGCTATCGTGGTTATGCGGGTTTGGGCCGGCAGGATGAGTTTGTTACGGAAGAGTTGGTCCTGGGTGAGTTCGATGCTCGGGGAGAGCGCGAGGGTAAAGGGCGGTATCGCCGTTTCGTCGAGGAGGGCCTGCTCCGCGAGGTCGAGAACCCTGCCGAAGGGGCGCAGTGGCAGACGGTTCTGGGGAGTGAAGGTTTTTTGCAGCGGGTGAAAGATAAAATGCAACCGCAGCGGGGGAAGCGGCGAGAAGTTAAGGCGTTGCGTCACGGCACGACGGGACCCAATGCGCTCGCGATCATTGGTCGAGTCGCCGCGCATTATCGTCTGCCGATCGAGCGCGTGCTGCGGGGTAACGAGTATGGGTTGCAAGCGCGCAACGTCGCGATGTGGACCGTGTGGCATGCTTGCGAGCTCACCTTGCGCGACATTGGCACTATTTTCGGCGGAATAGACTACGCGGCGGTAGCACAACGAGTCCGCCGCGTCGACCAAAACGAAACGGTCCAGCGAGATTTAAAGAAACTCTTGCAACAATGTCAAAATATTTAGACGCGACCCCAGCCGGCCCCCTCGATCCCAGCGGACAACTTACCAACGTCCGCTACAATGCCGACCAGGTCTGGACCGGTGCCCCGGTCAACCAGACACGCGCAGTCGATTATGTTTACACCCCGGACCGGCTCAACCGAAGCAGCGTAACTGACAACCGGCAGGTGACCGGCTATGGCTCCAACCCGATGAACCAGTACGTCACCGTGAACGGCGGCACTTCACTTTACGATCAGAACTTCAATCTCTACACGCTCAACGGTTGGCGTTATGATTACGATGCGGACAAGCATCTTTTGCTGACCACCAACGGCAGCGCGACGGGGAGCTTTCTCTACGACGGATTAGGTCGATGTGTCCGAAGGACGATCAACGGGACCACCACCCGTTTCATCTACGACGGCTGGAAACCGTTCATGGAATGGAGCCTGGATACCGGACACTTGGTGGCTTGGAACATTTACGGGCCGGGACCGGACGAAATCCTATGGCGCTGGGACGAAGCCGTCGGTCACCTGCGCTATCATCACGATGCGCATGGAAATGTGACTTCGCTCCTCGATTACGGCGGGAACGTGATAGAGAAATACACCTACGACGCCTTTGGCCAGCCAACCATCACTGATTGGTGGGACAACCCACATGTGGATGGAAATAATCGTCCACAAAGCTGGTATCGGAACCAGCTTAAAAGGGGTCAGTCTTAGAATCTCGGCAAAATTTGGCGCCACTAAGATAGCAGCGGCGCTCTAGACAAACTTGTCGCCGGCAAGCCAGCGGCGGACGCGAAAGACGTGGGCGGGCTGCACGGCTGGATCCAACTCGACGTAGTTTCGCTCGCCGCGCCAGACGTAACGGGCGTCGGTGAGGAGATCGTGGACCTGGTAAACGTCGGAATCCATCGGACCAAAGTCGGCGAGCGGGATGTAAACGTAGGAATTCTGGGACCGGGCCGGATCGAGATTTACGACGACCACGATGATGTTGTCGCGCGCCTCGGTCATCTTCGCGTAACATAGTATCGACGGATTATCGGCGCGGTAGAAACGAAGGTTATCGTAAAAGTGAAGGGCGCGATTCTCCTGCCGGATCCGGTTTACCCGGGTGATCCAATCCTTGATGTTCCCGGGCGCATCCCAGTCGCGTTCCTTGAACTGGTATTTCTCCGAGTTCAGGTATTCTTCGCGCCCGGGCAAGGCAGCGTTTTCGCATAACTCGAACCCGCTGTAGATGCCGTAAACGCTCGAGAGGGTCGCGGCGAGGACCGAGCGAATCATGAAGGCCGGCCGGCCGCCCTCCTGCAAATGGAGCGGCAAAATGTCGGGGGTGTTCGGCCAAAGATTGCCACGGAAATATTCGCGCATCTCCGTTTGGGTGAGCTCCGTGAAATACTCCGACAGCTCGGGCTGGGCGGTCCGCCAGGTGAAGTAGGTGTAGCTCTGGCTAAAACCCGCTTTCGCCAGAGCCTTCATCATCTTCGGTTTCGTGAAAGCCTCGGAGAGAAAGATCGTGTCGGGATACCGCGCCCGCACACCCGTGATCAGGTATTCCCAGAACGCGACGGGCTTGGTGTGCGGATTATCCACCCGAAAAATCCGGACCCCGCGCTCGGCCCAGAAAAGAATGATGCTCTTCATCTCTTCCCAGAGCGCGCGCCAGTTCTCGCACCGGAAATTCAGCGGATAAATGTCCTCGTATTTCTTGGGCGGATTCTCGGCGTATTTGATGGTGCCGTCCGGGCGTTTGTAGAACCATTCCGGATGCTCGCGGACGTAGGGATGATCGGGCGAACAGTTGATCGCGAAATCGAGCGCGATCTCCATTCCGCGGCTCCGGATTTCGTTCTCGAGCCAGGCAAAATCCTCGAAGGTGCCGAGCGACGGTTCGATCGCCTTGTGTCCGCCCCACTCGCTTCCAATCGCATAAGGGACTCCGGGTTCGCCCGGCTCCGAGGTGACGGAATTGTTTCGGCCCTTGCGGTTGGTGACGCCAATGGGATGGATCGGCGGAAAATAAATAACGTCGAACCCCATCGCTTTCGCGTAATCGACGCGTGGCAGGCAATCGCGGAAAGTGGAGCCGCGATCGGGCAGACCTTCGGCGGAACGCGGAAAAAATTCATACCAGGCGGCGAAGCGCGCTTCCTTCCGGTCCGCGACCACCCGGGGCGCGGGACCATATTGAGTCGAACTCGTGCGGTCGGGATACGTGGCCATCAGGACTTCGAGTTCGCCTGAGTGGGCGATTTCGTTCACCACGACTGCTTCGCCGGAACGCATCGTATTGGCGAGCGCGCGCAACCGGTCGGCATCGGCCGAATCAGTGGCGCGCCCGGCAGCTTCTTCCACTAGAGCAGCGCCTTCGAGAGTTTCGCTGGAAAGGTTGGCAATGCCGGCGTCGAACTTCGCCGCGAACTCGTGTTGCCAGCCCCGGAAGGTATCGGTCCAGGCTTCGACCGTGTATTCGTAGATGGCGTTTTCGTAAAGGGTGCAGACGCCGCGCCAGCGATCGTTATCGACGTGCGTCATCGGAGTCTCGTGCCAGTGCGTTTCGCCCAGTTTTCTCCATTTCAACGCAGCCGCGACCACGTCGTGGCCATCCTTGAAAACGTCAGCCTCCACCGCGAGATCGTCGCCGGCGATGCGTTTAACCAGGTAGCGCCCGCAGTCCACGAGCGGCTGCAAATTCTCGATTACGGCGGTGGGAAAAGCCCTGGGCATGGGCCATCAATCAACTGAGATTCGAGGGCGGCGAAAGGGAGAATTATGTCCAGGTAACATTCGGTGTCATCCCGAGCCGCGCAGACGGCGAGGGACCTCGCACCCGGAGTTTCTGCTTCCGCAAAGATGGGACGCGCCCGGTGACGGTGTGTGCGTTCGTTGCGCGCAAGCGACTCGCCAGTTGAGAGGTCCCTCGGCGCGCTGCGCCAGCCTCGGGATGACAGGCGTGCGGTTGTCTAACTCAGACCGCGAAGTAAAACGCGCACTCGTACAGGCCGGACGTGCGAGTTTCCTCGCGCCGCACCTCGGTGCCGAGGACGCCCTCAAACATGTCCTTCTCGAGCCGGGCAATGATCGGGTACTGATCGAGCAGGTTCATGATCGGGGAATGGCATTCGAGAATCTGTGGGCCGCCTTCTTTTTCCTCAGCGACATATTGCGACATGTAGCCTTCCTTTTCGCGCTGGCTGGCCAGCCACTTCGCGCGGTCCACCATGGTATCCCCTTTGACCTTCGCCTTGAGGCCGGCGGTCTTCCGTTCGAAAACGTTGTACAACAGTTTCTCCGGTCCGTTGGGCCCGTGGACTTCCTTGATCGATTTCAGCAGCTCGATCGTGAAATCGTTGCTGTCGCAGGGGAAGAGATCGTGGGTCCGCCGGGTGAGGCGATACACCATCTCGGGTCGTCCCATTTTTTGCGGGCGTCGCCAGGTATCGAGGTAGCCATCGCGTTCGAGCGTAAGGCAATGCTGCTTGATGCCCATATAGCTCATCTTCATCCGAGCGACGAGCTCGTTGACCGACAGGCCTTTGGTGCGCTTCAGCGTGTTAAGAATTTCGAGCCGCTGAGTGCGGCCGATTTCGGAAAGTAATTGTTGGTTCACTACAGGGCTCCTGCTAAACGGCGGAGATTACCCGCGCTCCCCTTGGAAAGGCAACAACAATTTCCGCAAAGTTCAGCAGCGAGACAATTTAGGCAGGACGCGTCACCCGCCCACCCGTTTCCGGATCGAACAAATGCGCTTTCTCCAAAGCGATCCCGAACTCAAGACGGTGCCCGCCGCCAGCCTGCTGGCCCCAGCGGCGGCTGCGCGCGACGAGAGAATGCGCGCCGGTATTTAAATAAAGGTCTGCCTCAGCGCCACTTGGCTCCGCGCGCTCCACCAACGCGCGGAACGTTCCTGCCCCAGGCCTTCCCGCGTCGGACGATCCGTCGATCTCGGTGTGTTCGGGACGGAATCCCAGAATGATCGGCCTCCCGACACGGGCTGAGGCATCCGGAAATCGAGCCAGCGGCAGCGGGACGCTTATGGTGCCATCGCCGCTCTCGGAAAAAACCACGCCACCGCGTTCCTGCCGGAGCGTGCCCGCTACAAGATTCATGGGTGGATTTCCTAAAAAGCTGGCGACCGCCAGGTTTGCCGGCTCATCGTAAACGGCCTGGGCAGGTCCGTCCTGTTGGACGACGCCATCAGACAAGACAACGGTTCGCTGGCCAAATGCGAGCGCTTCCGCTGCAGAGCTCGTCGCGTAAACGATTGTGGCGGAGGAACGCTGATGAAGGTTCAGGATCTCAGCGCGTCCTCGTCGCGCGGCGGCGGGTTCGAGATCGGCGAATGGCTGGTCGAAAAGATAGACTCTCGGCTGGCGAACCATGGCGCGAGCCAGGCCAACCAGACGCTGTTGCCCGATTGGCAGCGATTCGGCCGGGTCCTCCAACTGTGCCTCTAACCCAAGAATAGCCGCGACCGCGCCAATCCGTTTTTTGGTCTCCGTTTCCGCAAAGTTTCGGCGGCGCAATCCGATCGCAAGGTTCTCAAACACGGACAGGCGCGGGTAGGGCGTGTAATCCTGCGCTACCAAAGCGACGTCGCGATCTTTCGGCGCCAAATCGGTGATTGGCCGGTCGTCGAAAAGAATTTCGCCGGCCGAAACATTCTCCAGACCTGCGATTGCGCGGACGATGGCGGAACTGCCGGATCCGGGGGGCCCGGTCAGAACCACGAATTCGCGGTCGCCAATGGCAAGATCGAGGGCGCCCTTTATCGACCCGGAGGTGAAATTCCTGAGCCTGAGGTTTGCCATGACTACAGGAACGGTAGCGCGACGACCTCGACGGGAACATCGCCAGCCTGGAGAAGAGAGCCGATCGTGTTGTAACCGCGTTTCACATAACCGAGCGCGATTTCTTTCCCGAGCTGTCCGCTCTTCGTCGCGCTGGTGATCCAACCGGCGTCTTTCCCTGGTTCGCTCGCGCGGGTCAGCCGCATCTCTGCGTGCAGCGGCGCGCCGGAAAGCGAAACCAAACCGCAGAGGCGTTTGTTGGTCTGACCCGACATCTTCATTCGTGAAACCACTTCCTGTCCGATGTAGCAACCTTTGTCGTAATCGATCGACGATTCTTCGAGATTCGCTTCGATGGGAATGATCTCAGTCGTGAGCTCCCGACCCCAGCGCGGAATCCCGTGTTCGATGCGGAGGATTTCCGCGCACGCCTCGTCGCAAAACGCCAGGCCTTCTGCTAATTGCCGGCGGGTCTCCTCCGCCTCCCCAAACTCCAGCCATACGTCCCATCCGGCGGATCGGAAACGGTTCGCAGCGACGGTTCGGATCGAACCAGCGACCGTCGGCGGGCCGTCTCCCAGGACATGGAACAGCGAACATTTTTCCGTCACGTCCTCGATCTGGACGGCGTCCGCGATGACGTAACGGTCCAGGCGCGCTGGCAATTCTTCGCGCAATTCAGGATCGGCGTCCAAAACAAAGCCGTCGTTCTGTCTCGAAAAGAAAACGTGCGCCGCCATTTTCCCTTTCGCGCTCAGGACAGCAGCTTGGATCGCTGAATTCTCGCTCGCCTTGCCGGCGTTGTTCGTGATCTGACCGTTCAGGAATCGAAAGACGTCCGCTCCGGCCAGCCGCAATTTCACTCGCGCCGACAAATCGAAAAAGGCCGGACCCTCCGGACGCAAAGCGATCGTCATTGGCGACGCGACGGAGGGACTCAATCGTCCGTTCGCCGGCGCCAGAAGCCGCCCCACAACCCGCGGGGTCCCTCTCCTTCTTCTTCCTTCGCAGGCGCCGGGAATTGGAGAATCGTTTCTTCTTTCGGTTTCGCTTCGGGCACAGCGGGCTTCGCTTCAGCCGCAGCCGGTTTCGCTTCAGGCGCAGCGGGCTTCGCTTCAGCCGCAGCCGGTTTCGCTTCAGGCGCAGCAGGCTCTTGTTTCGGCGCCGCGATTTCCGGCGCTGGAACTTCCGGCGCCGCCGCAGAAGGCGCCGGCGTTGGAGGCACTTCTGTGTGCCCCGCGATTTCCTCCGCCACGGCTGGCTCCGCCGGCACCGCGGCCGGCACTATTTCCCCCATGGCTTTCGCCTCGGAAGGAACCTCAGCCGTCGTCTCTACCGCCACCGGCACTTTCGCGGGTTCGGCGGTCTTGGTTTCGTCAATACCAGCGAGGCGCGGCTGATCTTCCTCGCCGTTCGAAGGCGTGCCCACAGGCCCGCCCGCCGGAAAATATTGGCGGAACAAGGACGAGTAATCCGCGTCGCCGCGTCCCTGGCGCATTTCCTCCGTGAGCCCATGGCGGGACGCGTCGGTCGCGCCAAACTCGATGCCGAAGTTCCTGGCCAGGCGCGTCGCTATGACCACGTCTTTCAACATGTGTTTGACCGAAAAGTGCGGCTCGAAATTTCCTTCCATCATCATCGGCAGTTTCATGTCGAGGGTCGCGGAATTACTGCCGTTGTTCTTCATCGCGGTGGCAAACTTCTCCGGCGACAAGCCTGATCTGGAAATGAGGGCCAATGCTTCCGCCGCCGCCTGCACGCTCGCGGCCGTGATCATGTTCGTCGCTACCTTGACGGTCGTGGCATCGCCGACTTTTCCGATTTGAATGATCTCTTTGCTGCTGGCTTCCAGGACCGGGCGCGCCCGGTTCAGGGCTGCTTCATCGCCGCCCACGTAGTAGACCAGCTGTCCGTTTTCAGCGGCGTTCTTGCTTCCGGTAAATGGACAATCCAGGAGCTGCGCGCCGCGGCGTTCCGCCATTTCAGCCGCGGCCCGCATTGTGTCCGGTGAAACGGTGCAATGCGCCATGACGATGTGCTGCGCCGTCAGGTTCGGCGTCATCCGCTGCATCATCTGGAGGAGCGCGTCATCGTCAGAAACGAAGATCTGGACGAAATCGCAAAGCTCTGCGACTTCAGCGGGAGACCCGACGAAATTCGGGACCGGCCGCGGGGTTCGGTTCCAGACGAAGACGTGAAACCCGCGTTCCCGCAGGTTGCTCACGACCCGCTGGCCGATAATGCCAAGTCCCAGCACTCCTATGTTCTTGCGCGTCCGATTCGCCATTTCTAAATCAATTCGTGGGAATTCGCCGGCAGTTTACCCGGCGACGGCTGAAAATCAGGGCAAACCCCCAGCGACGCAATACGGAAATTCGCCGCCGCTTTCGTCGTCAGTGAAACGCGAGCCGGGAAAGGTAGTAGCACGCGACGGATCCGGTGATCCGCAAACTCTCGGCGCTGAGCTTGTCCATGGTGTCGTCCAGGGTGTGCCAGGGTGGATAATCGAAGTCGATCAAATCGATTACCGGAATGCCGATCTCATTCAGCGGCGTGTGGTCGTCCGTCACGTCGCGATCGAAGTAGGTGAAATGTTTCCGCAGATTCAACGCATCGGCTGAGGCAAAAATATCGCGAGCCAAGTCCGGTGGAGAATCGGGCGGCAGGGTGATCGTGAGCGATTTATCGCCGATCATGTCGAACAAGATCCCGCCGCGAAACAGTTTCGCTCTTCGCTGGGCCACGAGTTGTTTGGCAAAGTAACGGCTGCCATAGAGGCCGTCGGTCTCGGTGAATGCCTCGTATGCTTCCTCGCCGTCGAAGAACACCAGCTCGACCTTGCCGGCAATCGCCGGCCGTTCGGCAAGGACCCGCGCCATCTCCACGAGCACCCCGGTACTCGAACCCGCATCGTTCGCGCCGACGAACCGGCCGTTGTCCCATGTTTTCGTGTCGTAATGCGAGCAGACGAGAAACGACGGAGCGCTGTGGGCGCCGAACGTTGCGATCAAATTCACGAACTGCACTTTGCCGCGAGGTGTGTCGTCCGAAAAACTTTGCCGCTCCACTTTCCATCCCGCGGCCTCCAGCTGTTTGATCAGATAGGCCCTGGTCTTCTCAATCGCTTCGGTGCCCGGAGGCCGCGGACCGAAGTCGACCATCGCCTGGACGTGGGCCAGCGCTTTTTCGCCCGAAAAATCTTCCCAGATTTTTTTTTGATCGGCGCCGGCGACTCCCGAGCTCCCGCGATCGCAGGCCGCCAGGATAAGGAACGCGACGACAACGGCAGCGCGATTCAAACTATCCAGTCCGTTTTATGTTTCGCTGGCCGGCAGACCGAGGGCGCCGAGGACGCGGTGAAGATCGTCGTTGCCATAATATTCAATTTCGATGCGCCCCCGTTTTTCACCGTGATGCACCAGGACCCTCGTGCCGAGATGTTCCTGCAACCGGTTCTGCAGATCCTCGATCGTCGCCGAGGTCGCGGCATTCGCCGCCGTCTGGCGTCGTCGTCGCGGGCGCGTCCCGCCGAGCTGTCGCGCGACGAGACGCTCAGTCGCCCGAACGGTTGCGCTCCTTCGCAGGATCGTCTCGGCCACGGCGCGTTGTTCGTCCGGCTCCTTCAAAGCCAGCAGCACTTTGGCGTGACCCACTGAAAGCAAACCCTGGGTGACCCACGCCTGGACCTGCTGATGGAGATCGAGCAGGCGCATCGAGTTCGCCACGGCGGCGCGGCTCCGCCCGACTTTCTGCGCGATGTCTTCCTGTCGCATGCCGAACTCGTTCGCGAGGCGCGAATAAGCCTGCGCTTCCTCGATCGGATTCAGATCGGCGCGTTGCAGATTCTCGATCAACGACAGCTCGAGAACTTCGAGATCGGTCGCGACGCGGGTAATGATCGGCACCTGCGTCAAGCCTGCTTCCTGCGCGGCGCGCCACCGTCGTTCCCCCGCGATCAGCTCATGTTTACCGCCAACGTTGCGAACAACGAGCGGCTGAATGATCCCATGCTGCCGGATCGATTCCACCAACTCGGCCAGCGCTTCCGGCGCGAAATTTTTTCGCGGCTGCAACGGGCTGGGCACAATGGTCGCCAGATCGGCCTGCTGAATTTTTTCGCCGGGCTCGGCCTCCAGACGGACCGCTGGCGGCCGCGTGCTGATCAACGCGCTGAGACCTTTGCCGAGTGCCGACTTCGCCATCGGATTCAGGTTATCGGTTCACCTTCGGGGACGCAAACAGCATCGGCAGGACGAGAGGTGGTAGGGCGAGACTCAGTCGAGCCGCAGTGCTAACGTTGCCCGATGAACAACGGCGTTTTCACTCTCGGCCATTCCCCCGACCCCGATGACGCCTTCATGTTTTACGCGATGGCGGAAAACAAAATCGACCTCCGCGGTTACCGGTTCGAGCATCGGCTCGAGGATATCCAGACCTTGAACGAGCGCGCCACCCGCGGTGAGCTTCACATCTCGGCGATCTCGATCCACGCGTTCGCTTACGTCAGCGATCGTTACGCGCTCATGCCCTGCGGAGCCAGCATGGGCGACGGCTACGGGCCGATGGTCATCAGAAAACGTCCAACATCCGACGTCGAACGTCCAACGTCGAACTCAGACCAGGAGTCGCGCGCGTTGTTGCGCGAATGCACAATTGCTGTCCCGGGACTGATGACGAGCGCGTATCTCGCGCTCCAACTTTATCTCGGCGAATTCAAACACGTCGTGGTGCCGTTCGATCAAATTTTCGACGCGGTGAACAATGGGAAAGCCGATGCCGGCCTCATCATTCACGAGGGGCAGCTCACTTATGCCCGCTCGGGGTTCAGCAAACTGATCGACCTTGGCGAATGGTGGAAGCGCGAGACTGGATTACCCCTGCCGCTCGGCGGGAATGTTTTGCGGAAAGACATCCCGCTTCCCGTCCAACGCGATCTCCTCGCGATCATGCGAGAGAGCATCGATTACGGCCTGGCCCATCGCGACGAAGCGGTGCGCCATTCCATGCCTTACGCGCGCGACATGGACACGGTTCTCGCCGGCAAATTTATCGGGATGTACGTGAACGATTTCACGCGCGACTACGGTGACACTGGCCGGGAGGCGATCCGGGAATTCCTGAAGCGCGCCCGGGACCGCGGGTATATCGACAGAACGCCGGCCGTCGAATTTGTGTCTTAAAGCGCTGTCATCCCGAGGCTGGCGAAGCGCGCCGAGGGACCCCTCGATCGGTCAATCGCTTTCGCGAAACGCAGAGCGATCTTTGTCAGGCGACGCGCGTGACTTCGCGGTAGCGGCAAATTCCAACTGTGAGGTCCCTCGCGTCTGCGCGGCTCAGGATGACGACATGTGCCTACTTCTTCTTCGGCGCCGGCTTGCCCGCGTCCTTGGCGAAAGCCTGGACCCGCTCGAATTCTTTCTGGAACCCGCTCGCGAAATCGTGGGTGCCGTACTCGAAGAGCACCACGAAGCAAAAGGTGAAAAAAACAAAAAGAACGAGCCAGAAGAGGCCGCGAAGGAGCGACATAGGTTTGATGGTAACTTAGGCCTTACGGCAGGTCAACGTGGAGCCAAGCCCGTGCCAAAGTTCCCGTTTGAACGAGGGACCGAAACTGCCATCCTGTCCGAGCCATGCGGGTTCCTTTGCTCGATCTCAGCGGACAGTATGCCGCGCTCGCCGAACCCATTCGCGACGCGATCGGAAAAGTTCTGGCGTCCCAGAACTTCATTCTCGGCCCGAGAGTGGAATCTTTCGAGCAAGCGATAGCGCGCTACTGCGGTTCGCCGCATGCGATTGGTGTCTCGTCCGGGACTGATGCGCTGCTCGCGGTCTTCATGGCCATGGAACTCGGCCCGGGCGACGCGGTAATCACAAGCGACTACTCCTTTTTCGCGACGGGCGGTTGCGTGGCGCGGGTGGGCGCCACGCCCGTGTTCATCGACATTGATCCGGTCACCTGCAACATCTCGCCGGCTGCGCTCGAACGCTTCCTCAAGGAATCCTGTCGCCAGGAAAAAGATGGCACCCTCCGAACGCCGAAAGGCGACAGAGTTCGCGCCATCGTCCCGGTCCATCTTTACGGCCTTTGTTGCGAGATGGAGGCGGTCCTGGAGATTGCCGCACGTTACCAACTCGACGTGATCGAGGACGCCGCTCAGGCGCTCGGCGCGGAATATCCATCTCGCAGCGGCACCGCCAAAGCAGGGACGATGGGCGCGGTCGGGACGTTCAGCTTTTATCCTTCAAAAAATCTCGGCGCAGCCGGAGACGCCGGGATGATCGTTTGCCGCGACGAAGGGTTCGCGAAAGCGCTGCGCGTTTTCCGGCAACATGGAATGGAGCCGCGCTACTATCATCACTCAATCGGCGGCAATTTCAGGCTCGATGAAATCCAGGCCGCCATTCTCGAGGTCAAGCTGCCGCATCTCGACGACTGGTCCGCAGGCCGGCGAAAAGTCGCAGAAAACTACGGCGCGGAGTTTCGCCGCCTCGGCCTGACCGATCGCATCGGCCTGCCGGCCGAGCCCTACCGCGATCGCGGCCTGACGAATCACCACATCTACCATCAATACGTCATCCGGACGCCGCGGCGCGATGCCCTGCGCGACCATCTTGCGAAAAAAGAAATCGGGACCGCGATCTATTATCCCCTGCCCCTTCACGCACAGGAATGTTTCCGCTCGCTCGGCTATCAGCCCGGCGATTTTCCTGAGGCCGAACGCGCCGCGCGCGAGACCCTGGCGCTGCCGATCTACCCGGAATTGTCGTTCGAAGCGCAGCGTTACGTGGCCGAATCGATCGCGGAGTTTTTTAATCAAGGAATGGCGATTTGAAATCGACGAACTAATAACGACGGCGATTTCAAATCGCCGCTCCTTGGGCGCGGCAGAGCCCCGAAGGCAAGCCAAACGACTTGCGACAGGCCCTGCC
This sequence comes from Verrucomicrobiota bacterium, assembly GCA_041167265.1. Taxonomy (GTDB): domain Bacteria; phylum Verrucomicrobiota; class Verrucomicrobiia; order Chthoniobacterales; family UBA10450; genus AV80. Next base: position 45,166 of record JBEEHG010000028.1, on the reverse strand, counting down.
CGAGCCTATATCAACGCTCGCCGTTGCCGGCAAAGCGGGTAGGTACCGAAGTGGCCAAACGGGGCGGACTGTAAATCCGCTGGCTTACGCCTTCACTGGTTCGAATCCAGTCCTGCCCATTCTCATCCTAGAAACGCCTCGCCCGCTAACGCAGGGCCGCAACAAAATAGATGGCCCCGGCAAACGAGATTCCCGCCGAGCCATAGCGTTGCACAAACCGGTTATGCCACGGCTTTCGCCCAATGGAGGCACGAAGCAGCCGCAACGCCCCAAACAACGGCAGGACCACCGCCTGGTGTCCGATTTCGACGCCGAGACTAAAGGCGAGGATGGCCAAGGCTGCCCCACCCCCCCGCGCCCCGGACATTGCCCCAAGCAATCCTCCGGCAAATCCCAAACCGTGAAACAGCCCAAACCCGAACGCCACCGCCAGGCGACTCCAGCCGCGACTCTGCCCTGGCCAAAAGATGTTCTGGAGAGCGACAAACATAATGCTGGCCGCGATCATTGGTTCGACAATCCGGCTAGGCAGGCGAAAAACATCGACCGCTCCCAGGGCCAGCGTAATCGTATGAGCCAGCGTGAAGGCGCTGATCACTTTGACTAAATCCCAAAGCGTAGCCACGGCCAGGAGAAGTGCCGCCACAAATAAGAGATGATCGTAGCCTGTGAGGATGTGAGCGATCCCATGACGGACAAAGGCCGCGGCGAACGCAGCGGTTTCCTGATAAGGGCCACCTGCTTTGTGCATAAAAGTAATGCAATCAACGTCGAGGGCGCTTTTGTAGGTGAGAAGAACGCGCTGCGTGCCGGCCTGCCCGGCAAGATGGACACGGGTGAGATAGGTGGCTTCCCACTGGTTGCCGGGAGCAAACTCAATCTGCCGCAGAACATCCTGTTCCACATTAACTCTACGGGGACTCCCTGAGACGGGTCCGTATTCGAGCTCGTATTCAGGTCGTCCACTCAATTCACCGCGAGTTGCGACGACCCGGCCTTGCAGAAGGCGGTCGTCAACCCTGATCCTCACGTGGGCTAGAAGGTAGTCGGCATGATGGCGCACCTTATCCGCAGGCGAACCGTCTTTCTCAGCTCCAAATGCCGATGCGACCAGCACTTCCTCGCTGGAAACCACGGCGGTCACCTTCACCCCATCCGGGGCAATAACGATCTCCATGGATCCCTGGGAAACGGGGTGTGCCTGCGCGGATGGCGCTGCAAAAAGAAAGAGGCAACCCAGGATACACAAGGTTAACCGCGGCGGCCGCAGTCCCTTCTGGGGTAAGTCTTTCGGTAACATTCTTATCCCTTGCCTGGCGATCAGCCACTCAGCGGTGCACATGGAAGCTTCCATACGAGGGATTGAGTTCTGCCGCCCTTCTAAACAAATTTTTGGCATTCTCAGTTCTGCCATTGGCCAGGTTGATGACGGCGGCATGGATAAAGATCTGGGCGTCCTCCACCCCGGATGAGAGCGCTCGATTGATCGCGGCGAGAGCCTCGGCAAATTGGCCGTCGCGATACAAAGCCCAGCCGAGTGAGTCCTGGGTCAGGAAGTTATCGCGCAGCTCCGAATCCTTCCGGGCCCATCGAACGGCTTCGGTTCCTTCCTGACGGACGTCCGAATAGAACTGGGAGAGATGATGAAAATAATGAACGTCGCCGTGGCTCACTGACTCATGGTAACCAGCCAGAGCCTTCTCATGCCATTCACTGGCTACTTCGGTCTCGCCCATGAACAGGTAGAGGTCTCCCAACGCCTGGAAAAGTTCCGGCCTGGGAGAATGGGCCACTAGTTTTCGGTAGCGCGCCTCGGCTTCCTTGAAGCGACCCTCGGCTCCAAGCGCCTCCGCAACGTAATCGTCCACGAGCCACGAACCGGAGTAGGCTCGGTCTGCGCGCTGATAGTGCGCCAGCGCTTCCTTAAATCGGCCTCGGCTGAACTGAAGAAAACCTCTTTGCACTTCCACCCAGGCATAGGACGCCATCTCTTTGGCCGTGATCCGATCCTGGGCGCCAATATAGAGCTTATCGGCCGTAGCGAAGTCGCCGACGATAAACGTTGAGTACGCCAGGCGAGCAAAGCTATCCCACGCCGTACCGCGTCGAACCAGTGTTTCATAGCTCGTTCTCGCGTCATCATACTTTCCCCCTTGAAAGGCGAGATCCGCCTTGATCGTCTCAAACATTACGTGACCCATCGCGCCGGGGATCCTTTCCAGGTCTTCCTTTGCCCGCGAAAACCGATGCCGAGAAAAATCGAGCTTCGCCTTTAAAAGGTAAAGGTCTTCCGTCGGCCCCAGTAGTTCGAGAGCATGATCGATTACCGTTTCGGCGGTTTTGAAATCGGCGTTATCGCGGGTAAGCGACGCCCTCCGGAACGAGAGATACGCTATCTTGCCGGCCTTTTCGCCTTCTGAGATCGAATCGATGTCGCCATTCTCCACGCTCCTGATGTCCTGGGCGATCTGATCTAGCTCCGCTTGATACGCCGAGCGCTCGACACGTCCTGAGCAAGAGGATAACAGGACCAGGCAGATTCCCGCCACGAGCCAGAGACATTCCCTGGATCTCGGCCTGTCGATGATGAAAGGGGTTCGCACAGGTTTCACCGTTTCAACCCCCGCCCTAGCAGACTCTCAGCCACCCGGCTTAGGGCCATGGCTCCGCGAGATAGGGAAATTCTTTGAGAAACTCCTTGTCGTTCTTCAGCGGGTTGGGTGGAACCTTGGGTTCAATTGGCGCGCTAGCCCAAAGGGCCGGGTCATTCAGGCTCTCAATATTACATTGCCTGCCTGCCACGGTTTGTTCCATATCCAGGAAGAGCGAAAGGAACCTTGTCGCGACCTGATCCTCAGGTCTCCGACCGTAGGGCCACGTGCCCGTAGTATCCATGTCAATCGGGCAGACGTTCGGGACAAAGATTTCGAGCGATCGCTTCAAAGGGATGTCAACCTCGGCGCGCTTTTTCCACTTATCGTCCGGCATGTTGAGCTTCTGGAAAAGAACTTTGCGCGAACGTGGGAAGGCCGCTAACGCACTGGAGTAAGTCTTATGGACTGATACGGAAGCATCGCCACAATCGAAAGAAGAACGCAGGCCAAGGGCCTGGATTGAGGGTCCGAAGCCCCAGCCGAGATGGGCCAGGCGAGTTACGAGAGGAAGAGCGAGCGAGAAATTAAACGCTCCGAGTTGTTTGTCGCTCTCGCGTTCATTCAAGGCGGCATCGGCAAACGGCTGGCCATCGGTATCGATCAGCTTGAACTTTCGCAATTCGTCATCCAGCTCCGATTGCGACAAGGCCAAGACGGGTTTCTTGTTTCCAATCTTTGTCAGAATGCCACCGGCGATAAGCCCAACTAATACCGCCACCAGGCCGGCAGCCGTCCATCCGACGGCTTTAAGCCAGGTCTTCCACTTCCGGTCTGCTGTGCCTGGATTGGCGGACCGCCGGCGAAGATTTGCCGACAAGCCCCAAAACAGAAACAAGAGTCCCACCAGAACCAGCACGCCCGGCAAGACCCAGGGATGTTCCAGCCAGAATGGCCTCGCTACCGGAGCGCGGTCAGCGGGAATTTCGGCAATCTTACCGGAAGCTTTCAGCACCCAGCTTTCTCCCCACGCATTGACTATCCGATCGCTACCCGGCGAAGAAGTGATGAACGCGAGCGGGATTTCCAGGATGATCGCGTTGATGTTCCTCCCGGCTTGCGCGTCTCTTCCGCTGTAGACAAAGCGGAAGTTTCCTTTTTCATCCTTGAGGAACTTGGTGCCGTTCCAGGTGAGAGGCCCATCGGGCAGCGGCAATTTTTTTCCCTGCCCATGCTCGGGATTGGCCGGATCGAAATTAAACAGCTTGTTGCCGTCCAGCTCCAGAAGCGTCTTGGGAATCTTAAGTTCGCGCGCCTCCTTCTTCGCTTCGGGAACGTAGTAAAACTGTGGACCGTAATTTATGGAACGAAAGAAACCAGGTAAGTCATTGAAGAAAGCATCGTCTCGTCCACCGATGTATGCCTTGATGGCAAAGCCATTCGGCGTATCGACACGGGACACCTGATTCAAGGAGACTACCGTCGAAAATGTGCCACCCGCTCCTTCCTGGAATCCTCCAAACTCTATCCGTGCCTTTTGCTCTTTGTCGACAGTTACACGGATTTCGGCTGGCTTTAGGCCAACATATTTCTCTTCGAGAGCGCGAAAATACCGGAGCATGCCGGTGAAGCTCTCGTCGTCCTTCAGTCCGCTCGAAACCCTCGGACTGGGCGCGAGCAGAATTCTGTAGAGCATATCCGTGTCGAAAACTCCCGTCGCCGGCACGGAAGCGAACGTCAGGGCGACGATTACTTTTTCGCCGCCGGAAACATCGTCACTGGGCCAGCCGAACAAGTCGTAGAGATCGGCTGGGTCGGCCTTGATGTCGGAAAAAATGGAATTTATTGAGTTGGGATCGTTGTGGTCTGCCGCCCTGGCAGGCAACGGAACGAGGAAGCCAAGGATGGCGAGGCCAACAAACAACACTACTCCGCGTCTTAACAGATTCTTCATGGGTTACTCCTGCTTCAGATCGGCGAGCGCCATCGACCAGAACCAATCCGGCTCGGAGAAGAGGTCGGAAGCAATATGCTCCCCTAGCTTGCGATAGCTCTCCCATTGTTCCTCCTCAAAAAACTGATCTCCGGTACTTTCGTGCGGGAATTCCAGGTGCGCGGCATGGTAGTTCATGACATCTGCACTCTCATCGCCGGTAAGGCCGGCTTTGATGTAGAGAAGGAGCGACGAACGCGCTGGACCGGACTCATAGCGAACCTGGAAGAGAGCGGCGTGTTTTTTCGAAGGGCGAACCAGCCGCCCGTCCGCGTCGATTTCCGGTCTTAGTTCGTCCAACGTGCCCAGGTAACGTCGAACACTTTTGGGGACGCGAGGATCTTCGCCGCTGGCGTCATCCTCGAAAACAAAGGGCTCGATACAGGCGTCGAAATCTATCCGCGCTTTCCGGACGAGATTAGCGAAGTCGCCGAAGTCGTAGGTTGGATCGGAGACGGCGTCGCAAATGATAAAGCGAGGAACCCGCCGTCGGATAAGCTCGTAGCCGGCGAGGTTCTCAAAGAAACCGCCATCGGAGATGTACCAAAACTGTTCCCAAGGTCCTGGGTAGCGGGCGATGCATTCCGAAAGAAGGAGGGCCTGGGTGAGGAAGGCACGCGGCAACAAATAAAGTAAACGCCGCAGAAAGCTAAGCTGGGGAAAGCCGTCGCGGGCGCTTTCCGCCACACTGCTATCCCACCAGTATCCGGTGCGCAGGTTCGCCAGGCCGAGGAGCAATGCTGTGCCTAGCTGGGTATGATAACCCATGCCGGGACTGATCGCCGCCCCGGAGATGCTCATCCATTGTCGAAGGCTGAGCGCCTCCGCCCGTTGGGCGGCCTGCCCGTTTTCGTCGAGGAGTGGATGGTCGGTGCCGGGCGGCCAGCCCACTGGCCTGGTAGCCATGCGGCGAGCTTTCTCTCCCTTTCCGTGCGACTGCTCGATGTGGCTTTGCCAAAAGCTGTGCCATCTCTGGCCGACACTAAGGCCGAAGCAGCTTACCGCCATGTTCTCCCCTTTCCTGTCCCGGTTCCCACGTTGCGAACTGAAGTCCACGGTTTGATTGATAGTTACATTGATAAGGTGCAACGGGCCGCCGGCTTCGTGCGGTCGGTAATCCCGGATCGATGAGACATCATCGCCGGGCATTACTTCATTGATGTTAGCGCCGGACGGATGGTGCCGCAGCGGATTGCAGGCGCCGAGGTAAGCCCGAGCGAGCCTTCCGGCATAGGTCTGGGCCAGGGAGGAACGATTAACAAAAGGAAGCGCGGCTTCGCGCGAAAGGATCCAGGAAATTATCAAAGCGAAGCCTGTCACGGCGAGTCCGGTCCACACCGCGCTCCCTCCACGGTAGGCGGCGTGGGAGGCAAAGGAATACAGGATCAAGGGCACGCTCAGAAAGAGTAACGCGAGTAACCCAGCGACGATCTCTTTCTTGAAGAGCCGCTGGAGCGTGGATGGCGGCCCAGCGGATTTTTTCTCGCGAGTAAGGAAGCTCGCTGCCATCCGCAGGACGGGGACGAGCGCGGCCAGCAAAGCACCGATGCGGGCGAAGGCCATAACGTAGCTTTGGTTGTTATCAGCGAGCCATTGCTGCAGGCCGTGGCCCACGGTATCGACCAAGGCGAAGGCCAGGGCAAGGCCGGCAAGGAGGAGCGCCAGCCCGAGATCGTAGGTAAGGTAGTTCCGCGTCCGCAATCGTTGCGTCGAGACACCGCCGGAGCCCACCGCTTCTTCTCGCTTGCGACCCCGCTGCCAGGCCATTTCCACCTGGATGAATGCGCTCAGCAAGGAGAAGCCAAGAAACAATGGTCCTAGCTGTAACCCGTTTCTCACCCCGAGGAAAAGCGATACGCCAGCCAGGATGAGCATGAGCAAAAGTCCCGGCCAGTTATAACGCTCGTGATCGTCCTGGGATGCCATCCAATAGCCGGCCATTCGCGGTATAACCAGGAACAGCAGGATAAGTTCGAACAGCACGAACCAGGGACTCCAGAAAACGCCGAGACCGGCATGGAGCAAATAACTGAACGGCAGGTCACCCTTACCCGGAAGCAGTAAACCAAAAACGGTGACGATATTATCAAAGAGAAAGTAGCGGACGGCGTTCGCCACGCCAAAGAGCGCGAAAATCAGCGCCCCGACGACTAAGTGGACGCTGATCAGATTACGAAGGAGGACCGCGATATTAAACTGCATGTCTCCACTCCCGGAGGGAGCAATGTAATTTCCGCTTTTCCTTAGCCAGGCGATCTCCTTGGAGTCCGGGTCGACTAGCTCGTGTTCCACGCGGGCTGGGCCGGGATAAACGGAGCGCCGGCTCCCCTCGGTCGAGAGAGGCGAATGTCGCAGATGATCAAAGAACCGGCCCAGGAACGAACCGATGTAACCGCCGCCCGAGACAGTAGAAAGAAAATCGATTGAGCGTAACCGCCGAGCGCCCGCCAGCGCCTGAAGAATCCCCAGGTTAAAGGTGGCACTCCGAACGCCGCCGCCGGAAAGACCCAGACCGGTAACGTTCCCGGCCCACTGATCGTCTTGAACAACGTCTACTGGAGCGGGCGGATTTTCTTCCGCCGGTTCGCCCTCTCGAGGGCACCGCGCTACATGGACGCGGCGCTCGCGAATGGCCTCTGCCTCGGTTTGCCGGAGCTCTCGAGGATAGGCGCGCCTGTCGGCGTAGGTGTATTTCTGGGCCGCGGATTTCGCGTCCTCCACAATCACGTCCGCGGCCTTCTCGCTCGCCATGTAGATATTGGTCACGATGAAATAGCCCGGGATCTTGGGGAAAATCGAAGCGTCTACGACCCGCAACCCATCCACGCCTCGAACGCGAAAGCGGCTATCCAGGACCGCGTTCTCATCGCCCTCGGGTCCCATCCGACAAGTGCCGCAAGCATGGTGACCCCAGGCTTCGCGCCGAATCCAACCTCTTATCGCCTGTTCGTCGGCCGGAGGCACAGCTTCGATTCCTGGATAGAATTCGCCCTTAACGTGGGACGACTGCCGGCTGATCTCGCGAACGAACCTTACTCCGTCTACCATTGCAGCGAGGTCGGAGTCGTCATCGGCGCGGCCGGGACGGGAGAGTTCATGGAAGGAATGAAAATTGATCTCCGGCGTGTCAAGAGGGTTGGTGCTTTGCAGCTTTACCGTGCCATCATGGTTGGTGGTATGACCCTTGAGAATGGCCCAGGTGAAGAGACGGCGAAACAGTCCGTTGGGATAGTTCTTGTGCACATCGGAGTAGCCCACGGCGTAACCTTTGAAGGGAAGCGGGATGCCGAAGATGAATAAGTCGGGTTGAGCTAGTTCCGGGCGTGAGCGCTTTAGAATGGCGAGGACGGCGCCGTTACTGGTGTAAAGCCCGGTGCCCGTCGCCCGCCATCCTTTAAGGACTTCGTCAGGGACGGGTGGGTTACCGACCGGCAGGCGGAACTCGGCGCCTTTAAGAAGGGTGAAGTCCTTGTTCATCTCGCTAAGCACGGTCACCTCATAGCGATCGTGAAGGTTAAGACCTACGCCCGGTGAATGGACTCGACACCTGATGCTAAGCGGAGCGCTTTCCAGCTCTGCTTTGTTGCCGATCCCCGAAAGCATCAATAACTGCGGCGTATTAAACGCGCCGCCCGCCAGAATCACTTCCCCTGTTCTTCTTACAAGGACGGCTCTTTCGCCGGGGCCGGATGGCTTCCGCGGTTCAGGATGTGCGTGATAAAGTTTTTCTCCTGCCAGGAAGCGGACGCCGGCCACACGCGGCCTGGGGCCATCTTCTTGCGTCTTTCGCTTCCCATCAGCCTCGCCTGGCGCCTCGGTTAATTCATCCTCAAAGATTAGCTTCGTTACGAAATGCTCGGTCGCAATTTCGAGCCGGCCGATTCCATCGGCGGCTCTGCCTGACTTCGCATTTTCCTCGCGACGTTTCTTTAGTTCCGTCTGGGTTTCGAGAAGAAACTCACGCGGCCCGGACCGATGACCCTTTCTCGCATCTTCTTCTCCGCAAACGGCCAGTGGGACCAGGGCCAGACCGGCGGGAGTTTCCGCCTGGGTTCGGGCATGATTCGGATCGACCGTCTCCTTGGCGTTACCGTGCAAGACCCGGTGAATGACAGTGACAAGGGATAAGAGGCCGCGATGTTTAGCGCTCTTGACCGCGCCGAGTAACATGGAGATAAGCTGCCAGTCGCTCAGTCCGATCTTAAGGTCGGTCATGCTGGTGCGTAACCATCCCTCGAAGCCATGCCGGCCGCCGGTGTAGTCCGGATCGAATCCGAAAAGCCAGCGGAGGTTATCCCAGAACGCCCACCAGCTTCCGCTGGGAATGGGGTCCGCGCGTTCCGCATACTGGTTACGTTCCAGTCGCTCGAAATAGGGGCGCATCACCGCGGCCCGCCACGAATCGTCCCGCAGGAAATCCGCGAGATCGTCCCAATCGGAATCGGGCCCGGCGATGGTGATCATCGCGTTATGAACGGTGCAACCACCGAGCGCCGCCGCGCGTGGATAGAAAATGCCGCGCCCGTCATCCTTGGGATCGGAGGGCTTTGCAGGATCGGGATTGGGTGGCGGATCGGTGTAATGCTTAACGAAAAAACGCCAGCTGAGGTCCGGATGCTCCGTCGACACACCGTGGAAAGCGGGCACCTCGGTCACCTCCCGCGGGCCGTCCGTCGGATTTAACTTTGCCTCGTTGGAGCCGGCTTCAATGACGAGAACGCTATAGCCTGCGATAGCAAGGCGCGCGGCCAGGGGACCGCCCCCGGCGCCCGAACCTACCACGATATAATCGAACTCCGCTTTCTCGCGGGCATCAGAGGGGAAGCTCATGGCATTACGTCATCAGAAGGTTTTGAGAAGCTCGATCAAAGCATTCTTGTCTTCGTCCGTCATGGAATCGAACCACTTAAAGTAATGGCCCTCATCCATCACGAAGTCGGGACACTTGCTTACCTTCATAAGGGCAGGAGCGACTTTCTCTCGGAGCAAGGTATTGGCGTCCTCGTCGAGAAGATGCTTCGAATCGATCTCGGTGAGGGTCCCAAGCGTGATGTTGATCGTTCTCTTAAGTTCCGCTGGGTTGGCCTCCGGATTGACATTTGCGAGCAGATTAACCGGTGTGCCTTTCGGAATGGGTCCCAGGCGAAATTCGCCCAGCTTTCCGCCCAGGGTGTAAAGCAGCGCACCGACCAAAAGTCCGGCCGCTACTGCGCCATAGCCGGCAGCGCGTGCCAGCCATTTTCGGTGAAGGACCGTAGCCGGCTCGATGCTGGGTTTCCTGCCGCCAAGGACGAAGAACAGGTAGGCGATCACAAACAGAATCGCGCTTGGAAGCCAGGGAAAGTAAACGAGTTTTTGCGCGATAGGATGCTCTCGAATCCAGGCGGAATACTGCTTGGTCCACGTTCTTACAAACGGGAGCTTGCCGAGAATTTGAGGAACTTGTTCTCCGGGAAGAGTCAGGTAAGTGACCTGCGGCGTGCGCCAGATGAGGCCGTGGTCTCTCTTCAGTGTCTCGGGAGTCGCTCCGTTGAAGCTGGAACTCTCGAGACGGCGCGCCGGCCAAAGAAGCTTGCGGATCGCGTCGTCGAACGCGTCGAGCCGGCCATCCACGGATGGATTGTTGTTAAAGAGACCAAGACTGTTGTTGTGGAGCAACGGCGCTGTGGCCCAAATGGAAATGAGCGTAGGAGGTCTATAAAACCCTACTCCCCCACCGCCCAGAGGCGAACCTTCCGGCGCTCTGTGTTGGGGAGTAAAACCTTTCTCTTTTCCTTCGAAAGGATCGAAGTATCTGATCTCGCCGACGAAAGGCATCTTCTTGTAGCTCTGCGAGCTAAAGTCCTCCCACATGTGTCCGAAGGGTGAGTCGGTCGCCATTCGTCCCAGCGCGTTCGTAGCCAGGGCTCGAGCAGAGTTAGTCCGAACGAGCGAGACCGGGATGCGGTAATCGGTGGAAAGATAGTTATTCTTCCAGAACTCCGGAGTCTCCACGGCCTCCTCCGCCCACTTTTTGTATCCAGGATCTTGCAGCCAACGTCCTGGGTCGTGGTCCCAAAGCTCGGCAGGGTTGTTAGGTCCATTTTGCGTCCCGTAAGCTTCTTTTCTAAGTGCCTTGTCCCTTTCCGGCGATTGGATACTGGAATGGCAGACAATGCAGTTATTCGCGAATACCTTCCGGCCTCGTTTGAGTTGAGTGACATCTATCTTTCTTCCTTTCTCGCGCGCAACAGCGCTCGCTTCCTCCGCCGCCCAGCTATCAGATTTGGTCTCGGCCTCCGTGGTTTCCGCCGCATCTGCTTTATGATCAGCTCCCACGGCCGCCAGGAGAGGCATGGGAGGCGATATTTTCAGAAAGTAATCGCGCAGAGGTGCGACCCGCTCCTGGGTGGCCTCCCAGTAAACCGAGTGGTCTTCACAATCTTTGATCGTGAACGGCTTCTGCGGCTCGAAGCCGACCAGCGGATTATGAATCCGGATCCACTGTTCCCAATAGGTTCCAATATTGAGGTAAACGCGAGCAAGCGCTCCCCAGGCTCCAATGGAATCCGCGCCATCAAAGAGAATGCGCGGGACGTATCGCGGGCCTTGATTCGACGCTTTAACGCGATCGAGCACCGTAGCGTCCCCCTCAACCTTGATGGAACCAAAGAGATCCGAGTAGGTCTTTGGAACTTTGTCGGCCTGCCTGCCCAGGTAGAAGAAGCGATTTCCTTCCTTTTGCCAGGCCGTTGCGTTGGTCCCTTCGGCCAGCATTTCTGCGGGGTTGCCCCACACGGCCGGCTGGCGCACTGAATCACCGGACAAAACTTCCTGCGGATTCACAAATGAGCGCACGACACGTTGAGGAAGATTAAAGATCGAGTTCATGGCGTTCGGATTATTGATGTTATCCGATGCGATGAGGGAGGTATCGATGGTTCCTGGCGGCTGGCTATCCAGGAGGTGGTAAACGAAGTTATCCTCCTTCAACAAATTCCCGAAGATCGCGCGCATCCGCAGATACTGAGCGCCTATGTTTCCCGAAATATTAGACCATTGCGGTTGGTTTAGATCGAGGGGCGGATTAAGCGGGTGCCAGGAGGCGTGGCAAAAAGCGCAACTCATCCCCACGCGATAGGGCCGGACTAAGCCTGGGTTATTATAATAACTTGGATCGTTGTAGTAACGTCTCGCATCCCACTTCGACCTGGCCGATTCGAAATTCGGATTGGGAAAGAGCCGCAACCCAACGACTCCCGTAGAGCGGCCATAGATTCCTCTGGGGACTTTCGCTTTTTCTTTGCGCTGCGAATCGTCCGTCGGCACATCGAGCCAGACGCCGTTTTCGTCGGGCTGAAGCGCTTGTTTCATCCCGGGTTCGTTGATCAAACCTGCCTGTTCGAAACGTTGCGAACGGTTGCGGCTGTCCACCAACTTCAGCAGATCGGTGAAACCATAACCGTGAGTGGCCAGCCAATCCCAAAAACCTTCGTTGCCGCCACACCAGAGCATCCAAGTGTTTCGCCCCAGAATTTCGTTGGGCGTGGAAACCGGATCCTCCAGCCTGCGAGCAGGCGGTGGAACCAAATCCATCAATTGGTCCGGCGGTGCTGGTCCGGTTTCCGGCGGCCCGAGGACCGCGGAGACGTCCATGCCCTTGAGAAAATTCTCTCGGTCACCGATCGGATATCGGAACGCCTCGGCGGTGAGACCGAGTCTTTTGGCCTCGTCGTCCGGCACCGTCACTTGCTCGGCAGCCGGATGGCGATCGCATCCGGAAAACAGTGGCGCGACGACCAACAGAAGCGCGAGAGCTGGACCGGCAACGGTTTTTGGCATCGGTTGGGGTTCGGGGTGGGGCCCGCCCTGATGCCATGGGGTCCTTACGAATTACAGAATCGTTTTAACGATCCAAACCCAGGACGTAAAGAAAAAACTAGGCCTTGAGCACGCCCGGCCGTCGACGCGAGATCTGCGCTCGCGCCCCACCCGTCTCCAAGGTTTGCGGGCTCAGCCGCTAAATACGAACGAACGCGATCACGGGCGTTATCGCCGCGCGCTCTTTTTGCCGCCTGCCTTCTTCCCGCCGCTCCGCTTCTTAGAACGGCCTGATTTCTTGCCCCGGCTCGATTTCGCTGCGCCCGATTTTTTTCCACGGCTCGATTTTCCACCGCCGGATTTTTTCCCGCTGGTCTTACTGCCACCGCCCGATTTTTTTCCGCGCGCTGAAGAACCGGAACTCTTCGCTTTCTTTCCGGCCTTCTTAGTCGCGGCCTTCGATCCACCGCCACTCTTTCCGCGGCTGGAGCTCGCAGACTTCTTCTTGCCGCCAGCCTTTGAACCGCCGGATTTCTTGCCGCCGCCGGAAGACCCGCCAGACTTTTTACCCCCGCCCGAAGACCCGCCAGACTTGTTGCCGCCGCCCTTCGATCCTCCGCCGGAGGTCTTCGCGCCCGCGGCCCGTCCGACCACGGCACCGATCACGCCGCCAACGACTGCGCCCACGGGACCAGCGACGCTGCCCAGGACAGCGCCCGTGGCGGCTCCAGCGGTTTGCTTGGAGATGGGTGGGATTTTGATGTCTTCCGACGATGAACCGGAACTTCCGCTCGATTGTTGGTTGTCTTGATCAGCCATAAGATAGTCTCCTTTTGCGCAGTGGTTTGACTGTACTTCGCATTACACAGCGGTTTCAGCCGCACGGTCCGCGCAATTAATCCGCCTGGATCAATCCCGCGGGGGAAAAAGGACGTTCTCGCGTTCGACCGAAGCGCCCCGACTGACGAAAAAATCTCGCAGTTCCGGAGTGTAAAACTCCTTGTTCCGGCCGGGATTCATTCCCAGAAAAATCCGGCCGCTCGGAGACAAATGGCGCTTGAGATCGTCGAGGAAAAAGGCCCACTCCTCCGGGCCCCACCACCAGTCTTGTTTGCTGATCCGGTTAAAATCGATCGAGAAAGCAGTGACGAGATCGAACTTCCGGCCGAGATCGGGCAGCGCCTCAAAGGGGCGGATGGCCCAGACCCGGCGCTCCACTCCAAAGAGATGGAGGAGCCTTGTGAAAAGCGGAAACTCGTCGATGTCCAGGCCGAGGCAGGCGTGTCCGAGCTGTTGCAGGACGAAGAGAAAGAATCCTCCGCCGCAGCCGAGATCGAGCACCGATTTCGGCGGGCAACGATGGAGCTTCAGGTCTTGGGCCCGGACAATATTCAGGCGCAGCCAGCGCCGGACGTCGGCATATTTCGCATAATGCTCGTTCGAGCCGGCATACTCCGCCTGGATCGCGGCCAACTTGGTGTGGTCGATCCGCCCATAGATCCGCTCGAGTGAGAGCGGATAAATGAGCCGCTCAGCCCGACGCCAGGCGCGCCGATAAGTCAGCGGTTCGCCGAGCTTCGCGATCTTGTGGGAAAACTTCATCCCCAAGGGCGGATCGCACCGTCAGCGATCACGCCCGGCCACAAATCAATTTGCGCGTTAAAGCCGCGCGGTTGTTTAGCGGCCGCGCCGCTGGTTTCCGCCGCCATCGCGACGTCCACCGCCGTAGCCACCACCACCGCCGCCGCCACCGTAGCCGCCGCCACCACCACCATAGCCGCCGCCGCCGCCGCCGTATCCGCCGCCGCCACGACCGCTGCCGGGCGCACGGGGTTCGCGCGGACGCGCTTCGTTGACGGTCAAAGGCCGGCCTTCCACGGTCTTGCCGTTGAACTCGGTGATTGCCTTCTGCGCATCGCCCTCGCTCGTCATCGTGACGAACGCGAAACCGCGCGATTTACCGGTGAACTTATCCTGCATCAACGTGACTTCCTGAACAGGGCCGACGCCGGCAAACATGTCCTGAAGATCGGTTTCGGTGGTGTTGAAGGAAAGATTCCCTACGTATAATTTAGTACCCATCTGAGTTAACTGAGGAAAACGCCGCCAGGCCACTGTTCCCGCTCATCGGATTTCAAATCGCCACTGAAAAACTCAACTGACAATCTACCAACGCACCGAGCTTCCGTTTTCTTTTCGGCGTGATTAGTAGAGGCTTTCGCGAGCGAAAGCAACTAGAATCCGGGGCGCTTTGTCTCTCTAAAAAATGGCTGATTTTTCCTCAAGTTCCGATCGCGTAACGCCGGCCCGCGTGGCAGTCGTGGCCGCGGGGATCGTCAGCCCGCTTGGGTTTGGACTCGACCAGACGCTGGGCTCGTTGCGCGAAGGGAAAGATTGCGTTTCTCCCGTGACCGCTTTCCCGGTGGACCGTTGCCGCTGCCACGCCGCGGGCCAGGTCGCCAACGGTCCGTTGGCGGAAGCGAACGACTTCAGTGCCCATCCGGATCGGCTCCATCGCGTCGCGCGGATGATGATCTTGGCGCTGAAACAGGCGATGGAGCAAGCTGGCGATTTCCAACCGGACCTCACCGTGATGGGCACCACCAGCGGGGGAATGACTTTCGGGGAGCAATATTATCGAGGCCTCCAAAGGAACGGGAACCCGTCCCGGCACGCGCCGACCTTGATCGCCAACTACACCCCGCAAAAACCGGTGATGGACGCGCAGGAAGCGTTTGGAATCGGCGCGCCGTGCCAGGTCATTGCGAATGCCTGCGCTTCCGGAACCAATGCGATCGGCCACGGTTTCGAATGTATCCGGTCCGGCCGTTATCAACGTGTCCTCACTGGCGGTTACGACGCCATCTCCGAGCTCGTCTTTGTCGGGTTCGATTCGCTCCAGGCGGCGACGCCGGACCATTGCCGTCCCTTCGATCGCGGCCGCACCGGTCTCGTTCTTGGTGAAGGCGCGGCGATCCTGGCCCTCGAAAACTTTGAGACGGCGCGGAAACGCGGCGCGCCCATCCTCGCCGAAATCGTGGGATACGGGATCTCGACGGATAATTTTCATCTGACCCAACCGGACCCCTCCGGCATTGGGCCGCGACAGGCGATGGAGGGGGCGCTCCGGAGCGCGGGAATGGAGGCGAGCAAGATCGATTACATAAACGCTCACGGGACCGCCACGCCGTTCAACGACGCTTCGGAAGGCAAAGCGATCGCCGAGCTTTTCCATGGCGTGCCGGTCAGTTCGACGAAAGGAATGATGGGCCACTCGTTAGGCGCAGCCGGCGCGATCGAGGCGGTCATCAGCCTGCTCGCTCTCCAACATCAACTCCTGCCGCCGAACATTAATTTCCGTGAAGGCGACTCCAGTCTCGATTTGAACATCGTCGCCAACGAAGCCAGAAACGGCAGCGTCCGGGCCGTGCTTTCAAACTCATTCGGCTTCGGGGGCACGAATGCTTCCATCATCATGCGGGCGGTCGCCGCATGAGTGTGCACATTGCCGGAATGGGCTGGGTCACGCCCCTGGGCAGTGGCGTGGATGAAGTCTGGAATCGCCTCTTGAATGGCGACACCGCAGCGGCCGAGCCGCTTTCGAGCCCGCTCGGTCGCGATTATCCGGTGTTCCGGGTTCCAGCGTCCGCCCTCGCCAAAGCGCCAGCCCATCCGCGCCTGCGCCGTTCTAGCGCGATCTCGCGCTTCTCCGCGGTCGCCGGCCTCGAAGCGCTGACCAACGCGAATGTGAAACTCGATCTGGAAACCGCGAAGCGCAGCGCTTTGATCTTTGCGGTGTCGAACGGCGGCGTGATCTACACCAAACGGTTCTATCACGACATCGTGGAATCAGGCGCGCAGGCCGCCAGTCCGCTCTTGTTTCCCGAAACTGTTTTCAACGCGCCGGCAAGTCATCTCGCCGCCATCCTTGGAATCACGGGCGCCAGTTACACGCTCGTGGGCGACGGCGCCGTGGGAACACTGGCGCTCAAGATGGCCGAAGACCTTATGGCCAGCGACGCGCTCGATCGTTGCCTCGTCGTCGCCGCCGAGGAGGCCGACTGGTTACTCTGCGACGCCTACGGAAAATGGCGCCTGCTCCGTTCCGCGCCGCCCATCGAGCCGTTCCAACAGCCGCCGCGCGGCACCATTCTGAGTGAAGGCGCGGGCGCTGTTCTCATCGCCCGCGAGGGTCGGGTCCGGATCGACAAAATTTGCAGCGGCACGAATTTCCAGAAGCAGCGGGAAGCAGCCGCCGCCGTGGACAAAGTCTTTTCCGAATTAGGCGCGCCGCCGCCTGATCTCGTCGCCGCGAGCGCGAACGGGACCTTCATCGATGGCGCCGAACGCGCCGCCATCGAAAAACATGCGCCGAACGCTGCGCTCATTGCGGTGAAGGGCGACCTCGGGGAAAGCGTGGGCGCCAGCAGTCTGTGGCAGACCATTGCAGCTACACAGGCCCTGATTACCAAACGCCTGCCCGGCCCGACCGGACGAGGCGATTTTCAGAGCGCCCTCGTCTCGACCTGCGGCTTAAACCAACAAGCGGCCGGCCTCCGTCTCTCCATCTAGTCGTCCCGGGTGCTCCCGGGGCGTTTTGCCTTTGCAGGCAGCGGCCGCTTCGGTAACTTCGCATCCCGCGATGCGTAGGCTGCTTTTACCAATCCTTGGTCTTCTGTGCGCCTGTTCGTGGGCGTTCGGTCAGGTCGGTACGGAAAAGCGGCCGCTCGAGATCACAGCGACAGGCGATACCAATTACCAGGACGGTCTCGCCACCGCGCATGGGAACGTCGCGATCCATGCGGGGGACGCCGACATTTACGCGGACCAGGCGACCTACAACCCGAAGACCCACGACATTGTCGCCGAGGGCCACGTCCGGATCTATCGCATCACCGGAACGTTCATCGGGGAACGGGCGGTTTATAACACGGAGACGAAACAGATCCGGGCCGTCGATATCAAGACCGACAAGCAGCCGTATCTGGTCGCAGGCGACAACATCACCACTATTTCCGAAGGCGCGTTCCTGGTCTCGAAGGGCGCCTTCACGACCCACGACTCAGACAAGCCGGACTTCCGGCTCCAGGCGAAAACGATGCGCGTTTATGAGCATGATCGCGTGATCTTCCAGAACGTGACGTTTTACGTCCGCGACATCCCGGTTTTCTGGTGGCCGTACCTCTACCAGTCGCTGGACGATTCGTTCAGCTACATGATTTCTCCCGCCTACCTCAGTTCGTGGGGGCCATCCATCCTCGGACGCGTTACCATGCCTCTCACGGAAGACATCAAAGCCGTGTTTCGGCTGGATTACCGCTATCGCCGCGGACTGGCTTTCGGGTTCGAGCCGGACATTCGTTTCGGCCAGGACAAAAAAAGCTGGGCGCGCATTCGCACCTATTTTTTGAAAGACGAGCACCCGGACATCAATCGGACCTCGATCGCCCGGCCCGCGATTTCCGAGGGACGTTACCGCGTCTCGCTCCAAAGCCGGACAAAGATTACCGAGGACATCGAGGCGATCGCGAACATCACCAAGCTCAGTGACGCCTTCGTTTTAGAGGACTTTTTCCAGAGCGAGTTCCAGCTCAATCCGCAGCCGGACAACATCGTCGCCGTAACAAAAAGGAATCCGAGCTACACCCTGACCGCGCTCGGGCGTTTCCAGGCGAACGAGTTCTTCGAAACGACCGAGCGGCTTCCGGAAGTGGTGCTCGATGTCAACCGCATCCCGATCTTCGGCGGCCCGATATTTTACGAGGGCGAGACCGGCCTGGCCGAGCTCCATCGCAACTTCGCGGCCGGCTCCGATTTCCACGATTACAGCACCCTGCGGCTCGATTCGTTCCATCAATTTACGTTCCCGAACACATTCTTCGGCTGGCTGTCGGTCGTCCCGCGGGCCGGTTTTCGCGCGACCTATTACGACAAGACGCGCGACCTCGGGAAAACAATCATGCCCCCGAGCAACAACCCGTTCATCCCGGATTTCCTGAACATCGATCCGAGAGATCCGATTAGTTTTGCAGGGAACAAACTGCGGACGGTTTTCAACGGCGGCGTCGAAGCTTCCTTCAAGGTGACGAAGACCTGGGAAGGCGCCCAAAGTAACGCGCTGGGTCTCGACGGCCTCAAGCATGTCATCCAGCCGTTCATGAATTTCTCCTGGGTCTCGACCTCGGCCCACGACCCCGCGTCCATTTTGCAGTTCGATCGCTATCAGCCGTCGACCCAATTACGCCCGATCGATTTCCCCCAGTTCACCACCATCGATTCGATCGACAACTGGACGATCCTCCGCCTGGGCGTACGCAACCGGCTCCTGACTCGCCGGGACGATTCGACCGTGAGCTGGATGGATATCGAAACCTACATGGACGTGAACTTCGACAACCCGTTCGACAAAACCCAGTATTCGAACCTCTTTAACCGCCTCAATTTCACGCCCGTCCCCTGGATGTCGTTCGGAATTTCCTCGCAGGTGCCGGTCTTTGAGAAGGGCTTTACCGAGGTCAACACGAACGTCAGCGTGCAGCCGATCGCGAACCTCCAACTTTCCTTCGCTCACCGTTATCTGAACCAGAACCCGTTCTTCGATAACAGCAGCCTCTATGTTTTCAGTGGCTATTACCGGATCAACGATAATTGGGGGTTAGGCATCTCCGAGCAATACGAAGGCACGACCGGCGTCCTGGAACAACAGCGCTATTCGATCTATCGCGACCTGACCAGCTGGGTCGCCTCCGTCGGCGCCATTATTCGGGACAACGGCGGGGTGAAGGAATACGGCGTGCTACTGACTTTCACGTTGAAAGCGCTGCCTAAATTCAGTTTCGATTTGAATTTCGATCCTGCGGGCGCGGAACAAACGCAGTAATCAGCGGTCCTTCGATCGCGCAGCAATTTTTCTCCATGAATATTTCGATCATCGGTTCCGGCTATGTCGGCCTTGTCACGGGCGCCTGTTTTGCCGACGTCGGCCACAACGTGATCGGCGTCGATAACGATCCGCGCAAAGTAGAAGCGCTCCAGGCCGGAAAGATTCCGATCTACGAACCGGGGCTCGAGGAAGTCGTCCACCGGAACGTCTCGGCCCAGCGGCTCCGCTTCACCGGCAGCATCAAGGACGGCATCGATAATTCGCAGATCGTTTTTATCGCCGTGCCGACGCCGCAGCAGCCCGATGGCAGCGTGGACTTGAGCTTCATCGAGAAGGTCGCGCGCGACATCGCGGAGGTCCTCACCGATTATCGCGTCATCGTCGACAAAAGCACCGTTCCGGTGAAGACGGGCGACAAAGTCCGCGAGACGATCAAGCGTTACAACCGTCACGGGGCGAAGTTCGACGTCGTCAGCAATCCTGAGTTTCTCCGCGAAGGCTGTGCCGTCTCCGACCTGATGAGTCCGGACCGGATCGTGATCGGCGCGCAGAGCGAACACGCCGTCGATCTGATGAAGAAGGTTTACGAGCCATTCATGGCGCCGATTCTTGTGACCGATATCAACAGCGCCGAGCTGATCAAGCATGCGGCGAATTCATTTCTCGCCCTCAAAATTTCGTATATCAACGCCGTCTCCGCGATCTGCGAAGCGAGCGGCGCGGATATCGAGAAAGTCGCGGACGGGATCGGCATGGATAAACGGATCGGCCGGAGTTTTCTGAACGCCGGGATCGGCTACGGCGGCTCCTGTTTTCCGAAGGACATCGCGGCGTTCATCACCATCTGCGAACAGCTCGGCGTGCCGTTCAACCTGCTGAAGGAAGTGCAGCGGATCAATGCGGACCAGAAAACCCGCTTCCTCAAAGACATCCGGGAAACACTCTGGGTGTTGCGCGACAAAAAGGTGGCGGTCTGGGGGCTGGCTTTCAAACCCAATACGGACGACACGCGGTCCTCGGTCGCGATCGACCTCGTCGCCGACATGTTGAAGGAGAAAGCGCACGTCTCGGTTTACGATCCCCAGGCGATGGAGAAGGCCCGCGAAGTGGAAGCGATTTCTGGCGCGAGGTTCGCCACTTCGGCTCTCGAGGCCGTCGAGGGGGCCGAAGCGCTTATTATCGCCACCGAATGGTCGGAGTTTGCCAACGTCGATCTCGAAGTCGTGAAAGGGAAAATGACGACTCCCATTATTTTCGACGGCCGGAATTTGTTCGATCCGGCAACGATGGCAAAACTCGGCTTCCAGTATCACTCGATCGGCCGGGCGAGCGTGAACCCGCAGTAGGTGCGCGAAAGCAGTTCACGGCGTCTTGCTCTCGCTGCGTTGGAAGAATGGCGGGCGGGAAAAAAATTTGCGGACGCCATTCTGGGCGAACGGCTGCGAGCCAGCGGGCTCGATGCGGCGGATCGCGCCTTCGCCACCGAGCTTTTTTATGGCGTCATTCGGAACCTGACCCTGCTCGACTTCTGGATCGCTGAGCTCCGCTCGAGTCATCTCGATCACGCTTCCCGCGATTTGCTGCGACTGGGACTCTATCAACTCTTCCTCATTCAGACGCCGGAGCACGCGGCCATTTACGAAAGCGTGGAGTCGGCAAACCGCCGCAACCGAGGGCTGATCAACGGGGTCCTGCGAAATGCTGTCCGCCGCAAACTTGAACTCCTTGAAGCAGCCCAGACCCAGGATCTGGCCGTGCGGCGGTCGCATCCGCAGTTTCTGCTCGATCGTTGGAGGAACAACTTTGGCGCGGAACAAACCGAGGCCTTGTGCGAATGGAACAATCGCCCTGCGCCCATTTACGCGCGGATCAATCGTCTTAAGATTTCGGACGCGGACTTTGTGGCTCGATATGGCGACATCGAGCAAAGCGCCAGCGCGCCGAATTTTGTTCGGATGGCGAATGTGCCAGGCGAGGCCCTGGCGGTCGGCCATTGCTACATTCAGGATCCCAGCACAGCGGCGGCTTGCTCTCTTCTTGATCCGCGACCTGGCGACCGCGTCCTCGACGCCTGCGCCGCGCCCGGCGGCAAAAGCGGGTACATCGCGGAACTGATGCGGAACGACGGGTTCATTCTGAGCTGCGACCGCGATGCGCGGCGCGTTGCCACCCTTCGCGAGAATCTGGAGCGACTCGGCGTTGTTATCGCACAATGCCAGCAGCATGACTGGCTCGCCGGCACCGCGCCGGCTGACAAAGCTTTCGACCGAATCCTTGTCGACGCCCCGTGCAGCAACACTGGAGTGATGCGCCGCCGCATCGACGTCCGCTGGCGGCTGACGCCGGAGGATTTTCCGCGCATGGCCAACGAACAATTCGAAATCGTCCGCGCCGCGATCCCATTGCTCAAGCCCGGCGGCTCGCTGGTTTACAGCACCTGCAGTATCGAGCCGGAAGAGAATGAAGGCGTCGTCGCGCGAATTCTCAATTCGTTTCCGTTCCTGGAATTAGTCGACCAGGTTTCGCTGCTTCCATTTCGCGACGGATTCGACGGCGCGTTCGCGGCTCGGTTGGTTCGGGAGTTGTAGCGACGGCGCTCTGGTCGCCGCCATAACGCCGACGTTCCAGCCAAAGCGTTCGACCGCCGACAGAGCGGCGTCGCTACAACTTGCAACACACAAGCGCGGTGGAATCGTAAGCGGCTATGCATGATTCGCGTTACGACAAACTAGCGAAAGTTCTGGTCGAGTATTCGACGCGCTTGAAGCGCAACGAAACCGTTCTCATCGAGACATTCGATGTGCCCGACGAAATGACGATTTCGCTCGTTCGGGCGGCCCGGAACGCAGGGGCGATTCCTTTCGCCCAGATCAACCGGGCCCGGCTCAACCGCGAACTGGCGCTGAACGCGACCGAGCGGCAGCTCAATCTGACAGCGATCCACGAGCTGGCGCGCATGAAAAAAATGGATGCTTATATCGCGGTGCGAGGCAGCCAGAACATCACCGAATTGTCCGATGTGCCGCCGGAGCAGATGAAGCTGGTCGCAAAGAAAATGCGGCCGGTCATCGATTGGCGCGTGCAAAAAACGAAGTGGGTCGTGTTGCGCTGGCCATCGCCTTCCATGGCGCAGCTCGCCGGCATGAGCACGGAAGCCTTTGAAGATTTTTACTTCAACGTCTGCACGCTCGATTATCGGAAACTCCAGCCCGGCATGAAAGCCCTCAAGGCGCTCATGGACAGGACCGACCGGGTCGAATTAAAAGGGCCGGGAACCGATCTGCGTTTCAGCATCAAAGGCATCGGATCGGTTATCTGCGGCGGCGATCGCAATATCCCTGACGGCGAAGTGTTCAGTTGCCCGGTAAAGGATTCCGTCCAGGGCCACGTCTTGTTCAACGCGCCCACGATTTATCAAGGCACCGGGTTCGACAACATCCGGCTCGAGTTCAAGGACGGAAAAATCGTGAAGGCGACCGGGAACAACACGGAGAAGCTCAACAAAATTCTCGATTCCGATCCCGGCGCGCGTTACATCGGCGAGTTCTCGCTCGGCTTCAATCCGTTCGTCCTTCATCCAATGCGCGACATCCTCTTCGACGAGAAAATTGCGGGCTCGTTTCACTTCACCCCCGGACAGGCTTACGAAGATGCCGATAACGGGAACCGGAGCCAGGTCCACTGGGACATGGTGAACATCCAGCGACCGGATTACGGCGGCGGCGAAGTCTATTTCGACGGCAAGTTGATCCGGAAGGACGGCGAATTCTTGCCGGCGAATTTGCGTTCGCTGAATCGCGGGCGGTTTGTGAAGAAGTAGTCCAGTCGATCCCCGGCGATTTCGTGCGTACGCAAAACGAGGAGGCATCGCTGCCTCCTCGTTTCGGTAATTTGGTTTCGCGGTTTCTCTTACGCGGCTTTCGGCGCGGCGCCCTGGGCGTTCAACTGCATCATGCCGATCTCGCCGTTGCCCGTTATCTGGACGTTGGCAATTTCGAACACCGGTGCGCCTTCGACGGCGCTCGGGCCGGCGCCTGGCAATTGCACCGACACGCTCTTCGAAGTCGCATTCAGAACGAGCGAAGAAATTTCGAACGACGGCGAAAATTCCACCGTTGCGATTTGGAACCGGCCGGTCACGTGAACCGAAGCCTGGCCCTGCTGCGATGGCGTCAGTTGGACTGCGCCACTTTCGGCACCGGAGAGCAATTGCAGCCCCGCGATGTTGAAGGCAGGCGAACTGATCACGCTCGGCCGCTGTTGCTGCGACGGGGTCAGACGGATCTGGCCGATGCCGCCACCCGAGGCCTGGACGGTCGCGACCTCGAAGGTGACCTGGAGATTCATGGCCGGCTGCGGCTGCTGTGAAGGCGCGAGACGCATGGTGACGATCTTCGAGGTCGGCTTGAGTTGGAGGGCGCCCATCTTGAAACTCGGCGTGAGCTGCAGTGACGCGATCTCGAACGAGAAGGTCAGCTGGACGGCGGTCTGCATTCCGCTGGGAGCCGGGCTTTGCATGGCCGGAGTTTGCATTTGAGGAGTGCCCCCGGTCATCGGGCTGGGACGAATCGAAGGAGCGGGTGTTGGTTGGTTCGGTTGAGGCATGGTAGCTGGTGTTGTTGGCTGCTGAGCCAGAGGCTCGGTGGATATAACTTTAGGCGCAAATGAGGGCGACTCTACCGAGTGGCGAAGTGCACCCACTCCGGCCATCGATGTCCCCGCGACGACGCCTGCGGCGAGATGTGCGGGAAGTTCTTCCGGTTCCGGTTTGGTGATTTCAGCCATGGGCGAATCGGTTTCAAACGCGGGAACTTGATACGGGATGGGCGGCCCTTGCGCAACTGGTTCCTCAGTCACGGCGGAAATTTCGGCGACCGGTTCCGGCGCGACCTCCGGCTCGATAACAACGGGTTCGCTGACGGATTCGAAAGCGGCCTCCGTCTCCGCGACCGGCTCCGGCGCTGGCGTTTCGAACACAGGCGTAGCCGGTTCGAATGCCATCGGTGTCCAGGCAGGCTCCGGCGCGATCGGGGCCCAGATTGTTTCGGGCTCCGGCGCAACGGCCTCCGTCATTGCAGGCTCGCTCGTGACCGGCTCGTTCGTGACCGGCTCGTTCCAGACGGGTGTTTCAGCGAAGACGCCTTCCTCTTGCGAAGCGGGCGGGATGTCCGCAAAGTTTTCGATGATTTCGGGCGCGGCTTCTTCGATTACCTTTGGCTCGCCCACCGAACTGAATTCCGCCATTTCCGTTGCGGGCGCGGAAACAGGTTCGGTCTCGGCAACAACGGGCTTCTCCGGTTCCGGCATGATGTCGGCGATTCGCTGGACGACCGGCGTTTCGACCGGAGCGGCTTCAGGCTCTGGCGCCGGTGTGCGCGGAATTAAATTCTCGATGACCGGCGCGCCGCTCGTCACGCCACCGTTGGTTCCGAATGGCCGGTTGGGTTTGGTGAATGGAACCGCACCACGGCGGACCGAAGGCTCGGACGCTTTTAAGTGCAGTGAAACTTGAGGCGGTCCACCAGCGAGGCGTTTCGGCGCGACCAACTTCTCCACGACGGGCTCGGATTCAATCGTATCGAAGCTCGGGCCACTGGCCGGAGCGGGCGATCGATAAACGGAGACGTTCACGCGGCGGCGGAATTCGGAAAACACGACCCAGGCGATCAGCAAAATTCCCGCCAGGAGAAGACCGCCGACCAGCAGGTTATTGGAAATGGAACGGTCCGAGTTGTCAGCGACACTCTGCTGCTGAACGGTCGCGGGCGCCAGAACCGTGGCGGGCGTAGAGACGACATTCGTCGCCGGCGCGGGTGCCTTGGTCGCCGGTGACGTCGCAGGGCTTTGCTGCGTCACGGCATTTGAGGTTGCCGGCTCGTTGGCGGGACTTTGTTCGGTCATGGCCGTCGCTGTCGCCGGACTCGTGGCGGGGCTGGAAGCAGCTTGCGTGGTGGTCTCAGGTTCCTTCGGCAAAGGAGCGCGGGTCTCGGACGGGAGTGCGTTCGCGGCCGAAGGCATTTGAACGCTCGGCGAATTCGTTGTCACGGGGCCGGGCGCCTTTTCGTTCTTCGCCAGCGGCTGAGTGATTGCGGGCGCCTGGTTGACGGTCTCGGTCTTCGGCGGCGCGATCTCCGGGGCCTTCGGGGTTTTGTTCAATGCGAGCGCGGGCGCCGGAATTGGGCTCGGCTCGATCGACGGCGGCACTGTCTCGGTCTTCGCAATTTCCTTGGACGGCGTTACCGGCGCCGCGGCGACGTTCTGGGCCGGCTGGAGCCAGCCGACGTCGTAAAACGAATCGGCAAATACCATGTTGAGCGCGGGCGAATAGATTTTCTTCGCCGACACGATCCAGTCGTTCGCTTTGGCAGCGTTGTTGTGTTTGAACTCCCAGGCCGCCTGCGCGTAGTAGAGCGCCGGCGTATCGCCCGTGAACTGGAACTGCTCCATCATTTTCTGGGCACGACTGTCTTTTCCTTCGAGGAGCAGGGTCAGGTAAATCTTGAACTTAATGATTTGCGCCGCCTGGTTCTTATCGCCCCCGGGCGACGGCGTATTGTTAAACAGCGCCTCGTAACGATCGCGCGCTTTCGTGTACTCCTTTTTCTTGAATGGAATCTGGGCCAGGTTGTATTGCGCCTCCCGGAATTTCGGATCGATCTTCGCCGCCTGCTTGAACGCATTCTCGGCTCCGTCGAAATCCTTTTGGGCCAGCAGAATTTCGCCGCGCAGATTGATCGTCGCCGGCTGGTTCGGTTCGGCCGCCTCGGCTTCGTCGATCAAACGCCGGGCCGCTGTGTAATCACGCTGCTGAAACGCCTGCTCGGCCGCTTCGAACTTCTCCGTCGCGATGGCCTTCGCTTTCGCCGCGCGATCGGCCGCGGTCGTGATCTCCAGCGCCACGCGTGTCTGGCCCGCCGGCTTTTGCATCCAGCCAACTTCGTAGAGCGATTCCGCGAATAGTTTGTTCAAGGCCGGCGAAAATTTCTTCTCCGCCGCCGCGATCAGGTCTTTCGCTTCCTTTTCGTTCTTATGCTGAAACGCGACCGCCGCATTCGAGTAGGTGACCGCCGGTGTGTCGGGCGTCAGCTCGAATTTCGCGAGAATGGAATCGACCATGTTCTCCTTGCCCTCGAGCAGATAGGTGAGGAGAATTTTGTATTGAATGAGCTGGGATGCGTCGCCCTGGAGCTCGGAGGCGTTTCCCTGGAGCAATCCTTCAAATCTTTTCCGGGCTTCGGCCCAATCCTTCCGCAGGAACGGAATTTCAGCGAGATTGAAACGCGCGTTCCAAAACTTCGGGTCGGTGGCGAGAGCTTTTTGGAGCGCGCCTTCTGCCTGGTCGTATTGTGCCTGGCGCATCAGGATCACGCCGCGCAGGTTCTGCGACTCGGCGAGGTCCGGCTGGCGCGCATCGATCGCGTCGAGTTCCTTGAGGGCCTGCTCGTAATTGGCGGCGCTGAATTCGCGGAACGCCCGGTTATACATCGCCTCCAGCTCGGCCTTCGTCGGCGCGACATTCGTCGCCGCGAAAGAACTAACAACCAGGACCAAAATCGTCGCGAATTTCCTAATGTTCATGCAATGAGGCATAGAAGCTTTGGCCGGGCCGATTGACAAGCCTATTTTGCCGTTCTCCCCGCGAAAATTCGTTTTTCCGGAAAACGACTGACAGCCTGCAACTTAGGGCAGGGAAAGAACGGCTATTCCGGGCGAATATTTCGGTTCGCGACGATGCGCAAACCCTCCAATGTCAGGTTCGGATGGACGGCTTCGATTTCCGGCAGCTTCTGTGCGATCAGCCGCGCGTAGCCGCCGGTCGCAATGACACGTGGTTTTTTTCGAGGAAAATTCTCCGCGGTTAGCCGCCTAACGATCTCGCGCACCAAACCCCGATAACCGAAAATCGCGCCGGACATCATTGCGCCGCGCGTCGTTTTCCCAATCACACGGGGCGGCTCGCTCAGGCTCAGTTTCGGGAGCAAGGCGGTGCGCTGATACAAATAATTCGTCATCACTTCGAGGCCCGGCGCGATGACACCGCCGACGTAATCACCTTTCGCCGAGACGACGTCGAACGTGACCGCCGTCCCGAAATCGACCACGATCGCCGGCGTGCCGTAGAGCTGCGCGACCGCCGCCGCGTTCGCGAGACGGTCCGCGCCGATCGAGCGCGGCTTCGGATATTTAATGCCGACACCAAGATCGAGTCTCGGATCCAGAAACAAAACGCGCGCCGAGCCGGCCGCAGCCTGAATCGCGTTGTTCCTTTTCGGAACCACCGAGGAGACAACGATTGTTCCGACCTTGCGACCGAGAAGAATCCGCCGCATCGCGGTCCCCGTGAGTTTGCTCGTCGCGAGCCGCAGCGGTTTTCCGATCTTTTCGGGTGTCGCGAACGCGAGCTTCACGAACGAGTTGCTAACGTCGATCAGCAGATAATCGGCCGTGAGTTTTCGAACGCCGCGCATCTGACCCGCATTCAGGCCGCAAGGCGCGACTCCGTCAAGTCCTGCTGAGCTTGCGACTAAGGGAGCGATTGCGTAGCCTCGCCGGGTGAGAAAACTGGTCCATCGCCCGCGACGTCTGCGCAGGACTGAAGGTGTTCGCAATCTCGTGCGCGAAACCAAACTCACAGCGCACGATTTCGTCCTGCCCCTTTTCATTAGCGAGAAGCTGACATCGCGGAGAGCGATCGACAGCATGCCCGGGGTTTTTCAGTTCGCGCTGAGCGAAGTCGCGGAGGAAGCGCAGCGCGCCTCCGACCTCGGTCTCCAGGCGGTGCTGCTCTTCGGAATTCCGCGCGAGAAAGACGAGGGCGCGAGCGGTGCGTTCGCCGACGATGGCGTCGTGCAGCAAGCTGTTCGCGCGATCAAAACGAAATGTCCGAGTCTGGTGGTGATGACGGATGTTTGTCTGTGCGAATACATGAGTCACGGGCATTGCGGCGTGACCCGCATGGATGGCAATCACTTTCACGTGTTGAATGATGAGTCGGTTGAATTGCTGGCGAAGACGGCCCTTTCCCACGCGGCCGCCGGCGCGGATTTTGTCGCGCCCAGCGACATGATGGATGGACGCATCGGCGCCATTCGCGAAGCGCTCGACAGCAACGGCTTCGAGGAAACCGGCATTATGAGTTATGCGGCAAAGTTCGCGTCGGCCTTCTACGGGCCGTTCCGCGAGGCAGCGGAAAGCCCGCCGCAGTTTGGCGACCGACGTTCGTACCAAATGGATAGCGCGAACGCGCAGGAAGCGATGCGCGAAGTCGCGCTCGACATCGAAGAAGGCGCCGACATCGTGCTCGTGAAACCAGCACTCCCTTATCTCGATATTTTGTGGCGCGTGAGCGAGAAGTTCGGCAAGCCAACGGCGGTTTATCACGTGAGCGGGGAATTCGCGATGGTGAAAGCGGGCGTAGCGAACGGATACTTCGAGGAGCGGGCCGCCGTGCTCGAGATCATGACTTCCCTCAAGCGCGCGGGCGCCGATTTGATTGTG
The DNA here is from genome assembly GCA_041167265.1 of Verrucomicrobiota bacterium. Lineage (GTDB taxonomy): Bacteria > Verrucomicrobiota > Verrucomicrobiia > Chthoniobacterales > UBA10450 > AV80. Next base: position 16,401 of record JBEEHG010000028.1, on the reverse strand, counting down.
ACCTACTGGGCCAGGGAGCTTGCGGAATGGACGCGACCCTAGCGCCGCGACGGGCCGAAACGGAAAGGCATCTTCGGCTCAAACGGCTGGCACTTGTCTGGGCACAGGCGAACGGATATTCCGCCTGCGCCGCGGAGGTGAGCCTCCCGCAGTGCCGCTATCGAGCCGACGTCGCGGCCTATCGATCGCGGCTTCGCGAGCAAACCGTGACCGCTATCTTCGAATGCAAACAAGCCCTGCCCGATTTGCGTCGGGATAATTGCGAAACCGCGGGAACCCGCGAGCGCCTCCGGACACTCCGGCGCCGGCGGGACATTCTGGAGAAACATCTGCGCGTCCACTACCCCACCCTGCGCACCGGCGACTCGCTTTTTGCCGAATATGACTCGCACGATTTCGACGCCATCGGCCACCAGGGTTATCGGAGGGTTCTGCGAGAATCGGCGGCCCTCGAGAATCGCCTTTACGGGGGAACGAAATTTGAGTGCCTGGTGCGTTACCGCTGCGCGAACCTGTTTTTCCTTGTCCTGCCTAACGAGTTGTTTCGAGAGATGGAGGTGCCCGCGGGTTGGGGCGTGCTCGTGGAAACCGACGGTGCGCTCGAACCAGTTCGCAAGCCAGCCTGGCATGACAACGCCGCCCAGGCACGGATTCGGTTACTCCAACGAATCGCGGTTGCCGGCACGCGCCAGTTCAATCGCGCCTTCGCGATCACCCGCGATGAAATTATCGGGACGGACGGATTTGCGGCCTCAGGATGCCGCGACCAGTAGATTGTGCCCGGTCATTTCCTTCGGTTGCGGAAGTCCGAGAAGAAAAAGAAGCGTGGGCGCGACGTCCGCGAGGATGCCGTCCTCGACCCTGAAGCGGGCGGCATTTTCGGCGGCATAAATGAGATGAACGAGGTTCGTCGTGTGGGCGGTGTTGGGCGACCCGTCCGGGTTGCGCATCAATTCGCAGTTGCCGTGGTCGGCGGTGATTAGACACGCGCCAGCTCGCGCGAGGACCGCCGGCACAATGCGCGAGACGCATTCATCTATCGTCTCGACGGCTTTGACGCCGGCCGTTACCACCCCGGTGTGGCCGACCATGTCGGGGTTCGCAAAGTTTAGAATGATCAGGTCGTAATCGCCGAGCCGGGTAAGGACTTCCTCGGTCACTTCACCCGCGCTCATCTCCGGCTTGAGGTCGTAGGTCGCAACTTTGGGCGATGGAATGATCTTGCGGTCTTCGCCCGAAAACGCCCGCTCGATCCCGCCGTTAAAAAAATAAGTGACGTGAGGATACTTCTCGGTTTCGGCGATCCGTAACTGCGTTTTGCCGGCGGCGCTGACCACTTCGCCCAAAATGTTCGGCAATGTTTCCGGCGCGAAAATAAAAGGCGACGGATAGGTGACGTCGTACTGGGTGAGAGTGGCGTAATGAACCTGGGGCCACGCTTCCCGTTCGAACCCGTTGAAGTCTTTGAGCAGGAAAGCCTGAGAAAGTTGGCGCGCCCGGTCGGCTCGAAAGTTAAAAAAGAAAACGGTATCGCCGTCGTTAACGCGTTGTTCTTGCGTGTGAGAAAAAACGAGCGGAGGGAGGAACTCGTCAGTCTTACCTGTCTTGTATTGAGCCCGAACGGCCTCGGCTGGCGACGATTCGCAGACCTTTCCGCGGCCGAGCACGATCGCGTCCCAGGCGTTTTTCGTCCGGTCCCATCGCCGATCCCGATCCATCGCAAAGTAGCGCCCAACCACGGTGGCGATCTTCGCGCCGCTCTTCGTTAGGCCGGCGGAACAGGCTTCGAGATAATCCGCGCCGCCCGTCGGCGAACTATCGCGCCCGTCCGTGAAGGCGTGCACGAGGATATCTGTGACCCCAGCGGCATGGGCGGCGTTCGCGAGCGCGATCAGGTGCTCATAATGACTGTGGACGCCGCCGTTCGAAACCAATCCAAGAAAGTGGAGACGATGCCCGCGGGCCTGCGCAAATACCTGCTGCGCGATCGCATTTCGAGAAAGTCCGCCTTCGGCGATCGCCTTGTTGATCCGGGTAAGGTCTTGATAAACGATCCGGCCTGCGCCGAGATTTAGATGGCCCACTTCGGAGTTCCCCATTTGTCCCGGGGGCAATCCGACATCAAGTCCGCTCGCGCTGAGTTTTCCGCCGGGATAATCGCGGTAGAGTTGGTCATGAAACGGCGTCCGTGCGAGCAAGGTCGCGTCGCCGTTCTCTTCTCGTTTTTCGCGCCCGCCTGGATTGATGCCCCACCCGTCGCGGATGATGAGGATGACAGGCTTAGGCACGCTGGCGCCAATTTCGCGCGTACCTTTGCGCAGACAAGCGCTTTCCCGCGATGCGAGATTGACAAGGCGAAGCCCGCGCTCATAGATCGGCTTCATGAAATGGCGCAACCAGTTGCTCGCGCTTTTCTGCCTCGTTCTCTTCGCGGCTTTTGGCGTTTTTTATTTCCAGCATTGGGTTGTCCAAAAACCGTTTGGCATCATCCTTTTCATCGGTGAAGGCCTCACCCCATCGCGAGTGGCGGCGACGCGGGTTTTCGCGGGGGGAGCCGACACTGCACTGACGCTGGACGCGATGCCGCACGTGGCGTTGGTAAGGAATTCCTCTGACGATTTCGCGGCTCCCGACAGCGGTGCTGCAGCTTCCGCCATTTCGACCGGCATCCGCGTCCATAACCGATCGATCGGCTCACAAGCCCCGAATCTCTTTGAGCTCGCGCGGCGCGCCGGACGCGCGACCGGGCTTGTTACGGATGGAAAACTGACGAGCGCCGTGCCGGCCGCGTTCTACGTTCACGCCTCGGAGCCGGCCACACCAACTGAGTATGCCCGGCTGCTGGCTGAGAACTCCACGATCGATCTTGCCCTAGGCGGAGGGGCGCAGGATTTCCTGCCACAATCAAAAGGCGGGACGCGCACGGACGCGCGCGATCTTCTCTCCGAGATCCAAACAAAAGGATTCGATCGCGCCCGAACCAAAGCCGACCTGGAAATAATTCCCGCATGGCGCCGCCCAAAAGTTTTTGGTGTTTTTGCGAAGGCCGAGTTCGCGTTCGCAGACCAAGTGGAAGCGCGGAACGAAGAGCCCAGTCTGCCGGACATGGTCCGGCGCGCGATCGAACTTCTGCAATATAACCGGGGCGGTTACCTGCTCGTGGTCGACGCGAGATTGATGCGCAAAGCAGCGGAACTAAACGACGCGGAACACACCCTCGCGGAAACGGTGGAACTCGATCGGGCTGTCTCAGTCGCACGGCGATATGCGGGGGAAAAATCTACGATTCTGGTCTGCGGGGATGTTGGGATCGGTGGACTGCACTTGAACGGTTCGCCATTTCGCACCGATCGTGGAATCGCCATTCTCGGGCTCAATTCTACTGGCGATCCGTGGTTGTCATGGGCGACGGGGCCACACGGCGCGAAGGCGTATGGCGCCGCCAAAGTGGCAGCTCAGCAATCACCGCCTTCAAACGAATCGGTGATTGCAGAGCCGCAGCAGGAACCCGGAGCGTTCTACGCGTCGGCCGCGCTCGAGACCGTCGAAGATGTCGTTGTTTTCGCTGCCGGCCCGAGCGCTGATAGCGTCCACGGCACGATCGAGAACACAACAATTTTTAAGCTCATCCGCGACTCCCTGTAATTGCTCTTCCTGGATTTGGCGTATAAGGCAAAAGCAAAACCCGTCAATCAGCGTAACTGATTGACGGGTTTCGAAAAAGGCGTGTCGCGCTTAGTCGCTCACCGGAGTGAGCTGCGGAATGAAGGTGAATGGCGGCGGCCCTTGGAGCGGGGGCGGCGGGCCTTCAGCGGGCGGCTGTGGCGGAGCTTCCTCTGGAATGTCTTTGCTATCGGAAACGTCTTTTGAATCAGCGACATCCTTGGAATCCGAAGTGGTCCGGGCGTTCGAGAAATCGCGGTTTGAAGCCAGCAGGTTGCCCCTGCTCGGGCTAAAGGCAGAGACCTCGGCGACGGTGAATGGAGTATCGCTGTGCGCCGCGGGCGTCCAGCGTAACATCACATAGCGTCCAGACGTCGCGGGAATGTCGATCGAAGCGCGGCCTTGCGTTCCATCATCGATGACGGAACCGACGGCTTTCATCTTCGCCAAGGTCTTATCGTCAAGCTTGAGCGCGTTGGGACTATTGTCGCCGTCCATCCCCGGCACCGATTGGAGGACGTAAAAGTCGATCCCTGTAGCGCGAGGTGTATAAACCGCCGACAGACGCCGCACGGTAGACACTTTACCCAGGTCGATGATTGTCACCGGCGAGTTGTCCGCAGGTGAAAAGCCAAACGAGGTCGCCGCCTGATTGTCGATCATGTTGCTAGCGAGCGCGAGATCGGTGCCTGAACTGACATACAGCGCCCGAGCAGCGCTCCGGACATTGTAGTTCATGAGCGCAAAACTCGCTTGAGGGCTAAGGTTGGATTTCGAAACCGTCGAAGCCTGTTCAACGACTGGCGGGACTTTTTGAAGGACGATATCGGACGCGAAAGCGCTCGAAACCGAGAGGAGCAGACAACCGGAAAACCGGGCAAAGGGAGTAGCGAATGTTCTCATAATTTCCATATCCACAAAAACGAGGATATGACTTTCTCCTCCGTTTCGCAATAAAAATCTTTCCGCAGGAAAGAGATTTTTCGCCGGCCTCCGCGGAGGTCAGACGAGCGGCTTAGATTTGGCGGTCCTCGCCGGCTCAGACAGATGCTGGGCCAACGAATTCCAGTGTCGAAAAGAACAAGTTTGCTGCAGGAAATAACAGCCTGTCCGCCAGCTCGCCTGAAGGCAACAACCCCTGCCCGCGCGCTGGTAAATCCACGCCTTTAGCCGAGGGCAATTCATTCAATTGCGCGCATCCGCCAGGATCGCGAGGGGCCAGGTGAATGGAGCTCATGGCCGACGTTGAGGTGGCGTAACGCTGCGCCATCAAAACTGGATCGGCGAAACAGGCCGCTGAAAAGCAGAGCAGGGCGGCAATAATGAGAAAAAGTCGGCGAGAGGCGAAAGGGTCGATGCTTACTAGAACCATAATCGTTATGGTTTTTATAGCAGCGGTTGTGCCAGCTGTGGGTGGCTGCCTTTCGGGAGGGCCCGCTATCTGCCTGCGAGCGATTTGGCGAAACTCAGATTCTGCTTCGCTTCGACAAAGTCTGGCTGGATACGCAGCGCAGCCTCGTAATGCTCGATCGCAGCCCTGTACTCGCCCGTTCCGCACAGCAGGTCGCCTAGTTCTTTATGTGCGATCTGCAAGCCGGGATCAATCGAAAGGCTGCGCTCATACCGGCTCCGCGCTTCAACTAAACGTCCTTTCGAAACGAGAATGCTGGCCAGATTGGATTCGCATTTGGCATTGCGCGGAGTGATCGCCAGCGAGCGCTGGTAATGATCGATTGATTTGTCGGCGTCTCCCAAGTCGCTCCAGGCGAGTGCCAGATAGAATTCAGCTTCCGCCAGAGCTGGGTTTCTGTTCAGAGCCAACTCGTACTGTTCGATCGCTTCCCGGACGCGGCGTGCCTCATGCAGGGCCTTCCCGTAATTAAGCTGAGCCTGCGCATCTCGAGGAAGTATTTCAGCGACTTTGGCTGTGCGCTCGAGCGCCGGAACAACACGACCACCCAACTGAGCGGCGCAAAGAGCCCCCACCGGAATGATCAGCACGGCCCAGCGAAGTCCATGTCGAATCCATAGCGGCCAGGTGCGTGGCGCAGGAAGGGTGGACGTTCCCGTCGCATCAATGCCGAGCATCGCCCGGGTTTGCGTCTCCCGAACCTTCCAGATGAAGCCATCGTAGTAAAAATGGAGAAGCGCCGAAGCGGTGACCACTCCGATAAGAACATGTTTGACGGCTTCTATCGAAACGCCGGAAGTCGTGAGGGCGATCGATCCGTAGGCCAAGACCAAGCCGACGTACACCCCGACCAGCGAACCGCTGCGCCGGAACACGAAGCGCATGAACCCACGGATCGTATTATCGCGTTCGACCCGGGCCCGATTGTATATCCACACGATAGCGAGGTACTGCACATCGTGGAACACCTCGAACAGCGCGATCCCGACCAGGATATTCTGGACGCCGTTATTGCAATACCACCAAAACGCGATGCTGCTGACCAGCAGCGTAATCTTTATCGGGCTCAGGATCGCGGATCCGCGCCAATCTTTCCATTGCCGCCAGAAAAAGGCGGCGGTCACGAAGGCGAGCGCCGCGATCACGCCATATTGCAGGCCCAAAATGATTTGTCGCGGAAGAACCGGCCCGCCGCTCTCGTAGTAAAGGTCGAGACAGGTCCGGAACCGCATTGGCGAGAGGACGACTGCCGCCAGGAACCAGGAGAAACAGAGGGCGAGATCCGTCCGCGCCCGAATCGCAGCCTTGCCTGCAGCTTTCGAATCGTAGATCCGACAAAAGCCGTAGGTTTGCATCATTCCATGCCAGATGCCCCATGCCAGCGCCACTAATTGGATCGCCTGGATATTGTAGACGGACGACCAGACGCAGATCGCCAAGAGTGCCAGCGGCGCTACGACGAACCGAACCTTAAAGCGATCGAACAGCGCTCGATCGCCGTACGCGCGGATCATTCCTGGCAAATGGTGACCCATGGCGCCGAAGGCACCGACAAATAGAAAAATATCCTGCGCGCTCCAGCGCGCCTGGGCGGCCGAAAAGATCGGGATGAGCAAGACTGGCGTGCCGACGAAAAGAAGAAGGTCGCGCCAGCGATCAAGGATCCAAGGGGAAGGTTTGGCGGCGACCGCCTGCTGAGGGGCCATGGAGGGCCCGCCAGCGGTCGATCGGGTTGGCGCCAATGTCTGTGTCGACATATCAAGGTTGATAGTTCAAACGCGGGACGAAAACAAGTTCGCGCTGCAAAGCGAGCGAGGCGACCGTGGTAGAAAGCAAAAGGCGGGTGGCATTGCTGCCACCCGCCTGATGAATTCTTACTTTAGTTCGTTTTAGAACTTCTTGGTCAGACTCACGTACCAGTAACGGTTACGGATCGAGTAGAGCGACGTATCGTAGTTGTCGTTGAACGCACCGATAACCGAAGGCGGCTGGCGGTCGAACACGTCGTTAACACCGACCGTGAGGCGGGTGCCCCAGAGCATACGCTGCCAGATCGAGGCCGTAGCGGCTTCGGTGACCGGTGTGCTCTTGCTGTCCTTGGATTCCTTCACGTAAGGAGCGGGTTCCGTCGGAGGTTTGACGAACTCGTAGCTCAACTGCATGTCGAGCGTGATGTAGCTCGGCACGTTACGGGGTTCGGCACGAGCGATCGTGTCGAACGCCGGGTCGTCGCGGAAGTCGCCAACGTAGTTACCCGTCGCGATGAAGTCGAAATGTCTCCATTCCCACTCGCCGCGGAGGAAGCCCTTATTCCATGGAATCGCACCAGGAGCCAGCGGCAGGGTGCCGTTGTTGTAGTTACCCAGGAAGCTGATGAACGCTCCCGAGCCCGGCTGTGCCTTCCACGTGAAGAAGTGGTTGTAACCACCCGAGAACGTGAACTTGCCCCAACGCTCGGTCGGCAGTTCGTAAACCGCCGTGAGGTCCATACCGGTAACGTGGCGTTTGCCCGCGTTGCCGAATCCGGAGTCGATACATTCCACGCCACCGGCTGCGTTCCGGGTGACGCCCAATCCTGGGCCACCACCACCAGCAACCAGGCCGCAACCATCCGGGTCAGCGACGCCGGTCGAGAGCAACACCTGCGCGAACGAATCAGCATCGAGCACCAGGTTCGTGGTGAAGAGCTGGTAAACGTCGAACGTCATCGTGAAGCCAGGGAAAAACTTCGGCGTCCAGACGATACCGGCTGAGTAAGCATCGGTGGTCTCTGGAATCAGGTTCGGGTTTCCACCTTCCCAGACGCCGCTTGGCGGCTGCAGGGTGGTGTTGAGAACCGGGTCGAACACGACCGGGAAGTTTTCGAACACTGGCGTGAACAATTCCGTCGGGCTTGGCGAGCGGAACGACTGGCCCCAGCTTGCGCGGAAGGTCAAATCGGCGATCGGCTGATAGCGCAGCGACACACGCGGAGAACCCTTGAAGTTTTCATCGGGATTCTCGTTCACGAAGCTGGCGCTCGTCTGGACCGGTGAGCCGGTGACGAGGAGCAGGTTCGTGTCGTTGAATTTCTCACGGCGCCAGGCGATGTCCAAATCGAGCGAACGGACCCAGGGAACGTTCATCGAAGAGGTGATCAACGGGATGCCGAGTTCGAAGAAGTAGGAGTTAACTTCCTGACGGAATTTCAGCGCCGGCTGCTGGTTGAAGCCCAGCTGGTCGTTGGTGACCTGGACTGGATCAGGAATCTGCTTCTGGTTGATCTCCCGATGTTCGTATCCAACCGCGAGGTCAATACCACCGTTCCAGAGTTTCGGGAAGAGGTGCATGTTGGCCTTGGCATCATACATCTGATCTCTCTCGTAGAAGAACGAGTGACCAACGTAGGAGGCGCCACCGACCGTGTAGTCGAGAGCGGCAACCGTGTTGTCGTAGGGCCGGGTGAGACCGGTTGGGACACCGTTCACATAGGTCGGGGCCGTGCCCGTGACCGGCGCACCCACGCCGATGAACGGGTTAAACGTTCCGTTTGCGATCAGCGCGCGCAGGAAGGACCGGCGAGCGTCACCGCTATCGATACGCTGGTAGTTCAGGCGCTCGTAAACGAAGCCTGAATCATAGCCAAACCGGCTAATGAAGTTGTTGTCCGCGAAGTTAAAGTCACCGTTGATGCCGGCGACGTAGCGGTAGTAATCCTTGTCGAAGAAGGTCCGGCGATTCCGCAGTTCCTGCTGGAGACGATAGGCGACCGAGTTCAGGTTGTCGCCGAACGGGTTGAAGGGCGAGTTACGCGCTTCGGTCCGTCCGTTGCCAGCGGTGCTCAAGGTAAAGGGAGCACCGGCCAAACCGTTGTCCTGCTTAACCTTCGAATACATGATATCTCCATAAAGCTGGAGACCATCGCCGAAGATCTTGTAGCGGCCGGTAACCATATACATCGCCTTTTCCATCGCCGGGATGGCGGGAGTGAAGGCGCGGAAGTTGAACCGCGACGGATCAGTGCCCGGGGCGAATTCGCCCGGACCGCGAGCCGGACCAGTGGTCGGCTCAAACCGGCGGTAGCTGGCCGGAGTGACCTGGTTGTTGGACAGGTTGATCAGAACGAGCGCTCCGCCACCGACTGGGGCGCCGAGGCTCGAAGCCGCCGCAGCGACCGAGACGCGACCGCCGAAGGTGGGGCTGTTGCTGTTCTGGCCGCCCCAACCGAAGCCGCCCGGGAAGTTGCTGGCATTACCTGAGGTCGAGATCTCACGATCCCGCGAGAACAGGTTCGCACGCGAATAATATTCACCTTCTGCCGCGATCGAGACTTTGCCTTCCAAACCAGTGACACCGCCACGGAGATAAACCTGGCGCACATGGGCGTCGGTTTCCGTGGTGTTGCCATAAAAGGCGTAGAGTTCCGCACCTTCGTACGGCTTTTCTCCCGGCCCGTTGAGCAGGATGAAGTTCACAACACCAGCGACGCCATCGGAACCGTAAACGGCCGAAGCGCCGTCCTTCAGAACTTCAGTGCGGGAAATCGCACCGATCGGAAGGGCGTTGATGTCGTTGAAATTGAATGTGCGCCGGCCGTTGACCAGGATGAGGGTGTTGGCCGAGCCGATGCCGCGCAGGTTGATGGTCGCCGTGCCGTCGCCGCCGTTGGAATCATTTTCCGTGGCAGCATTACCGACGAAGGACGGCAACTGACGCAGACCTTCCACCGGGGTGTTGGCGCCCTGTTTCTTCAGGACTTCCGCCGTGTAAACGGTCACCGGCAGGGCCGATTCAGTTTCCGCGGTCGGGATGTACGAACCGGTCACGACGACGCGCTCGGTGGTAGCTTCCGACTGGACCGGCGCGTTGGGCGCATTCGGGCCAGGCGTGGGTGTGGTTTGCGCGTAAGCGCTTCCCACGAGGACGAGAGGAATTCCGACGGCAGCTGCGAGAGCTGTGCGGAAGGATCCAAACGTGTGCAGTACGTTTCTTATCATTAGTTTCTCCTATGGTTTGGTTAGGTTTGGCGGTGAGGATTACCGGGGTTTTAGAGGGCTGACAAGCCTTTTTTTCACTTTTTTCAAAATTTTTTGAACGGAGCCGCCCGAAACGATGTCGGGATGGCGCCCCGCCCAAACCTGATTTCCGGCGATTCTGCGAAAACCCTCGCAATTGAGGCAATAAAAAAAGTGAACTTTTTTCGGACGCGCTCACGCGACAACAAACCGGCCGAATCGTTGAAAGAAATTTCGCGTTCCCGGACGCTGCCCGAGACGATTCGTTAGGCGAACATCGTTTTTCCTTTCCGCTGGCGGGTGGCGACGCAAGATTCCGACGCGTGGCGAGCATTCAATCCGAACCGAATCCGCTCAGCATGCTCCCATTTGGGGCCCTTCTCTTGACGATCGCGCTTGCGCCCGTGCTGGCCCGGGAACAATGGCATCGCCACTCCGCGAAAATTTGCGCGGGGTTCGCAGCGATCACCGTCGCTTATTATATTTTCGGCCTCCATTCCCCGTGGAGGGCCGTGCTCGCCGGCGGCGAATACGCGAGCTTCATCGTCGTCGTGGGCGGGTTCTTCGTCGTCGCGGCGGGAATCCATCTTCAGGTGCGCGGACACGCTACGCCCGCGCTGAACATGCTCTTCCTTTTCCTGGGCGCGCTTCTCGCCAACGTCCTCGGGACAGTCGCCGCTTCGATGCTGCTGATTCGGCCCTGGATAACCCTCAATCGCCCGCGCGTGGCCCCGTTTCACATCGTGTTTTTCATTTTTGTCGTGAGCAATATTGGCGGGATCCTTCTGCCGATTGGTCCGCCCTTGTTGTTAGGCTACCTGAAGGGCGTGCCGTTTTGGTGGGTCGCGCAACGCTGCTGGCTGCCGTCGATCGTCACGCTCGTCGCCGTGCTCCTCGTGTTCTACGTATTCGATCGGCACAATTTCCAGCGCGCCGGCAGGGAGGCGTTGCCCGCCAGCGAAAAATGGGGGTGCTCAGGCAGCCTCAATTTCCTCGTCATGGGATTCATCCTCGCCTGGCTGATCATCCTGCCACCGGGCTGGCGGGAACTGTTTATCGTAATGATCGCGGCGGCTTCCTATTGGTTCACCCCGGCGGAAATCCGGCAGCGAAACGAATTCAGTTTCGTTCCGCTGAAGGAGATCGCCTGGATCTTTCTCGGCATCTTCGGGACCATGATGCCGGTCCTCGATTACATGGAAAGACACGCCGCGACCCTCGGCCTGCGTTCGGACGCGCAATTCTATTGGACCACGGGGGCCCTCTCCGCCGTGCTGGATAACGCCCCGGCGTACCTGACCTTCCTGGCCGCCGCCCTCGGTCTTCACGGCCTGAGCATCGATCAACCCGCCGACATCGCCGACTTCATCGCGCGGCACGACCATTCGCTCATCGCCATTTCGTTAGGCGCGACCTGTTTCGGTGCCCTCACTTATATAGGCAACGGCCCCAACCTCCTCGTGAAAGCGATGGCCGACCATGCCGGTGCGAAGACGCCGGGTTTCTTCGGCTTCATCTTCAAGTTCGCTCTGCCGATTCTTCTCCCGATTTTGGCCCTCGTTTCGTTCCTGTTCTTTCGATAGGCGGCTTGCGTCTCCCGGCTTCATCGCGATTCTTTTGACCAATGTTCACCGGCCTCATTGCAGAAGTCGGCATCGTCGAGGCAATCGACCCCGCCGGTCGGCTGGAAATCTCGACGCTTAAGCTGAGCGCGCAGGTCCACATTGGAGACAGCGTCGCGGTGAACGGTTGCTGCCTGACCGTGGCGCGACAAAGCGGCAGCGAGCTTGGGTTTGACGTTCTCCAGGAATCGTTCGACCGGACGAACCTCAAAAATCTTCGGGTCGGGGACCGCCTAAATCTGGAACGCGCTTTGGCCGCCGGGGCTCCGCTCGGTGGCCATTTCGTCCAGGGCCATGTCGATTGCGCGGCCCCGATCCTGTCGTTGGAAGAATCAGGTGCCGACCTGCGCCTCGAGATCGCCTTGCCACCGGAGTTTGCCCACTACATCGCCTGTAAAGGATCGATCGCGGTGGACGGGATCAGCCTGACGGTCGCGGAAATCCTGCCAAAGAGTTTTGCGGTTTGGATCATCCCGCACACCCGAGCGGAGACGAATCTGGCGACCGCGAAACGCGGCGACCTGGTGAACCTGGAGTTCGACCTTCTGGCCAAATATGTCGAGCGCATCCTCGAGCGGTCGACTGTCCGCCCGGCATGACGAAACAGAAAATCGTCGGCGTAGTTTTTTCGCGCGCCGATCTTCACCGGGCCCTGCGGATGCGAAGGCCGCCCGATCTCTTTGAAATCCGGCTCGACCGGCTGGTAGATTGGCTCGACGAACTCCCGAGCGCGATCCGCCGCTTGCCGCGACGCATTATCACCGCCCGCGATCCGCGCGAGGGCGGCGCCCACGATCTGTCCGCTGGTCGGCGGCGCGCACTCCTGTTGGAGTATCTGCCGGGTGCGCGCTACGTCGACGTCGAACTGCGCTCCGCCCAAACCCTCCAGCCGGTCCTGCAACTGGCATCCACCCAAAAGATCGCCGCCATTATCTCATTCCACGATTTCAAGAGCACGCCGTCCGCCGCGCGCCTCGACCACATCGCCGCCCAGGCGCGGTCGTTAGGCGCGACCATTGTCAAAGTGGCCACGCGCACCGACAACGCGCCGCAGCTCGACGCGCTGCTCGATTTCTTCCAACGCCAACGCCGCTACTCGGACGTTGTCGCGATGGGCATCGGCAAACTGGGCCGGACATCGCGGCTGGAATTGGCCCGGCTCGGTTGTGTTCTCAATTACGCCCATCTCGGGACGCCGGCAGCTGAAGGCCAATTGTCGGTCGCGCAGCTCCGGCGGTTTACGGAGCGCGTTGATCCCGTATCTTGATGGCTGCTGTTCATGGACCCAACGATCCCGCTGCCAGACCATGTTCCCGTCATGCCGCTCCCGGGCGCGCTCCTGTTTCCGAACGCGCTTCTTCCGCTCCATATTTTTGAACCGCGCTACCAGGAGATGCTCAAGCTCGCGCTCCGTGAGCACCGGATGTTTTCCGTGGCCCTCATCAGGCCGCAACGAAGTCAGTGGAAATCGACCGACGATTTCTTTCCCGTCGCCGGCGTCGGACTGATCCGTGCATGTGTGGGCCGGGGCGATGGAACGTCGAACCTGATCCTGCAAGGGCTGCGTCGGGTCCGCTTCAGCGGGTTCGAGCAAACCGCACCATTCCCGGTCGCCCGGATCGAGCCGCTCGAGTCTGACGCGAGTAATTCGGTGGAAACCGACGCCCTCGGGGCCAAAGTCGTCGAGCTTTACTCGACCTTGAAAACGGCAGGGCGCCAGCTCCCGGAAAAACTGGATAAATATCTCTCGCACCTGACCGACATGGAAATGCTGGCCGACCTCATGGCGGCCACCTTCGTCAACGACCCGCTGCGGCGGCAGCAATTATTGGAAGAGCTGTCGGTTAACCGCCGGCTCCGTCTCCTCATCCAATATCTCCGCGAAGAAACCGGCAGCGCCGCGGCCTGACCCACCGCGCTTAGTTTCATCCCTCACCAATCGCTGTGGTCGCAGAGCGACGACTGGAGCGGGCCAGCCGGATGAAAGCCCACACGGTCCCGGCCAGCACGATGAGAAGCGCACCACTCGTCCTCCAAAACGACGCATCGACGCCGGTTGTCCAGATCAGCTCGGCTGACCGCGACGCAGCCTGCCATTCAGCCTTGCCGTGCAGCCAGAGATCGATGTTGGAATAGAGATTTCCGGCAGTGTGTAGCACTATCGCCGGGAGAATCGAGTTCGTCAGGTAAACGACCGTGCCGTAGAGCGCGGCGACCGCCACGTAGTATGGCCAGAGAATCAAAGTAAAATCCAGGTGAGCCACCGCAAACATCGTTCCGGTGATCAGAAGCGCGATGGTCAATCCGCTGCGCCGCTCGATCGGCCCCTGCATGTAACCACGAAACGCGGCTTCCTCGATGATCCCAGCTATGGGCGCGGCAGCGAGGAGTAATGACAACACCGTGAACTTCGGCACGTGCGTCAGGTTCGGCAGATTCTGCGCAGGCAGCACGACCAGGCGATTCGCCACCCGTAGCGCGAGAACGAGCCCGACAATCCCAAGCCCGCCCGATACCAGCGACCACCCCCACACGATTCCCGGGACCCGATTCGCGCGGAGCGATGTTCGCCGGAATTCCGCCGTCGATTCCGGCGGCCCCGCGCCTTGTAAATAGCGCCAGAAGAACCAGAGATAGATCGCAGTGAGCGGCACGGCCCAGGGAACGACCGGCCAGAAGCGCAGATTAACCGCGAAGAGAACGTTGCGCGGGATTGTCCCGGCCAACATCACCACTATCCCGATCAACACGGCGCGCGTTATGACAGCGAACGCCGGATCTCTTTTTGTTTGCTGTGACGCAGTCATGCGTTCACACGAGTTAAGGCCTAACGACACCAGGATCAGCAAATCCGACGGCCGCCGGATCGGGTGCATCGTCTGGTTGTCCCCCGACGTTGCAGAGAATTTTCATCCGCAACCCTGGCAATCAGCTTTTCTCAGCGGCGCGCGTACTGTGAAAGAAATGGATGCGCCAGATCCCCTGTTCTCTCTCCAGAACAGCCGATTCCAACCACGTCACCTGCTTCGTCCCCGACGCATCTTTTATCGACCCGTGATTGACGTACGTGATCCAGGCGACGTCGCCGGAGATGTGAACTTCAGGTTCGTTTACGGTCCAAACATAAATCTTCCCCGCGGCATGCGCCGCTTTGATCAGATCCATCAGGGCATCGCGGGTGAAACGCCCTCCGCCATCGAAGGCGTAGAAGTCGCGAGTGGTAACAGCGTGAAGTTTGTCGACATCATCGGCCGCGGCTGCGGCAAAAAACGAGCGGACCACCTCTGTTACCCGAGTCTGGTCGGGACCGGACGGGCCCGGGTGATCGGCCGCGGCCGCGGCGATTGTGGAGATCAGCAACGTGGCAGCAGCGATCAAGAATGTCTGAGATGATTTCGTCATGATATGAGGCCTAACGAGAACAAGATGAGTGACGGCGGACCTGCCCGCAACCGCTTCGCGGTAGCGATGCGGGCGTGGCGAGGGCGCGCGTCGCGCGGAGTGGAAATGTGAAAATCATCTCAAAAGTGAGCGTACCGCGGTCCGCCAGCCTGCTCGCGAACGCTTTCGGAGTTCGCTCCCCCTTCAGCGAGCTCAGGGCCTTGAGCCTGTCGAAACGCCATCGCATGGTTAGGGCTTGGCGTGGATTGTGAATGGCAGATTCGATGGCGATCGGGGCCAGCAACGACCCTCAAGCAGGTTTTGGAAATAGAGGTGCAATGGACTGGGAAGCTCACTGGGAGAGAACCATCCAAGCTCAATAATCTCTGCGGTATCACCGATCTGCGTAGAGACGCCATCGGCGTCGCCGCGCATCCAAACAGTTACGTAGTGCTTGCCGACATCGGCCAGCACGTCATTGGTGATCGCGACAAACTCGACGTTGGTGACGGCTACGCCGGTCTCCTCCAATGTCTCGCGTGCGGCGCAAACATCGGGCGACTCGCCAAAGTCGAGATGTCCTCCCGGCGTGGACCAAAACCCCCGCTGATTCCGCACGAGCAGCAGCTGCCCATTGCGAACAACGATGCAGCCGATGCCAACGTAAGGAATGTTATCGGGAATACCGGTTGCAGTCACGCGTGATGTCTTTAGCCCTAACGAGAAGTAGATGAGCGATGGCGGACCTGCCCGCAACCGCTTCGCGGTAGCGATGCGGGCGTGGCGAGAGCGCGCGTCGCGCGGAGCGAAAGTGGATTGATTATCGAAAACGTAAATGCGCGGCGGGTGGCCTTTGGCTCGATCACAGGGTTAGATCGGTCCGCGCTCATCGCCCCTGCGCACGGCTTACCTTCTCCATCGCGTCCTCACGGCTGCGCGCCATCTCGTACGTTATCGGCGTGCGGAATCGGCGAATGGTCTTGGGCTTGAATTGCCACTGACCAAATGCGCCGAGAGCCGCTTGATCCAAAACGCGACTACCTGTGCTCTTCTCCATTTTCACCGATGTTACCTTGCCCGTTTTGAACTCTACAATACCGACAAGAATGCCGCGGCCTGTAATGCCACTCCGACGTGCTTCGTACGGATATTCGGGTGGCACATGATGGACAACAATATCCATGCGAATTGCGTCTGGAAGTGGCCGCGACGGTGAAGGGCCCTTGCTCTGCGCCTCCACGGAACCTGCGGTAATAGCGACTGCTGCGATAATCAGGGCGAATCTCAGTAACGCGGAGGGCATGGGCGAACGATCTAGCCCTAACGAGAA
>JBEEHG010000027.1:0-4917 GCA_041167265.1 Verrucomicrobiota bacterium | reverse complement strand
GTTTCGGTCCGGACCGGAATGAGCGAATCGGTTCTTGTGGAAATGATCCCGGAATTCGCCGGCATCGTCGTTCGCAGCCAGACGAAAATCACGGCGCCGATCGTGAACGCGGGCGCGCGGCTGCGGGTGATCGGGCGCGCCGGTGTGGGCGTCGATAATGTGGACGTCGAGGCGGCGACACGGCGCGGGGTGATTGTGATGAACGCGCCCGGCGGCAACACGATTTCGACGGCAGAACACGCCTTCTCGCTCCTGCTGTGTGTGGCCCGAAAAATTCCACAGGCCGATGCGTTGCTCCGCAGCGGAAAATGGGACCGGAAAAATTTGGAAGGCGTGGAGCTGTTCAACAAGACGCTGGGCATTATCGGCATGGGGCGGATCGGAAGCGAGCTGAGCCGGCGCGCGATTGCGTTCGGGATGCGCGTCGTCGCGTTCGATCCGTACTTGTCGGCAACGCGGGCCCGGACGTTGCAAGTCGAGCTCGTGGACGAACTCGACGATCTGCTGGCGGCGGCGGATTTCATCACCCTGCACACGCCGCTCACGCCGGAGACGCACCACCTGCTGGATGCCGCACGGCTGGCAAAAACCAAACGCGGCGTGCGCGTGATCAATTGCGCCCGGGGCGGCCTGGTCGACGAAGCTGCGCTCGCTGATGCGTTAGGTTCCGGCCACGTCGCCGCGGCTGCGCTCGACGTTTTCGAAACGGAACCGTTGCCGGCCGATTCGCCTCTCCGCCAGCTATCGAACCTGGTGCTGACTCCGCACCTGGGCGCGTCGACGGCGGAAGCGCAGGAAAGTGTCGGGATCGAGATCGCGCAATCGATCCGGGCCGCTCTCCTGGAAGGCACGATTCGCAACGCCGTGAACATGTCGAACCTGGACGCGAAAACATTGGCGGTCGTCGGCCCGCATTTACGGTTCGGCGAAAAACTCGGCCGGTTCCTGTTCCAGCTCGCGCCCAAACGGGTCGAGAGCTTGAACATCAATTACAGCGGAAAAGTGAACGAGGTCGACACGACAGCCATCACGCGGTCGGTCTTGAAAGGTTTCCTCCAGGGCTCGGGGGGGAACGAAATCAACGAGGTGAACGCGCCCGCATTCGCCGAAAGTCTCGGCGTCAAAGTAACCGAAAGCCGGTTAAGCGCGGCCGGCGATTATACCGATTTGCTCGAACTTTCCGCTGTAGCGGAAGGCAGAACCGTTTCCGTGGCCGGCGCGTTTTTTGGCGCGACGCCGCGGATCGTGAACGTGAACAGCCGCCACGTGGAAGCGCGTCCTCACGGCGTCGTGCTTGTCCTCGAAAACACCGATCGCCCCGGCATTGTCGGGAGAATCGGCACCCTCCTCGGCGATCACGGAGTCAATATCGCGACGATGTCGTTAAGCCGGAACCAGGCGGGCGGGACGGCGTTGACTGTCCTCAATCTCGACACCATCCCCGGAGACGCGTTGCTCGCCAGGATTCGCCAAAGCGAAGACATCAAGTCGGCCCAGGTGATCGAGCTTTAGTCCCGACCCCTAGGTTTCCCTACGCCTGAATTCCGCGGGAAAATAGTCATCGGGCTTTTTCCTACCGTTAGCTAATGCCGTGTGCTTATGGCCGGCGCGGACATCCAGTCCGAACTATCAGCATCATGGCTGTATTCCCGGATATCATCCCCCAACTCGACGGCGCAGATGGCTCGTTCATTTGCGATGAAATGCTAATGCAGGCAATCACCGAACGGCGGCAACAGGCTCTGAAGGAACTCTATTCCCGCTATGCGCGTTCGCTCCGCGCGCTCATCGGCAGCGTGGTCCACGAGGAATCCGAAGCGGACGACGTTCTCCAGGAATCATTCCTCCAGATCTGGCGCGAGGCGCATCATTATTCGCCAAAAGCCGGCAAACCTCTCGGCTGGGTAATCACGATCGCGCGGCGGCGAGCGATCGACCGGGTCCGGCGACGGGACAGTTATCGGCGGGCCAAGCAACGGTTCGAGGACGAGATCAAGCCCGATCCGCAGGCCACGCGCAGTGGCCGGACGGATGCCGAGGTTTCTCAAAGCGATCTCCGCCGTTTCCTGGGCCAGCAAATGCAGACGTTGCCGCCCGTCCAGCGGGAAGCGGTCGAGCTGGCGTATTTCAGCGGGCTCAGCCAGCGCGAGATCGCCGCGACGACGAACACCCCGCTGGGCACAGTGAAGACACGGCTGCAACTAGGGCTGCGGAAATTGACCCAGTGCGTCCGGCCGATGCGCAGCAAAGTTTAGCGCCGCCCGTCGTTCCCTTCTTACTCTTGCTCTTGCTCTTGCTCCCGGGAGAGAGAGCAAGAGCAAGAGTAAGAGCAAGAGCAAGAGGAGCAGGAATAATTCAGACCAGGTCGCACGCTTCGGCGGGCATCCAATGCGCGTCGCGGCCGTCCCATTTCACGTTGCAGCCGATGGGATTCGTGACCGGCGTTGAGATCGGTTTGCCGGCGAGAAGCTCTTCGAGCGCGCGTTCGAGATCGTGAGTCGTCGATCGCTCGGCCTTGCGCGGATTATCAACCGCGCGACCGGTGTAAACGAGCCGCCGCGCCCGATCGAATACATAGAAGTGCGGGGTCCGGAGGGCGCCGTAGGCTCGCGCAACTTCCTGACTGGCATCGTGAAGATAAAGCCACGGAAATTTCTCGTCGCGCATTCGCGCCACCATGTGTGGAAAATCATCCTCGGCGTAGGTGTTCCTGCTGTTTGAGTTGATCCCGACAAAACGGACCCCGCGCGGGCCGAACTTGTCCGCCGTCCGCCGGGTCGATTCGTCCGAGCCGGTCACGTAAGGACAATGGTTGCAGGTAAAAAACACGACCAGCACCGGATCATTCGCGAAATCCCCCAGCGCATAGGTTTTTCCATCCGTGGCCGGCAAGCGGAAATCCGGAGCGGGCTCGCCGATCTGCAGGGTAAAGCTCATTTTCCTTTCTTAGCGCCGCGAAGAGCGAATGCAAACCGCGCCGCCGCATGCTAGATTCCGCGCATGGATACGCCCAAGATTACTGCCTACCTCAAGACCACCTGCGGCTGGAGCGCCGGCGTCCGCGCCGTGCTCGCCAAATACAATCTTCCTTACACCGAGAAAGACATCATCCAGAACCCGGCTTTCCGCTGGGAAATGGAAACGAAGACCGGCCAGCCGCTGTCGCCCTGTGTCGAGATCAACGACAAGATGCTCCCCGACGTGAGCGGCGACGAGGTCGAGGAATATCTGGTCGAGAACAAGCTGGTCGCGGCCAATGAGGCCGATGCCGGCGTGCCGACCAACGCGCCCTGCGCCCACGAGCAGCACGATAGCGCGGTTCAGATGCGGCTTTGAGCAACGTTGAAGCGTTCCAGCGTTGAACAGTTGAAGCGTCGCGGCTTTCTAACGCTGCAACGCTCTAACCCTTTAACGCTTTAACGATCAACAATGAAGCTCCTCGCCCGCACCCGCGCCGCGCAAAAGAGCCGGACCCGCATCCGTATCCCGTGGAAGCTCGCGCTTCTCGGGCTGCCGATCGTCGTCGTCTTCGGCATTCTCTTTTTCTACGCGGTTTGGGCGCAGACCTACGACCTGAAAAAGGTCGGCGACATGCCGGAGCGCAATACCGTCTTCGACGTCGACGGCAAAATCTACAGCCGCCTCGCGGGCGCAAATCGGGTAAGGGTGGCGCTCAACGAGGTCTCGCCGTTTTTCATCGACGCCTTGCTGGCGAGAGAAGACACGCGGTTCTTCGAGCACGGCGGGATCGACTGGCGGGGGATCGCGCGCGCCCTCGTCCGCGATATCATGGCCGGCTCGGCCAAGGAAGGCGCGAGCAGCATTACCCAGCAGCTGGCCCGAAACAGTTTGCCACTCGGGGGCCGCACTCTCAGCCGGAAAGTCCTGGAAGCGATGGTCGCGCTCCGGATCGAACGCGATTTCACCAAGCAACAAATCCTCGAGCTCTACGTGAACCGGATTTATTTCGGCGCCGGTTGTTATGGCGTGCAAACCGCCTCCCTCGCCTACTTCGGGAAGGACGCCTCGAAATTGAATCTGTCGGAATCGGCAACCCTCGCTGGGTTGATCCGGAGCCCGAACCGGTTTTCGCCCTTGCGCAATCCGGAAGGCGCCGCGGTCCAACGCGACACCGTCCTGGATCGGCTGGTGGAGTTGAAGAAAATCAACGCGGCCCAGGCACAGGACGCAAAACTCAGAAAGGTCGAGTCACATCCGAAACGGATGCCGTTGATTCAGGAGAACTACGCGATGGACGCGGTTCAGCGCGATCTAAACCTGCTTCTGACGCCGGACCAGATCGATGACGGGGGGCTGTTCATTTACACGACGCTCGATCCGGTGGTGCAGAACGCCGCCACCCAGGCCATCGAATCGCAGCTCAGCAAGATCGAGCATCAATCCGGGTTCAAACATCCGTCGAAGGCGAACTACCGGCCGCCGGAAGAAGGCGAGGATTCTTCGATGCCCTATCTCCAGGGCGCGCTGGTCGCGATCGACAACGAAAGCGGCGGGATCCGCGCGCTGGTGGGCGGGCGCGATTATGCGCAGAGCAAATTCAATCGCGCCCTCGCCCCCGCGAACCGCCAGATCGGCTCTTCGTTCAAACCATTCGT
This sequence comes from Verrucomicrobiota bacterium, assembly GCA_041167265.1. Classification (GTDB taxonomy): domain Bacteria; phylum Verrucomicrobiota; class Verrucomicrobiia; order Chthoniobacterales; family UBA10450; genus AV80. The sequence continues at coordinate 301 of JBEEHG010000027.1, read as the reverse complement.
CTACACGGTCGCGTTCATGCATGGGCTCCTGCCGGGAGCCGCGGTGAGCGACGGGCCGATCGAGCCAGGCGAGATCCAGGGCGCCGGGAATTGGGCGCCGGGGAATTCCGACGGGACCTATGGCGGAGTTCAACCGGTCTCGTACGGGCTCATTCATTCGCGCAATACCATGAGCGTCCGCATCGGCGAGATCGCGGGGCTCGATGACGTCCAGAAAATCGCGATGACTCTTGGACTTGGCCAAAACATCCCGCACGGTCCCGCCATTTACATCGGATCGTTCGAGACCGACCTGAAAGAT
>JBEEHG010000026.1:0-26908 GCA_041167265.1 Verrucomicrobiota bacterium | reverse complement strand
TGGAATTCCGTCCCCGGCGCGTAACGAGTGCGGGAAGCTTCCCGGCTGAGGTAATCGCAGATGAGCGGCGCGGGCAGCCCTTTGTAAGTGATCATGCCGTGCTCGATGGTGTGGCTAAGATCGATGAGGTTGCTATCCGACATTCGAAGAACCATTGCAGTGGGAAGGAATGAAACAAGGAGTCCGTCTCTCATGTTGTAGGGCGTCTGTGTCAGACGCCTCTCGATGAGGCGTTTCACAGAAACGCCCTACAAGAGATCCACAATTGAAATGAAGATCGAAGACTACGCATTTTTGAGCGACACCCAGACGGGTGCGCTGGTCGGTCGGGATGGTTCGGTCGACTGGCTTTGTTTCCCGCGGTTCGATTCGGGGGCGTGTTTCGCTGCGCTCCTGGGCGATCGAGAAAACGGGAGGTGGGCCTTCACGCCGACGGAGGGGATCACCGCCACGCGGCGGCGTTACAGCGACGGCACCCTGATTCTCGAGACGGAGATCGAAACGAAGAACGGCGCCATCCGCCTGATCGATTTCATGCCGCCGCGGGGCGAGAACCCCGATATCGTCCGGATCATCGAAGGAATTCGCGGTGAGGTCGCGCTCAAGATGGAATTGATCATCCGGTTCGATTACGGCCGGGTTATTCCGTGGGTCCGGAAACGCGACGGGTCTCTCGAAGCGATCGCCGGGCCGGACGGCCTGGTGTTGCGGACGCCGATCGAGACGCGGGGCGAAGATCTCACGACGGTGGCCGAGTTTGCGGTTCGAAAGGGAGATCGCGTTCCCTTCGTGCTGACGTGGTTCGCTTCGCACAAGGAACAGCCGCGCCCGATCGATCACGAACACGCGCTCCGCGACACGACGGCGTATTGGAAAGATTGGTCGGAGAAATGCGAGGAGCAGGGCGAATGGCGCGAACCGATCGTGCGTTCGCTCATCACGCTGAAGGGGCTGACCTATGCGCCGACGGGCGGGATCGTCGCGGCGGCGACCACCTCGTTGCCGGAGGAGATCGGCGGGGTGCGGAACTGGGATTACCGATTTTGCTGGTTGCGCGACGCGACCTTCACGCTCTACGCCTTAATGACCTCGGGCTATCTCGACGAATCGCGGGCGTGGCGGCAATGGCTTCTGCGCGCCATCGCCGGAAGCGCGTCCCAAATGCAGATCATGTATGGCGTGCATGGCGAGCGGCGGCTCGACGAGCAGGAAGTCCGGTGGCTCGCAGGTTACGAAAACTCAAAGCCGGTCCGGATCGGGAACGCGGCCTCGAACCAGTTTCAGCTCGACGTTTACGGGGAAATCATGGCCGCGATGTATGCCGCCCACCGGGCTGGACTCGAGACGAGCGAGACCGAATGGCATTTGCAGATCGAGCTGATGAAGTTCCTCGAAACGAAATGGGAAGAGCCGGACGAAGGGATCTGGGAAGTGCGCGGCGGCCAGCAGCAATTCACCCATTCGAAGATGATGGCGTGGCTGGCGTTCGATCGCGCGGTGAAGATGAGCGAGGAATGCAATTGCGCGGCGGACGAGCACATCGGGCGCTGGCGCGACATCCGCGACCAGATTCATCGCCAGGTGTGTGAGCGCGGCTACCACGCGAAGAAAAAAGCGTTCACCCAGGTTTACGGTTCCGATCAGCTGGACGCGAGCCTGTTGATGATGCCGCTGACCGGGTTCCTGCCGATCGAGGACGAGCGGGTGACGAACACGATCCAGGCCATCGAGCGCGAGCTGATGTGGGACGGACTCGTCCTTCGTTATCGCGCGGAAATTAATGACGTGGACGGATTGCCCGGCGGCGAAGGCGTCTTTCTGCCGTGCTCGTTTTGGTTCGCCGCCTGTCTACATCTCATGGGCCGAACCGATGACGCGCGTGCGCTCTTCGAGCGTCTCCTCACGCTGCGCAACGATCTGGGCCTGTACTCGGAGGAATACGATCCGCGGGCGAAACGCCAGCTCGGCAATTTTCCGCAGGCCTTCACCCACGTGGCGCTGATCAACACCGCGCAAATACTGAGCGGCCGGCGGCAGGTGCCTAAAAGCCGCCCACCTGCACCAGGCGCTTGATCGCGTCTTCGCCGGTGACGATGCCGATCAGGTTCCGCTGGGAATCGATCACCGCCGCCAGCCCGAGCCGGGCGGCCCGCAACCGCTGGATGATGCGATAAGCGGGCTCGGCGTCGCGGGCGACGACGATCCGGCGCATGTAACGGCTCAGGGATTCACGGCGCGTTTCGTCGAAAAGAATGTCGAGCGTGTTCACCAGGCCGAGCGGCTCGCCTTCCGCGGAGAGGACCGGCAGTCGATCGAGGCCATGGGCCGCGCTTAATCGGAGCGCTTCCTCGATTGAAGTATCCGGCGTGACCGTGACGGCTTTCCCGAGCGGCACCATGACGTCGGCGGCCCGGACGTTCCGGAAATCGACCACGTTGTGGATCATGGCGCGCTCGGTCGAAGTGAGGGACCCTTCCCGCTCGCTCTGGACAGCGATCTGTTTCAGTTCTTCGCGCGCGATGAAGATGCGGCCGGTCTCCGCCACCTGACGGGGAAGGAGAAGATGACGCGCGCGCTCGCCGATCTCGAGGATGGGCCAGAGCAGAATCGAGAACCATTCGAGCAAGCCGCCGAGCGCGGCCAGGGCGCGAAACGGGAAACGGCGAAAGAGCGACTTCGGCAGAACGCTCAGGACGAAAAGATAAATCGGAAGCGCGACGACGAGCGCGAAGAGAAAGCCGAGCGTGCCGAATCGGACGACGAGCAGCTTCGTCAGGAGGAGGAGGCTGAGAATGTTGGCAAAGTTCGTGACCAGCAGGACGGTAATGAGGAGGCGTTCCGGCCGTTTCGTCAGGCGGTCGAGCCGCAATGCCGCCGGGCGGTTTTGCTTCACCTGGTGACGAAGACGAACCGGATCGACCGAGAGCAAACCGGCTTCAATCCCGGCGAAGAAAAACGAGAACGTCCAGAGAAGCAGAATCGGGAGAATCCAGATCATGGCGGGCTGGCTCCATTCCCTTCCTCGTCCGGGTCCAGGCAGGCGGTTTTCTCGAGAAGGATTTCTTCAATCCGTTTTCGTCCGGCGCGCCGGATCGTTACGGCGAGGCGCGGCATCTCAAAGCGCGTGCCGGACGGCGGCAGATAACCGAGCCGGTTAAAGATGAGGCCGCCGATGGTGTCGAGCCCTTCGGCATCCAGCTCGAAACCGAGGTGCTCGCTCAGGTCGTCCAGGCGCGCGTTCCCGCTCACCAGGAAGCAGCCGTCCTCCAGCGGTTCGATATAAAGCTCGGCGTCGCCCAACGGCAACGCGTCGCTGATGATTTCCTCCGTGATATCGGAAAGGGTGACGATGCCTTCGGTGCCGCCGAATTCGTCGACCACAATGGCCAGACCTTGCGAGTGGGAAAGAAAACTGCGGAGCAAGTCCAGCGCTTTCATGGTCTCGGCGACGTAGGAAGGCGCGCCCATCAACTCCGTGTAGTGCTCGGAAGGATCGAGCAGGAAAAGTTTCGCGTCGAGGACGCCGACGATCTGGTCCGGCGTGTCGGCATAAACCGGGACGCGATGATGGCGGCGCCCGCGGAGCTGTGCGCCCGCCTCGTCGTTCGTCAGGTCGTCAGGCAGCGCGAAGGTGTCGACGCGCGGCGTCATGCAATCCTTCGCGGTCTTGTCGCCGAGCTTGATGATTTCCTGGATCATCTCGCCCTCGGCTTCGTGAAGCGTGCCCTGTTCCTCCCCAATTTCGACCAGGGTTTCGAGCTCCTCGTCGCTCAGCCGCATTCGCTTTCGCAGATGCAGTGGCGTTAACCGATCGACGATCGCGGCGCTGGCGCGTTCCAGGACGCGACCGAAACGGTCGAGCAACGGCATGGTGGCTTTGAGGGTGTATACGCCGAGGGCCGAGAGCCGGTAGGGCGCGGAGAGCGCGAGCAATTTCGGAATCAAGTCGCAGAGCAGGACGACGATTCCGAAAATGACGACGGTGGCCAGCCAGGCCGGGACACGGGCCGCCAGGGGGCCCTGCCAGATCAGAAAAAGACAGAGGATGACGATGGGAACGTTCGCGAAAACATCGCCGAGAAGGAGGACATTGAGGACCCGGCGCGGGTTCTGCCGGAACACCGAGATGAATTCCTTGAGCGACGGGTGTTTCTCCTCGAGCCGGCGGAGCTGGTGCGACTTGAGGGAAAAAAGCGCGGTCTCGAGGCCGGAGAAAAGCGCCGACCAGAAGATCAGGATCGCAATAAGAAAAAGAAAAACAGTGAGGGCCAGCGGCGTCATGGTCGACTGCGGCGGCGGAGGCGGAGCGACCGATCCTCGCGAAGGCTGAAGCGTCGTCGTTTGCCCATCATCGCAGGCGCCGTCAAGTTAAGGCCTCAATGAACAAAGGCGAGAGGATTTCGCGGTTCGTCGAATCGCTCGAAGCCGGTCCATCCGCGCGAGGCTCTACGCCGATCGCGGCCCATCCGTATTACCGCGCCTTTTTCCGCTGCTGGAACGAGCAGCGTTATTACGAGGCCCACGACGTCCTCGAACAGGTCTGGCTGCACGATCCGATCACGCCGGAAGATGCCCAGTATTTCAAGGGGCTTATCCAGGCGGCCGGGGCGTTCGTTCATTTGCAGAAACATTTCGAGCAGCCGAATCATCCGAAACATGGAAGGCGGCTGGCGCCGGCCGTGCGCTTGTTTCGGCTGGCGGAAAAAAATCTGGCGCCAGCCGGTCCGACGCGGCACGACCTCGATGTTGCAAAGTTCCGCGAAATGCTTGCGCGATATTGTCGGGCGGTCGATGCCGGCGCTGGCAAGAATCCCTGGAGCCCAGACAACGCCCCGAAGGTGAACTTGTAGCCGCTTCGCTGCGCGAAGCGCGAGAGAAGACGATGATCGCTCTCACGTCGCCCACAGGGCGACGGCTACAAGAGTTACGTGAAGATCAGCTTGCAGCCGGCGAGGACGAGCACGATCGCGAGAAGGATCGAAATCGTCCGGACGGGAAAACGCCGGCTGCCAAGATAAGAGCCAAAGGTTCCCGCGATCACCGCCGCGACCGCCAGGATCCAGGCAAATCCTGGAATGGGTCGACCGCTCGAAATGAATCCGGCCAGGCCCGCGATCGAGTTTACCAAAATGAACAAGGCCGAGACCGCCGCCGCGCCGCGAATCGTCGCCCAATCGCGGAACAGCAGCAGGGGCGTGAGAAAAATTCCACCTCCGGTCCCGGTCAGGCCGGAGAGAAATCCGATTCCCGCGCCGAGACCGACCGCGGCCGGCGCCGAAGGCGGCGCGACGTTCCGCGGATCGCCATGGCGGAAGAACAAGCGAGCCGCTGAGAAAAGAAGAACCGCGCCGATGGCGATTTTCAGAATCGCGGCCGGCACCGGAAGGTAACCGCCGAGAAACGCGGCCGGAACCGCCAGCAAGGCGAATGGCCAGAAGAGCCGCCAGGAAAAATATCCGGCCCGCCAGAATTGAAACGAACCAATCGCGGCCACGAGAATGTTCAGGACGAGCGCGGTCGGCCGGATGAACGTCGCGCTCAAGCCGGACAACGTCATTACGGCGATGTATCCGGAGGCGCCCGCATGCCCGACGGAGGAATAGAGGAACGCGACAATGGTGATGCCGGCGAGGAGAAGGACCAAATGCGTTGTGTCCAAATCCACGACGAATGTTTAAAGAACGTCGCGCTTCTTTACAAGGAGCGGCGATTTGCAATCGCCGTCTTTCAATTGGTCGATTGCAAATCGCCCCTCCTTGGCTTTGCGAAGCAAAGCGATAGGGTGAGCGATGGGCAACCGGCTCGCGCGGGAAAAATCCCCTTATCTTCTCCAGCACGCGGATAACCCCGTCGATTGGTTGCCGTGGGGTGAAGAGGCGTTCGCGAAAGCGCGCGCGGAGAACAAACCGATCTTTCTCTCGATCGGTTACTCGACCTGCCATTGGTGCCACGTCATGGCGCACGAATCGTTTGAGAACCCGGGGGTGGCGGCGGTGATGAACCGTGAGTTCGTGAACATCAAGGTCGACCGCGAAGAACGGCCGGACGTCGATCGCGTTTACATGATGTTCGTCCAGGCGACGACGGGCGGCGGCGGCTGGCCGATGAGCGTCTGGCTCACGCCCGATTTGAAGCCGTTCGTCGGCGGCACCTATTTTCCGCCGGAGGATCGCTGGGGCCAGCCGGGGTTCACCAAAGTGCTGGAACGAATCGCGGCTGCCTGGAAACAGGACCACGAAAAGATTTCGGAGCAGGGGACGAAGATCATCGCGGCCCTGGAGCAATCGGCGGGTGCGGCCGCCGATCCCGGACAGAAATTGGGACGAAAAACCCTCGACGCGGCCTACCAGCAGATTGCCCGCAGCTATGACGCCCATGAAGGCGGGTTCGGCGTCGCTCCGAAATTCCCCCGCCCGGTCACCCTGAATTTTCTGGCCAGGATGTACGCGCGCAGTCCGCAATCCGAGAGCGGCAAGCATGCTTTGGAGATGAACCTGTTCACGCTCCGCAAAATGGCAGCCGGCGGAATGCACGACCATCTCGGAGGCGGTTTCCACCGCTATTCGGTCGATGCCTACTGGCACGTCCCGCATTTCGAGAAGATGCTGTACGACCAGGCCGAGCTAGCGGTCGCCTATCTCGAAGCGTTTCAAATCACGCGGGAACCGATTTTCGAAGAGACCGCGCGGGACACGCTCGATTACGTTCGCCGCGAGATGACCGCGAAGCAGGGCGGCTTTTTCTCCGCCGAAGATGCCGACAGCGAAATCCCCGGATCGGCGGAACACAAAAAACAGGAAGGCGCTTTCTACGTCTGGAGTCAGAAGGAAGTCGATGAAGTCCTGGGCGCTTCCGCGGAACTTTTCAATTTCCATTACGCAGTCAAAGCCGAGGGGAACGTTCCTTCGGGCGGCGATCCGCATGGTGAATTCACCGGCAAGAACATCCTGATCGAGCTGGGCAATGTGGCTGCGACAGCGAAGCATTTCGGGAAGAGCGAGGCGGAAGCGCGGCAGCTTCTCGGCACCGCGCGCCAGACTTTGTTCGATGTTCGCGCGAAACGGCCGCGGCCCCATTTGGACGACAAGATCATCACCGCCTGGAACGGCCTGATGATTCTCGCTTTCGCCCGGGGAGCGCAAGTGCTGGGCGACCCGGCTTATCTCGAAGCCGCGAGCCGGGCCGCCAGGTTTATTCGAGCGGAGCTTTACGATGAGTCGCGCAAAGTTCTCTTTCGCAATTTCCGGGAAGGCCGCAGCGCCGTCGAAGGGTTCGCGGACGACTATGCGTTTTTGATCCAGGGATTGCTCGATCTTTACGAAGCGTCGTTTGAGATCGCGTGGCTGCGCTGGGCGATCGAACTCCAGGAAACGCAGGATCGTTTGTTCTTCGACAACGAGCGCGGCGGTTACTTCAGCGGCGCCGGGAACGACCCGAGCATTTTGCTTCGCCTGAAAGAGGACAACGACAGCGCGGAGCCGGCGGCCAGTTCTGTTTCCGCTCTGAATCTTCTTCGCCTGTCGCAGATCCGAAACGAGCCCCGCTTTTACGAGCGCGCCGAGAAAACGATCGACGCGTTTGCTGCCCAGATCGGCCATTTCGCCAGTGCGATGCCGCAGATGCTCGTCGCGCTGGACCTGAGTTTGAGCGAACCGCGGCAGATCATTATCGCGGGCGAACGCGATGCCGCGGACACGCGCGCGCTCGTCAGCGAGGTGCATCGCCATTTCGTTGCGAACAAGGTCCTGCTCCTGGCGGATGGAGGGGATGGGCAGCGGTACCTCGAGGAAAAACTGGAAGCGTTGCGGGGAATGAAACCGATCGGCGGCAAGGCTGCGGCCTACGTCTGCGAGAATTTCACCTGCAAGGCGCCGGTGACGGAACCGACGGCGCTGGGCGACCTGCTTCGATCACGACTCTGAATTCCAAGGACGCGCTCCCCTTGGTTGTCATCCTGAGCGCAGCGAAGGATCTCTGACTATTTCTGCATCCCACCGCGCGGAAATGGTCAGAGATGTTTCTCCCGCGGCTGCGGGATCCCATGACAGCCTTTTAAGGGTTTAACTTCAGGCACGTATCCCGTTTCGTTGTCATCCTGAGCGCAGCGAAGGATCTGTGACTATTTCTGCATCCTACCGCGCGGAAATGGTCAGAGATCTTTCTCCGGCGGTTGGGGGATCAACATGACAGCCTTTCAAGGGGCGACGGAGCCTTCCGCGCGACAGCTTACACACCTTCCACGACGTAAGCGCTCATCCCTGGCTTCCGCCGTTCAAGGTCGCTTTCGACGGCGGTAATTTTTTCCGGCGCCGCAAGCGCATCCAGTTGTTCCAGGTCTTGCGCACGCTGTCGCGAGGCGTCAGGTAATGCTCATTGAGCTCGGCGCCCTTGAGGAGCTGGGCAATAATTCCTCGCACCGAAAAATCGTCGGTATCCAGGATCGTATGGGCGACCCCGATGGCTTCGGCGTGGTGGGCATCGCTCGCCGCGGTCATGGGCAGGCCGCGCATCTGGGCGTATTTAAAAGCGTAGCGGTTGTAGCGCCGTAAAGTGGTGGCGGCATTGAAAACTTCGAGGGCGTCGATCGGGAGCGTCTCGAGAACTGGAAAACGGATCCCGGCCCGGAAAAGATCGTAGGGATGCGGAGGAATCGCGAGGCCGCCCCGTTCATGAATGAGCTCGCAGACTTCGCGGGCCGGTTTGCCTTTTAAGTAAGGCAGGGTGGCGCCGATGCAGAGAAGGTGGCCCTCCGCCGTCGTCACTTCGACGCCGGGAATGATGAGGAAATCGTCGACCGGCTGGCCGTCCTCGCGCATGAGGCCTTTCTCGAGGAGATAAGTGACGGCGTCGCAGGTGTTGTGATCGGTAATGGCGAAGCCGTGCAGGCCTTTCTCGCGGGCCGCGGCGATGTTCTCCTCCGGACTCGAAACCCCGTCGCCGGAGAAAAAAGTGTGCGTGTGGAGGTCGATGTTGAAGGCCATCGCCGGGAGGCTAGTTTGGCGCGCGCCAAATGCAAAGCGTCGGTTTCAAGGAATGGGCGCTGGTCTGCGAAGCGCTGGGGCGGGGAGAGCAGAGCATCCTCCTGCGCAAAGGCGGCCTCGCCGAAGGCCGGCAAGGGTTTGGCTTTCGCCACGCCGAGTTCTTCCTGTTCCCGACATTTTTCCACGAACAGACAGTGAAGGTCCGGACCCCGGATGCGCAGCTTCCCACCGGGCGCGAGGGAGAGATCGAGATCCGGTATTTCGCGAAACTGGAGGCGCGCGCTGAAATCACCTCATGGCCGGCGGCTGCGGCGTTGGAGCGGTTCCATATTCTGGAGGAATCGGTGGTTCGGGAGCGCTTCGAGTACCAGGGTGCCGGGCTGCACGTGGCGCTGGTTCGCGTGTTCCGCCTGGAACCGGCCTGGAGATTCGCGGACAAACCCGCTTTTGGCGGTTGCAGGTCGTGGGTGGAATTACCGGACTGCCCGGCCGAAACGCAATTCGAGCCCGTGCTTGGCGATGAACAGTTCACGACGATCGCCGGAAACTTTCCTTCGTAATCGTGCTCGTGCTCGTGCTCGTGCTCGTGATCGCTCTCCTTTCGATCACGAGCACGATTAGGATCGTCGAGGAATCGAACTACCCGACCGCTTCGACCAGGAACGGAGTCTCCGCCGGCGGCAGGGCTTCGTGGTCGCGATTGAACTGCATATCGTAAAGCCGGCGGTAATAGATCGATTTGTCGAGAAGCTCGCGGTGGGTGCCGACGTCCTTGATGAACCCCTGGTCCATCACCACGATCTGGTCGGCTGACAGAATGGTCGAGAGCCGGTGGGCGATGGCAATGACGGTGCGCCCGGCCGAAAGCGTTTCCAGCGCCATCTGGATTTGCTTCTCCGATTCGGAGTCGAGCGCGGAGGTCGCTTCGTCGAGGAGAAGGATCGGCGCGTTTTTCAGGAGCGCGCGGGCGATGGCCAGCCGCTGCTGTTGTCCGCCCGAGAGCATACAGCCCTTATCGCCAATGATGGTTTCGTAGCCCTGCGGCTGCGCGGTGATGAAATCGTGCGCATAGGCCGCCTGGGCCGCGGCATAAACTTCGTCCGCGGTGGCGTCCAGCCGGCCGAACTGGATGTTCTTGAAGATGGTGTCGTGAAACAAAAACGTTTCCTGGGTCACCAGTCCGATCTGTCCGCGCAACGATTCCTGGGTGATCGTGCGCAGATCGTGTCCGTCGATCCGCACCACCCCGGAGGTAGGATCGTAAAAGCGCAGGATTAACGACAGAATCGTGCTCTTGCCGGCGCCACTCGCCCCGACCAAAGCGTAGCTCTTTCCCGGTTCGATCTGCAGCTGCAAATTCGACACGGCGTTGGTGACGGTATTCGCGTAGCGGAACGTCACGTCATCGAATTCGATGAAGCCTTTGGATTCTGGGAGCGGTTTCGCGTCCGGCGCGTCTTTCACGCTCGATTCTGTATCGAGGATGGCGAACACTTCCGTCGTCGCCTGGATCGATTGCTGCATGACAATGTGGAGGCGGCTCAGGGTCTTTATCGGATCGTAGAGAAGGAAAATCCCGGCATTCAGGGCGATGAAACGAGCCGCGCTCAGATTAGCGAAATAAATGTAGAGCAGCGCCAGACCCACCCCGCAGGCGGCGAGAAGCTCGACGATCGGTCCGGTCTTTTCCATGGCCCTTACTATCCGCATGACGTTGTCAAAGAGCAGCTGGTTGCTGCGCACAAAGGAATCCTGCTGGTGCTTTTCCCGCGCGAAAGACTTGATCACCCGAATCCCGGCGAACGTTTCCTGCATGGTCATCACCATTTGCCCGAGGTCCTCGTACTGAAACTGGGACGATTTTCGGGCTTTGCGGCCGTAAAGAATGATCGGCACCAGGCAGACGGGAAAGAGCACCAGGGTTACGGCGGTGAATTTCCAATCCATGTAGAGCAGCACGACGATACCGCTCAGGATCGCGACCGGTTGCTTGAACAGGTCGCTGCTGATGGTCGAAAGGGCCATCTGCATGCCACGGGTATCGTTTGTGATCCGCGACATGAGGAACCCGGACGGCATTTTGTTAAAAAAATCCATCGAGTGGCGCATCATTTTGTTGAACAACTCGATCCGAACATCGGTGATGGCGCGATTGCTCACCCATTGCATCAGGACGGCATTGCCGTAGGCGCAGACACTGCGCACCCCCATCACCAGGGGAATCAAAAGACAGGTCAGCAGGATCGAATTTATCTTCGGACCGGCATTCAAGAGCGAGGGGTTTTCGGCGAATTGCTGGGGACTGGCCGGACCGCCGCCTTGGAAAACGGCGCTGGTCACTTTGCCGAGGACCAGCGGTATGAAACCATTAGAGAGGCCGAAGGCGAACCCGAGGGCAAGACCGGCGATGAAGCGCCAGCGATAGGGTTTCACATAGCCATAAAGCCGCTTGTACGGACCCCAACCCTGGCGCAGTAACTGCCAAAAAGAGGGTTTTTTAGGTGCGGCTTGCGGTTCGCTCATAGGGCACGCGCCGCCGGAACCGACAGCAGCGTTTCCATAGCATCGATCACGGCTTTCGTCGAGATTTGGTTCATCGGGACGGCCCGCTGTTTCGGGCTGAACTCGGTCAGCGGATGGGTATTTCCGCCCAGGAGAACGATGGCGGAATCCGACCGCGGATGCCAATGGAATGGGTTGGTGGGTCCGAAGAGCACTACCTGGGGCGTGTCCCAGGCGGCCGCGAAATGCATCGGAGCGGAATCGACCGTCACCAGGAGACGCGCTTTGCGGACCAACGCGGCCAGGGTGAGGAGGTTCGTTTTCCCCGATAAATCGATGGGGCTGGATCGGGCCGCGGCTTTGATGGCTGCAATCTGGGCCTGCTCGACGAGGGAGCGGCCGCCGGTCAGAACGCAGGCCATCCCAGTTTCCCGGGCGCAATGGTCGATGGCGTCCGCCCAGCGGTTTGCTTCCCAAAATTTCTCCGCCCGCGCCGAGCCGGGATGAAAGCAGACGAAATCCGGACCGACGTGCGCGGCGCGCAAAAGCTCTTCGGCTTTCGCCACTGTGTCTTCCGGCAACTCCAGCCGGATGGCGCGCGAAGCGTTCTCGATCCCGAGCGGTTTGAGAAGCGCGAGATGGTAATCAACTGTGTGGAGAAAACCGACGGGCGCTTCCACAAATTCGTTGTAGCTGCGCGCCCGCAGTTTCGTCCGCAGGTTCGGATGATCGGACGTGATGCGCTTCCGCGCGCCGGAAAGAAAAGTCAGGAACGACGAACGATCGTTCCGGGTGAAATCGAGGCAGTAATCAAATTTCCCCAATGACAACGCGATCCAGTCGAAGGCGTCGTCCGTTTTGCCCCGGACTTCGTAGACCTTGTCGACGCCGGTAATCGCCGGGAGCAATTCTTTCACGGCCGCGGAAACGACGAGCGACACCGAGGCATCCGGAAATTTCCGGCGGATGGCCGCGATGGCCGGCGTGGTGAGGATGAGGTCGCCGATCCGCTTGAGCTGGAGAAGGAGAATGTTCATTCAAACTCGTCCTCGTGATCGCACTCGTAATCGCAATCGAACGGAAGCATCCGGGAATCGATCACGAGCAGGAGCACGAGCACGATTACGATGGAAAACCTAGCGCTTCATCCGCATCGCCTTCTCGTAGGCAATCAGGAGCCGGGTCCGGAAATGGTCCCAGGTGAAATTATCCACCACGCGCCGGCGGGCTGCTTCGCTCATGCGCGCTACCTTGTCGGGGTGGCGATACAATTCCAGGATGGCCGCGGCCAGTTCCCCGACGTTACCCGGCTGGATAATGATGCCTTCGACGCCGTCGTTGACCACATCGCCCGCTTCCCGGGTGGTGATGTGCGGCAATCCGCAAGCAGCCGCTTCGTACACGACCTTCGCGCTCCCTTCGCAGGTGGACGGGAAGACGTGGACCGTCCCCTGGCTCAGATAATTTTCGACGTCCCGCTTGAACCCGACCACACGGATGTTGTCCCGCCAATATTTCTTCAGATGCGGCTTGGCCTCGTCGTGCACCGAACCGACCAGCCAAAGCTCCGCCTCCTTGAGGTCGAGCCGATGCCACGCCTCCAGCAAATGATGGATCCCTTTGCGTTCGATGAGAGCGCCTGAGAAAACGGCTCGGAAGATCGGCGGCCGCGGGCCGGGCTTAAAGCGATCCACGTCGACGCCTCGCGGCAGGTAATAAAGTTTGTCCTCCGAAAATCCCTGGACCCGGAACGTGTCGGCCGCTTTTTGGGACAGAACGAAGAGCAGATCCGCGAGGTCGTATTCCTCGATGAAACGTTCCCGGGTTTGGAGGAGGTTTTCCTTCCAACGGCGCGGCGCTTCCGGGACCGGGGTGGGGGCGCGTTCGCCGACTTTGCCGCGGTCGCGATGCCAGGTGGGGATCTCGACGATCGAAGGAATCCCGAGCTTTTTCGTGACCCGGAGCGACTGGAGACAATCCCCCGACCAGCTGTGAAACAGGTCGTAGCGTCCGGTCGCGAGATGACGCGACGCCACCCAATCGAGATACTTCTTTTTCGCGCCGTAATAGTAGGGCCGGTCGAGAAATGAGATGAGCCGCACCGGATGCCAGCGCAGGGAATAAATCAGCCGCGCCGGGATTTCGGTCTGCCGGTTATCGTAGGCGATGGCGCGGCCGAGGAAGCCGCCGCGATGCGAGGCGCGCAATGTCTCAAAGGCGTCGGTATCGAGCCCCGACCCGCCGATTCGCGCGAAAATCGAGTAAAGCAGATGTTTCGGCAAAACACGCGGTTGCTCGGGCGAAACGGCGTGCAAAACCGGAGGGGCGTTTAGAGTTTCACCCACCATCGGCTAACAAGTATTGTGGCCTCCCAGCCAAGTAAAGTTTCCATGTCTTCTTTCAGTCGCCAGTCCGGCAGCGGACCCACGGAACTTACCATAGGATTTGTCCGGCGCGGCTTTTCTTCGGGGGGCGGCGCCGAGGCGTATTTGAAACGCCTGGCGGCGGGGGTCGTCGCGGCCGGCCATCGCGCGTCGCTCTTTAGCACGGCGGAATGGCCCGCCGAAGAATGGGACTTCGGGCCCATTCAGCGCGTCGGGGCCACGACTCCGATCGCGTTTGCTGATGAATTGGAAAAAGTAGTGCGGAGCCAATCAGACTTCTTGTTCAGTCTTGAACGGATCTGGAAATGCGATCTTTACCGCGCCGGGGATGGCGTCCATCGGGCCTGGCTGGAGCGCCGCAACGAAATCGCGGGGCCTCTGCGGAAAATCGGTCGCCTCTTCAACCGCAAGCATTCCGCGGCGGCGGCTCTCGAAGAATCTCTCTTCGCCCGGGGTGGCGCCCGGCACGTCATCGCGAATTCGCGGATGGTGAAAGAAGAGATCGTCCGGTTTTACGGCTACCCGCCGGAAAACATCGACGTGGTTTACAACGGCGTGCCTCTCGAATTGTTTCGTCCCGGGACGGACCGGGACAAAGTCCGCGAAACGCTTGGGTTCGACCAGGACGAAATCGTCGTGCTCTTTGCCGGCTCGGGCTGGGAGCGCAAAGGTTTGCGGTTCGCGCTCGAAGCGATCGACAGGCAGGGCGGAAAGATGAGACTGCTCGTCGCCGGCCGCGGCGAACCGGGGAGGTCCCCCCGGGGCCGGGCGAAATTTCTTGGCGTTGTCGGCGATATGCCGCGCCTTTATCGCGCCGCCGATATTTTCCTGTTGCCGACGATTTACGATCCGTTCTCGAATGCCTGCCTGGAAGCGTTCGCGGCCGGCTTGCCGGTCGTCACGACGAAAGCGAACGGCTTTTCCGAGATCATCGAGCCGGCCCGGCACGGAAGCGTGATCGACGATCCGCGGAATGTCGCTGCGATCTCCGACGCGCTCCAGTTCTGGGCCGACCCGGCGCTTCGCACTCAGGCCCGCGAGGAAATTCTCGCGCTCGCTCCGCAGTTCGATATCGCCATCAACGTCGCCCGGACGTTGCAGATCGTGGCTCACACCGCCGCGAGCGCGGCATCGACATGAGGGAAAATGATGAAGACCTGGTCGAGGCGCGCGATCTCAAAGATCGGCCGGACGTTGTCCTGGATTCCGGCCAGGATAAACTTCCCGCCGTAAGATTCCACGTTCTGCATTCCCTCGATCAGCACCGCCAGGCCTGAGCTGTCGATGTAGGTCACGGCCGAGAGATCGACCACGAGGCGTTGCGGCTTTTGGTCGATCATCGCTCCCAGCGCGGCCGATACCCGCGGTGAAACGTGCAGGTCGATCTCACCGTCCAGCGGCAAAACATTCGGGGCGTCGGGCAAACTCATACGGTTACAGTTCGAAAGCTGTCGATCTGGCGGCTGTGCGGAATCGATCACCAGCCGAGCTCGCGCTTCACTTCGTCCACATTCGCGAAATCATCAAAGAGAAAGTCCGGCTCACCTTCCGCCAGGCGTTCGCGCGACCATGAACCGGTCGCGACCGCGATCGTCCGCGCGCCGAAAGCTTTGCCGCAGGCAATGTCGTGGGCCGTATCGCCGATAACGTCGACCCGGGCAGGAGGGAAATCGTAACCGGCGTGCGCGACGGCCCGGGTCAGGGCGCAAGGTCCGAGCGCGTTCCGATCGTGATGATCGTCGGCGAAAGCGCCGAAGAGGAAGAACCGCCAAAGATTGTAATGCTCGAGCTTCAAACGCGCGCCGCGCTCGAGGTTTCCGGTGAGAAGACCGAGTGTTTTGTCGGGCTGCTGCGACAGGGTCTCCAGTAATTCACGGACGCCGGGCAGAACGCATCCATTCCGTTTCGGCAATTCCTCCGGAAGCAACTCGAGGTATCGGCTGAGAAACGAATCGACGTTCCCGGTCGTCACCGCTTCGCCATATTTCCTGAGGATTTGATGGGCAATCGCGACGTCGGTCCGGCCCGCGATTTCCACGCCGTTCAGGTCGCCGTCGCCGCCGAAGCGTTCAATGGTGGCGCGGACGAGGGCGAACTGGCCGGCGGATCCGGTGTTGATCAGCGTGCCGTCGATGTCCCAAAGAATAAGGCGACCTTCGGCCATAGGAGCGGACACGCTAAACGGAATCGGAATTTCGGAAATCGGAAATTTCTGGTTGTAGCGACGGCGCTCTGTCGCCGTTCAACGCGCCGATTTCGCCAATGCTTGTTTACGCTGACAGAGCGGCGTCGCTACAACTCGCTTGTCGAACCTCCAATCCCCGGCAACCTTCAACCCCATGTCAGGACCGATCTCCGTCAAAGCCGCGCTGGCCAGCGCCGGGCCGATCCGTGGCATTCACGTCCAGGGCTGGGTGCGAACGCGGCGCGACTCGAAAGATTTTTCGTTCATCGAGCTGAACGACGGTTCGTGCCTGCGCAGTCTTCAGATCATTGCCCAAAACGCGCTGCCAAACTATGCGGACGTCCAGCGATTGCAGACCGGCGCGTCGATCTCCGTCCGGGGGGATCTCGTTGCATCGCAGGGAAAAGGCCAGGCGTGGGAAGTTGTCGCGAGCGAGATCGAGATTATCGGCGGGTCCGACGAAACGTATCCGCTCCAGAAGAAGGGGCATACCCCGGAGTTCCTGCGCGAGATCGCGCATCTGCGGCCGCGCTCGAATTTGTTCGGCGCGATTTTCCGGGTCCGGAGCCGGCTCGCGTTCGCCGTCCACCAATTCTTCCAGGAACGCGGCTTCATTTATGTGCATACCCCGATCGTTACCGGGAGCGATTGCGAGGGGGCGGGCGAATTGTTCCGCGTCACGTCGCTCGACCTGAAGAACCCGCCGCGCCGGGATGACGGCTCGATCGATTATGCGCAGGATTTTTTCGCGCGCTCGACTTACCTGACCGTCAGCGGCCAGCTGGAAGCCGAAGCGTTCGCCTGCGCGCTCACCAAAGTTTACACCTTCGGCCCGACGTTCCGCGCGGAGAACTCAAATACTTCCCGGCACGCGAACGAGTTCTGGATGATCGAGCCCGAAATGGCGTTCTGCGATTTGCAGGGCGACATGGATCTCGCCGAAGAGATGGTGAAATATCTCATCGCCGATATCCGAGAAAACTGCGCGGAGGACCTCGGGTTGTTCGCCAAGTTCGTCGATAAGGAATTGATGGCCCGGCTCGATTTCGTCATCGAACGGCCCTTCCAGCGGATCAGTTACACGGATGCGGTCGAACTGCTGAAGAACAGCGGCGAGAAATTCGAGTTCCCGGTCGCGTACGGCGCGAACCTGCAATCGGAGCATGAACGGTGGCTCACCGAGAAGCATTTCAAATGTCCGGTAACGGTTTTCAATTATCCAAAGGAAATAAAACCGTTCTACATGCGATTGAACGACGATGGCAAAACGGTGACCGCGATGGACGTATTAGTGCCGGGGATCGGCGAGATCGTGGGCGGCAG
The DNA here is from genome assembly GCA_041167265.1 of Verrucomicrobiota bacterium. GTDB lineage: Bacteria > Verrucomicrobiota > Verrucomicrobiia > Chthoniobacterales > UBA10450 > AV80. The sequence goes on along the minus strand of JBEEHG010000026.1, from coordinate 9,533 downwards.
CCAGCGCGAGGAACGGCTCGCGGTGCTCGAGGAAAACATGCGCCGTCACCAGATGGATCCGGCGGATTACAAATGGTATCTCGACCTCCGGCGTTACGGCACGGTGCCGCACGCCGGGTTCGGCCTCGGCTTCGAGCGCATGCTCATGTTCGTGACCGGCGTTTCAAATATTCGCGACGTGATCCCGTTCGCGCGCACGCCCGGCAGCGCTGAGTTTTAGGCCTTGCCTGTAGTCGCGGCGCTCTGTCGCCGCGTCGACCGGAACGGCGACTGAGCGCCGTCGCTACAGCGCTTGGGGAATAAGGCTCAAACTCCAAAATTTTTCGTTGTGATCCTTTGTGTCCTTTGTGAGAAATATCTTTATGAGCATCTCCAATCGCCTTCCGCTTGTTGTCCTCGTTGCGCTTGCGACCGCCTTATCCGCCCGGGCCGCTGACGATCTTGCCCCGATCAAGGCCGAGATCACGAAACGGCACGACGAAGCCGTGAAGCGACTCCAGGATTGGATCAAGCTGCCGTCCATCGCCGCCGAGAACCTCAATTCGACCGAAGGCGCCGAATACATGGCAAAGCTGGCGAAGGAAGCGGGCTTCCAGCAGGCGACCGTGATCCAAACGGACGGAAAGCCTGGGGTATTCGCGACTCTCGACGCCGGCGCGGCGAAAACCGTCGGGCTTTATTTCATGTACGATGTGAAGCAGTTCGATCCGAAGGAATGGACTTCGCCGCCGCTCGATGCTGCGCTCGTGGATAAACCCGGATTGGGAAAGGCGATCGTCGGTCGCGGGGCGGTGAATCAGAAGGGGCCGGAGTCGGCGTTTCTGGCGGCGTTGCATGCGATTAAGGGCGCGGGAAAAAAGATGCCGGTGAACCTGGTGATGGTCGCCGAAGGCGAGGAAGAAATTGGTTCGCCGCACATTGGTCAGCTCGTTCACAAGCCTGAGGTGCAGGCGGCGCTCGCAAAAACCGTGGGCGTTTTCATGCCTTCATCGATGCAGGATTTGGACGGCATCGTCACCGTCAGCCTCGGCGCGAAAGGGGTGGTCGAGCTGGAATTGGTTTCGACGGGCGAGAAATGGGGACGCGGACCAGGGAAAGACATTCATTCCTCGCTGAAAGCGATGGTCGACAGCCCCGCCTGGCATTTGGTCAAGGCGCTGAACACCCTCGTCTCGGAAGATGGCAACGAAATCGCGATCGATAATTATCCCAAGCCGCGTCCGATCAGCGATGAGGAAAAGAAGATGATTGCGGCCGCCTCGAAGATTCGGAGCGAAGCGCAGTCGAAGAAGCAAATGAGCGTGCAGCATTGGATCGGCGACCTGCCGTGGGAACAGGCGAACATCCGCCTGGAATCGCAGCCGACGGCGAACATCGAGGGATTGGTGGGCGGTTACACCGGCCCGGGCGGCAAGACCGTGCTGCCGCACAAGGCGGTGGCGAAAATGGATTTTCGCCTGGTGCCCGACATGAAAGCGGCGGACGTCGTGCCGGCGATCAAGGCGCACCTGGCGAAGCGCGGCTTTGGCGACATCGAAGTGAACATGAGTGGCGGCTACGATCCGACCCAGACCGCGGCGAGCGCGCCGTTGATCCAGGCGCAGATCGCGGTTTTGAAGCGGGCCGGCATCGAGCCCGTGATGTGGCCGCGCAACGCCGGCTCGTATCCCGGTTTCGTTTTCACAGGTGAACCGCTGAAATTAGCTTCAGGTCATTTCGGTCTCGGCCACGGCAGCGGCGCACACGCCCCGGACGAGTATTACGTCATCGAATCGACGAACCCGAAAATCCAGGGCTTCGATGGCGCGGCGATGTCGTTCGTGGAATACATCTACGAGCTCGGGAAATAGGGCGGCCACCCGATTTTCCTAAAGCCTGTCATGTTGAGCGGAGCGAAACATCTCTGACCATTTCCGCGCGCTAGACGACCGGAAATGTTCAGAGATCCTTCGCTACGCTCAGGATGACAAGCGTTGTAGCGACGGCGCTCTGTCGCCGTAAACACGCGCGTTGGTAAGAAGGCGCGTTAATACGCCGACCGAGCGGCGTCGCTACAACGGACAGTCGGCGGTACGAATCGCGCCGTTACTTCTTCTTGCCTTCGCCGGGCCGGTAGTCTTCCTCGGCGGCTTCGAACGCTTTCTCGAGGCCGACCATGTCTTCGCCGGGACGCAGGTTATCGAACGCTTCGGATTCGCGCTTGAGCTCTTCCTCGGAATAATTCGCGGCCTTGATCGACAGACCGATCCGGCGCTCGACCTTGTCCACCTTGATGACACGGGCTTCGACTTCCTGGCCGACCTTGAGCACGTCCTTCACTTTCGCGACGTGATCTTCGCTCAGCTGGGAAATGTGTACGAGGCCATCGATGTCGTCCTGCAATTGCACGAACGCACCAAAGCTGGCCAGCTTCGTGACCTTGCCCTTCACCAGATCGCCGATCTTGTATTTCGAATCGATTTCCTTCCACGGATCGTCGCTCAGCTGTTTGATCCCGAGGCTGATCCGCTGGTTCACCTTGTCGATGTCGATCACGACCGCTTCCACTTCGTCGTTCTTCTTAAAGACTTCGCTCGGGTGATTGATTTTCCGGGTCCAGCTTAAATCGGAGACGTGGATCATGCCGTCGATGCCGTCTTCGAGTTCCACGAACGCGCCATACGCGGTCATGTTCCGGATCGCGCCCTTCACGTGGCTGCCGATGGTAAATTTCTTCTCGATCTCATCCCACGGGTTCGGCTCGAGCTGGCGCAGGCCCAGCGAAATTTTCTGCTCTTCCTTGTTCACGCCGAGCACGACTGCTTCGACTTCCTGACCCTGGGTCAGAACGTCGGACGGCCGCATGATGCGTTTGGTCCAGGACAACTCGGAAACGTGAATGAGACCTTCGACGCCTTCCTCCAATTCCACGAACGCGCCGTAAGGAACGAGATTCGTGATCTTGCCTTTGACGTGCTGACCGGCCGGGAACCGCTCTTCGATCTGGTCCCACGGATTCTTCTGGGTCTGCTTCAGGCCCAGCGAGACGCGCTCCTTCTCCTTGTTAATGTCGAGCACGACCACTTCGAGCGGCTGGCCGACTTTGAGGAGCTCGCTCGGATGGCCAAGCCGGCCCCAGGTCATGTCCGTGATGTGGAGCAACCCGTCCATGCCATCGAGATCGATGAACGCGCCGAAATCGGTCAGGTTTTTTACGTTGCCCGTGACACGGTCGCCGACCTTCACTCCTTCGAGGAATTTCTGGCGCTTCTCGCTCCGCTCCTGCTCGATCAACTCCCGCCGGCTCAGAACCACGTTCTTCCGGTCGTCGTTGATCTTGACGATCTTGAAATCGTAGGTGTTGCCGACGAACTGCTGCAAATCTTTCGGCGGAATAATATCGATCTGGGACGCCGGCAGGAACGCTTCCACGCCGATGTTCACCATCAGGCCGCCCTTCACCACGGACTTCACCTTGCCCTTGATCAAGCCGTCACCAGCAAAGACCTGCGCGATTTTATTCCAATTCTGGCGGTAAGCCGCCTTTTCTTTCGAGAGCACGACCATGCCCTCGTCGTTTTCGAGGCGCTCGAGGAGGACTTCGACTTCATCGCCGACCTCCATGGATTCGATGTCTTCGAACTCGTGGGAGGGGATGACCCCCTCCGATTTGTAGCCGATATCGACGAGGACTTCCCGCGGGCGAATCTCGAGAACGCGTCCTTTGACGATGCTACCTTCTTTGAAGTCGCGATACGACTTCGCAAGTAAATCCTGCATTAACATAGTGGCTTAGTCCCCTGGCGGCGCCGAGCCGCTTTCTGTCTCTCGCCGCGGCGCTCCTACGCCCGGCTTACGCTCAGAAATGGGGACGGAATACTAGCCTGAATAGGAGGCTGGTCAACCCGGAGCGTTCCGCCTGCCTCGTGCTCGTGCTCCTGCTCGTAATCGTAATCGAAATCAACGCCTGGAAGAATCGAGCACGAGCGGGAGCACGAGCACGAATCGGTCGAGGGCGCCGAGCGCGCCGAGGGACCTCCCACGCGATAACCGATCACACAAGCCAGCAACTGCTTTTTTCGTCACGCCAATCTGCGTGGATCGCGTCAGCGGTTTTCGGGTGGCGGTATCTGCGACTGCGAGGTCCCTCGCCGTCTGCGCGGCTCGGGATGACAACGCTTTATTTTCCGCCTAATATTCCTCGTCCGCCGAAGCGTGTCCCTCGCTTGACGCTGGACGCTTTCGAATGAAAAAATTCCTTCTCGTTGCGGCGCTGGCTTTCGCGATCCCGGTATTCGGCGGGTCGCCGGCCGAGCAGCAACTTACCGAAGCGATCAAGGCGCCCGGTCTCAGCGTTGTCCATCTCTGGGCGTCATGGTGTGGCAATTGCCAGTCGGAATTGAAGAGCGGCGGCTGGCTCAAAACCGTGAAGGCGAACCCGGACGTGAAATTCTACTTCGTCTCGGTTTGGAATGGCGGCGATGATGGCAAGGCGATGCTCACCAAGTATGAACTGGCGGGCCAGCCCAACGTCACGATCCTCGCCGATCCCGGGCCGCGAAAGGGCGACACCAGGATCAAGCGTTTCCTCGATCTGCCGGTGAGCTGGATTCCCACCACCTGGATTTACAAAGGCGGCGAGCTTCGCTATGCCATGAACTACGGCGAAATGCGGTTCGAGGTCCTCCAGCAATTCATCACCGATAGCAATTCCGAGTGGTAACAACCTGATGCAACTCTCGCCTTCGCCCGCGTCCCATCAAAAACCGCCGTCGATCCTGTCATTGATCGGCGACACCCCGCTCGTCGAAATCACACGGCTCGACACCGGCCTCTGCCAGCTTTTTCTCAAGCTGGAAAACTACAATCCGAGCGGCTCGATAAAAGACCGGATCGCGCTTTCCATGATCGAGGCGGCCGAGCGCGATGGATTACTGGAGCCGGGCGGGACGATCGTTGAAGCGACCGCGGGCAATACCGGCCTTGGCCTGGCCTTGATCGGCGGCGCGAAAGGTTACCGGACCATCCTGGTTATTCCCGACAAAATGTCGCAGGAAAAAATCGCGCACGTCCGGGCTCTCGGCGCTGAAGTGCGGCTGACCCGGTCGGACGTGACTCGCGGTCATCCCGAATATTATCAGGACATGGCCGCGCGTTTGGCCTCGGAAATTCCGGGCGCGTTTTACGTGAACCAGTTTGGCAATCCCGCGAACCCGCGCACGCACGAGAAAACGACCGGCCCCGAAATCTGGGAAGCGATGGGCCACCATCTCGACGCCGTCGTTTGCGGTGTCGGTTCGGGCGGGACGATCACCGGCCTGTCGCGATTCTTTGCCCGCGTTCAGCCGAACCTCGAGATGGTGCTGGCCGATCCGGCCGGCTCGATCCTGGTCGATTACATCAAGACCGGGAACGTGGGCACCGCTGGAAGCTGGGCCGTCGAAGGCATCGGCGAGGATTTCGTTCCGGAAATCGCGGACCTCTCGCGTGTCGCCGAGGCCTACACCATCGACGACGCCGAGAGCTTCGCCACCGCGCGCGAATTGCTGCGCAAGGAAGGGATCCTCGCCGGCTCGTCGTCGGGCACCTTGCTCGCCGGCGCGCTTCGTTATTGCCGTGCTCAAACCGAGAAGAAACGCGTGGTCACATTCGTGGCCGACGACGGGAACAAATACCTGTCGAAAATGTATAACGATTTCTGGATGGCCGATCAGGGATTCGTCCGCCGGCCGGCCCAGGGAAACCTGAGCGACCTCATCAGCCATCGCTTCGAAGCGGGCGAAGTCATCACCGTGGGCCCGGGAGATTCTTTGCTCATCGCGGTCAAGCGGATGCGAGCCGCTGATGTTTCGCAGGTGCCGGTCGTTGATGAAAACGGCAAGGTCGTGGGGCTCCTCGACGAATCCGACATGCTCGTAAAAGTGCATCAGGACCCGGAACGTTTTAATCACGCCGTTCATACCGCGATGACGGACAACCTGGAAACGCTGTCGCCGGCTGCGAACATGAACGATCTCCTGGAAGTCTTCGAACGGGGCCGCGTCGCGCTCATCATGGACGGCGAAAAGTTCCTCGGCCTGATCACGCGGAGCGACCTGCTTTCCTATCTCCGCCGCCAAATGCCATGAAGATTTGAACCGCGGATTACGCGGATGACACGGATGGAAGAAACGCAGGGATGGCAGCAAATGTTTTTGATTTTGTCTTCCTATCCGCGACATCCGTGTAATCCGCGGTTGAACAGATTTTTCCCATGAAAAAACAACACGACATCGCCACCCGCGTCATCCACGCCGGCCAATCTCCCGATCCCACGACCGGCGCGATCATGATGCCGATCTACCAGACGTCCACCTACGTCCAGGAAAGTCCCGGCAAGCACAAAGGCTACGACTATTCGCGCTCGATTAATCCGACGCGGAGCGCCTACGAGCGTTGCGTCGCGAACCTGGAAAGCGGCACGCGTGGCTGGGCGTTTGCCTCGGGTTTGGCGGCAATGGCGACCGCGCTCGATGGACTCGACAGCGGTTCGCACGTGCTGGTGAGCGACGATCTTTATGGCGGCACATTCCGGCTGTTCGAAAGAGTTCGCCGTCGCTCCGCGAACCTCGATTTCACCTTCATCGACATGAGCGACGCGTCGAAGGTCGGAGCCGCGATCCGCCCGAATACCCGAATGGTCTGGGTCGAGACCCCGAGCAATCCGTTGTTGAAATTGATCGATCTCGAAGCGGTGGCCAGGATCGCTCGCGCGCATAAGGCGATCAGCGTTTCGGACAACACTTTCGCCAGCCCGTGGATGCAGCGCCCGATCGAGTTCGGGTTCGACATGGTCATTCATTCCGCCACGAAATATCTGAACGGCCATTCCGATATGGTCGGCGGCGTGATCGTGGTCGGGGAGAACAAGGAGCTCGGCGACCAGATTGCATTTTTGCAGAACGCGGTCGGCGCGATTGCCGGCCCGTTCGACAGCTTCCTGGCGCTGCGCGGATTGAAGACGCTGGCCCTGCGGATGGAGCGGCATTGCGAGAACGCGCTCGAGATTGCGCGCTGGCTCGAGAAGGAGCCGAAGGTCGAGAAGATTTACTACCCGGGGCTCGAACAGCATCCGCAGCATGAGCTCGCCAAGAAACAGATGCGGGCGTTCGGCGGCATGGTCACAATCGTTTTGAAAACGGACCTCGCGGGAACCCGGCGCTTTCTCGAGAACACCCACCTTTTCTCGCTCGCGGAAAGTCTCGGTGGCGTGGAAAGCCTCGTGAATCATCCCGCCATCATGACCCACGGCTCGATCCCGCCGGAGATGCGCGCGTCGCTCGGGATTACCGATTCGCTGGTTCGGCTGTCCGTCGGGGTCGAAAAGGTGGACGACCTGATCGACGATCTGAAGACCGCGTTCGCCGCGATTTAGCTCCGCTGCTGTCATCCCGAGCCGCGCAGACGGCGAGGGACCTCCCAGTTGCAATCCTGATCACGCAAGCGACCAGCGACGCGCCGCTTTACAGATGCGCTTGATGTGGCGCGGAAGCGATTGAGCGCATGAGAGGTCCCTCGGCGCGCTTCGCCAGCCTCGGGATGACACTCGTTGCTGCGTTGTTATTTCAACGAGCGCGAGCTAGACATTGCGCAATATGGGCAACAGCTTCGGCCAGCTCTTTCGTATCACGACCTGGGGCGAATCCCACGGCGGCGGTGTCGGCGTCGTCATCGACGGCTGCCCGCCGCGCCTTGAGCTGACCGAAGCAGACATTCAGCGCGAACTCGACCGGCGTCGGCCGGGCCAGAGCGCGATCACAACCACCCGGGACGAAGCCGATCGCTGCCAAATCCTCTCCGGCGTTTTCGAAGGTCAAACTTTGGGCACGCCGATCTCGATCATGGTCATGAACAAGGACGCGCGGCCGGAAGCGTACGCCGAGATGAAGTCGACCTACCGGCCGTCGCACGCCGACTTTACCTACGAAGCAAAATACGGCGTCCGCAACTGGCAGGGCGGTGGCCGCTCCTCGGCGCGCGAGACCATAGGCCGGGTCGCGGCCGGCGCCGTCGCGCGAAAGGTCCTGGCGAACTTATTCCCACGCTTCGAACTACTGGCATACGTGACTCACATTTATGACGTGAGCGCCGCAATTGATCCTGGCGGCGTGACCGTCGAGCAGATCGAGGCGACACCGGTTCGCTGTCCTGACCCAGTCGCGGCTGAGAAGATGATCGCCGCGATTGAAAAAGCGCGAGCCGACGGCGACTCGTTAGGCGGAACGATCGAGTGCGTCGCGCGCGGAATTCCGGCGGGGCTCGGCGAACCGGTCTTCGACAAACTGGAAGCCGATCTCGCCAAGGCCATGCTCAGTCTGCCCGCATCGAAAGGCTTCGAGATCGGCTCCGGTTTTGCCGGGACCCGAATGCTTGGCTCCGAGCACAACGACGCTTTTGAAATCCGCGACGCGAAGGTCCGAACCGTGACCAACCATTCCGGCGGCGTCCAGGGCGGGATCAGCAATGGCGAAAACATTTTTTTTCGGGTTGCGTTCAAGCCTACCTCAACGATCGCGCGCGAACAGAAGACGGTGACCGCAGCCGGCGAAGAGACGACGCTCACGGCCCGCGGTCGGCACGACCCATGTGTCCTTCCGCGCGCGGTCCCAATCGTGGAAGCGATGGCCGCGCTCGTCCTGTGCGACCACGCGTTGCGACAGCGAGCCATTGCGACTTCCTGAAATGCATGCGCCTGCCGCCGGGTCGACTCTTTGGCAGACCGTCTTCATTTCCTTCGCGGTCGTCCTGCTTCTCTTCGAAGTTGTGCGCGGGTATCGGCTCGGGCTTCCGCGCCAATTGATGCGCGGGGCCGCCGTCATCGCGGGCTACGCCGCCGCGTATTTCGGGGGCAATCTCATGCTTCCTTTGCTGCGGCCGATCTTGAAATGGCCGGATTTTATCGTGTCGATGATCGGCGGCGCGCTTCTCGCCCTCGTGGTCTACGGCGTGATTGCGAGTCTCGGCTCGCTCCTGTTCAAACGAACCGCTCAACATCCGTCAGGCGCCGTCAGGCTCGTCTACGGTTTTTCCGGCGCGCTCACCGGGATCGTCTTCGGCCTGTTTTTCCTTTGGCTGATCCTCGTTGGAATTCGCTCGGTCGGTTCGATCGCCGACGCCCAGGTTCGGGCGCAGTCGCGGGTCGAAAGTAATGCCGCCCCGCTCCCGCCGGAGGACAAGCATTTCCCGATCGAGAACATCGACGCCGATTCGTTGACGACGTTTCTGGCCCGGCTCAAGAATTCCGTCGAGCTCGGGAAACTCGGCGATGTCGTTAAACAAACGGACGTAACGCCGCCCTCAGTTTACCAAACCTTGAGAGACGCCGGCACGGTCTGCGCGAATCCGGAGAGCGCGCGAAAGTTTCTGTCCTTCCCCGGCGCGGTCGAGTTGAGCGAACACCCGAAGATCGTCGCGTTACGCAACGATCCGGAGATTGCGGACCTGATTCGCCAGGGGCGGCTGCTCGATCTTCTCCAGAATCGCCGTGTCCTCGACGCCGCGAACGATCCGACGCT
>JBEEHG010000025.1:0-4179 GCA_041167265.1 Verrucomicrobiota bacterium | reverse complement strand
AGTCGCCGCGTCTTCCTCCCGAGGGCGGCGACTGAGCGCCGCCGCTACAGCGAAAAAACAGGGCGCCGAACCACGGCGCCCTGCCATATCGGAATTTCGATCGCTGCTAGTTATTCTTCGATGCGTCGCGGAGCGCTTTGATGTGATCGTGCGCCTGCTTCACGTCGGCGTACTGGCGCGAAATCGTTTCGCGAATGTTCGAGGAAAGCTGGTCTTCCTCCATCGCTTTCTTGTACTCGGCGACGGCCGAATCTTCGCCGCGTTCGCACTCCGCCAAAATGGCGTGATCGTCCTGGCTCGTGATCGCCGATTTCAAATTGATCCAGGCCCGATGCATCGCTCCGGCCGTGCTGCTGCTATCTTCCGGATTCGATTCGCCGAGACTGATCGCCTCGTTCTGAAGTTCCCCGGCGAATTTTGCCCGCTGCAACGAATACTCGCTGAAGAGCGATTTGAGCTGCGAATCCTTCACAGCTTCCGACGCTTCGCGAAATCCCTGCTGGCCGTCTTTGAGGGTCTCGATGAGGCCGTTGATTGTCGAAATGATTTCTTTCTGTTGACTCATAGTAAGGTCAATTCGCGCGCCGCCTCCTTTCAGCGCGGGTATTTTTCCGCGAAAAGTTTGCTCCCATCGCGGGCCGCCTTAACGTTCCGGATGAACAACAAGGGAACAGGGAAAGATCTGACGAAAGAAGCGCCGCGCAGTCCGCGGGAACGCATTGGCGGCTACGCGATCCTGGCGCGCACCTACGACAAATGCCGTGCGCTGTTGTGGGGCAACATCGGTGAATACCATTTCGATTGTCCGCTCGATAACATGCTATTCGGATTCAAAGGGGTGAAGGGCGACGACTTCAAGGCCGAGGTCGAAAAGGGCGCGACCGATGAAGAGATGGCGCGCTGGCTCGATTCGCACGGCGAAAAGAAAACGCCGGAAGAAGTGAAGGCCTGGAGCGAGGAAGTTGGCCGCGCGAATCCGTATCATGATCCGGAGAAACGCGACTGGTTCGTCGAGCAGGTAAAAGTCTACGATCTCGACCCGGCGAAGACGACGCTGTTTGATTGGCTCGAAGTGGACGACAAGGCGAGTTATACGAAGGCAGCGTAGGCCTGCAATCTTTCTGGCCCCCTCGTTCCCAAGCTCCGGCTTGGGAACGAGGCTGTCTTCGAAGCTTCGCTTCGTCGGCGCTGACTGCTGAGGAAGCTGGAGCTTCCAAGACATTGGCATTCCCAAGCTGGAGCTTGGGAACGAGGAGGTGGCGCGCTGTCCTCAGCGCATCCGGCTCCGCTGAGACAGCGGACGCTCCAACGCCACGCAGGGTCGGGCGCCAAGACCATCTTGCCTGCGAAAACCGTTTTAGAGTTGCAATGGGCATCTCTCTAAAACCACAGCACCTCAACCGCTACCGCCAGATCGCGTGGCTGTTCATGAAGTACGGCCGCTCTGATCTCGTGAAGGAGAGCGGCCTCGAGGGGACGCTCGCGGCGGAGGAGCGGGTAACTCCAAAAGAAGCAGCCAAGGCCGACGAACTCGCCGACGACCTCGAGAAACTCGGGCCGACTTTCGTGAAGCTCGGCCAGCTCATGTCCACTCGCGTCGAGATGATGCCGAAAGCGTATCTCGAGGCGCTTGCCCGCCTTCAGGACAAGGTCGAGCCGTTTCCGTTCGACGAAGTCGAGAAGATCGTCTGTTCGGAGCTCGGCGTCCGGATGTCGAAGGCGTTTTCGGATTTCGACGTTGCCCCGATGGCCGCGGCGTCGTTAGGCCAGGTCCATCGGGCGCGATTGCGCGATGGCAGGCAGGTCGCGGTGAAAGTGCAGCGGCCCGGGATCCGCGACGCGATGTTCGAGGACCTGGATGCCCTCGATGAGATCGCCGATTTTCTCGATAACCATACCGCCGTCGGCAAGCGCTATGAGTTTTGCCAGATGCTGGATCAATTCCGCAAAAGTCTGGTGCGCGAACTCGATTACCGGCAGGAGGCGAACAACCTGACCGCCATTGGCCAGGATCTCGACGAGTTTCCGCGCATCGTCGTGCCGCAGCCCATCGCGGATTACAGCAGCTCGCGCGTCCTGACCATGGAGTACGTCCATGGCAAAAAGATCACCGACCTGAATCCCCTCGCCCGGATGGAATTCGATGGGAGCGCGCTCGCCGAAGAACTTTTCCGCGCCTATCTCCAACAGATTTTGGTCGACGGGTTTTTCCACGCCGATCCGCATCCGGGCAACGTTTTCATCACCGACGATTACCGGATCGCTCTGCTCGATCTCGGGATGGTCGGCCGGATCATGCCGGGATTGCAGGAACAGCTTCTCCAGCTCCTGCTGGCGATTTCCGAAGGCCGCGGAGACGACGCGGCCGACATTGCGATCAAGATCGGCGAGAAGAAGGACGATTTCGCGGAGAAGGATTTCAAGCATCGGATCTCCGAGATTGTCGCTCAACAACAGGGCGCGACCGTCGAACAAATGCAGGTGGGCCGCCTGGTTCTCGAAGTGACCCAGGCCTCCGGCGAGAACGGCGTCCGCGTGCCGGCGGAGCTGACCATGCTCGGCAAGACGCTCCTGAATCTCGACCAGGTCGGCCGAGCGATCGAGCCGAGCTTCGATCCGAATGCTTCCATCCGCCGCAACGCCGCCCAGATCATGCAGCAACGGCTGATGAAAAGTTTGTCGCCGGGAAATTTGTTCAGCGGCGTGCTGGAACTCAAAGACCTTCTCCAGCGTTTGCCGTCGCGGCTAAACAAAATCATCGACGCCATCGCGAACAACGACATGAAGATCTCGGTCGATGCGATCGATGAGAAAACGCTCGTGCTCGGTTTCCAGAAGGTGGCGAACCGGATCACCGTTGGGCTGATCATCGCCGCGCTGATCGTTGGCGCCGCCATGATGATGCGGGTTGAGACGTCGTTCCGGATCTGGGGTTATCCCGGACTGGCGATTCTTCTCTTCCTCGCCGCCGCGGGCGCCGGCGTGTTCCTGCTGATCAACATTTTATTCTACGACAAAGGCGAGGGCGACGGATGAAGACGTTTTCTGTAGCCGTCGCCCTGCGGGCGACGCGAGGGGCAGAGCGAAAACGATATCGCTCTCGCGCTTCGCACAGCGAAGCGGCTACAGAAGAATGAACGCGGCGATCGATCCCGGGGTCCGCATCGGCCACGTGCATCTAAAGGTGGCGGATATCGAGCGCGCTCTGGCTTTCTACTGCGGCGTGCTGGGCTTCGAGTTGATGCAACGATACGGCTCGCAAGCCGCCTTCATCTCGGCGGGCGGCTATCATCATCACATCGGACTCAACACATGGGAAAGCGAAGCGGGCTCGCCGCCGCCGCCGAATTGCACTGGGCTCTATCATCTTGCGATCCTCTATCCCACTCGCGCCTGTCTCGCCGACGCGTTGCGCCGGTTGACCGCGGCGAATATCGCTCTCGACGGGGCGAGCGATCATGGGGTGAGCGAAGCGCTTTACGTGCGCGATCCCGACGAGAACGGCGTCGAGCTTTACTGGGACCGGCCGAAGGAATTATGGCCGCGCGGTCCAAATGGCGAGCAGGCGATGTTTACCGTTCCGCTGGACGTGGATGACCTGTTGAAGGCGTAGAGGCAAAATGGGTGTCATCCCGAGGCTGGCGCAGCGCGCCGAGGGACCTCTCAGTCGCAGAGCGAGATCACGCTAATCCGCTTCCGCGATCCACGAAGATCGCCGTGACGAACTTGCGCCAGCAAATCTTCGTGACGACTTACCGACTGAGAGGTCCCTCGCCGTCTTCGCGGCTCGGGATGACAACGCTCGCTTCCTATGGTTTTACGATCGGCGGGACGATGTCTTCCGTCGGTCCTTCATCAACGCCGCCCGCCGCTCGACGTGGATGACCTGTTGAAGGCATAGAGGCTAAAATCGGTGTCATCCCGAGGCTGGCGCAGCGCGCCGAGGGACCTCTCAGTCGCAGAGCGAGATCACGCTAATCCGCTTCCGCGATCCACGAAGATCGCCGTGACGAAGTTGCGCCAGAAAACTTGCGTGACGACTTACCGACTGTGAGGTCCCTCGCCGTCTTCGCGACTCGGGATGACAACGCTCGTTCCCTACGGCTTCACGATCGGCGGAACGATGTCTTCCGTCGGGCCTTCGTCCAACCCCTGTCGCAACCGGCTGTGGCGAACGCT
>JBEEHG010000024.1:0-51490 GCA_041167265.1 Verrucomicrobiota bacterium | reverse complement strand
AAAGGTTCGACGTGACTTTCCTGCCGGTGGATCGGCGCGGACGCGTCGACCCGGACGAACTGACGCGACTCATTCGCAGCGACACGACCGTCGTTTCCGTGATGGCGGCGAACAACGAAACCGGTGTGCTCCAAAGCATGGACGAATTGGCGCGCCGCTGCGACGAGCGCGGCGTCCTTCTGCACAGCGACCTCGTCCAGTCCTTCGGCAAGACCGAGACGACGCTGGATGGATTGGCCGCGGCCAGTTTTGCCGCGCACAAATTCTACGGACCAAAAGGCGCCGGTTTTCTTTATCTCCGCGCCGGTATTCCAATCGAGCCGATCCAATTCGGCGGGGCTCATGAGAACCAGCGTCGGCCCGGGACCGAAAACGTGCCGGCGATTGCAGGGATGGCAGCGGCGGCTGAGTTCGTCCTTCGCGATCGCGCGGAGGAACAGAAACGCGAAGCGGTTTTGCGGGATCGTTTGTGGGAAACAATCGGCGCCACTTGTCCGGCCGCGATCCGCAACGGCAATGGCGCTCCGTCTCTCGCGAACACGCTCAATGTGAGCTTTCCCGGGCTCAGCTCGGAAACGGTCCTGATGGCGCTGGACCTGGAAGGCGTCTGCGCTTCGAGCGGGTCCGCCTGCATGGTCGGCTCGGTGGTCGCGTCGCATGTCCTGCTCGCGATGGGCTTGTCCGCTGAGCTGGCGGGCGCTGCGGTTCGCTTCTCGTTAGGCCGGGAAACCACCGAACAGGAAATCGATCGCACGGCATCGATCGTGGTTCGGGTTATCAATCGCATCTCGCTCTCGACGCGTCGCAGCCACGAGCAACTTCAAGGAGCGGCGACTTGAAATCGCCGACCGAAAAAACGGCGGTTCCAAACCGCCGCTCCCTGAGGCTGAATGAGGAACCTCGCGGCAAACAACTCGATTTCGTTTTCCCGCCGCTATTTTCGCCAGTCGTGCTGGGACGCGACTCCGCCCTCGAAGCCACGGCCCGCGAAATCCTGACAGGCGTGAATGCGGCTGAGCTCGCAGCCGAAGTCCGAGTCGAATGGAATGCCCGCCTTTTCAGCGCGGCGGGGCGCGCGGACTCCCGCCGTAATCTGGTCTCACTGAACCCGCGCCTGCGCGATCACGACGCGGCCGAAATCGATCGCACCCTGCGCCATGAGCTGGCCCATTTGCTCGCCCAGTTTCGCGCTGGCCGCCGACGCGTCCCGCCGCATGGCGCGGAATGGCGTCGCGCCTGCCACGATCTCGGCATCGGCGACGAAGCACGCTGCCATACCCTGCCTTTTCCGGTTAAAAAACGCGCCCCGCGATTTCTCTATCGTTGTGCCCGGTGCGGCCGCGAATTTCCCCGGGTCCGCCGCATTAAACGAGCGGTGGCGTGCCTGGAGTGCTGCCGGAAATTCAACCGCGGAAAATTTGATCCAAAGGCGCGGCTGCGGCTTGTGAAGGAGACGAATTGAGCTAGCTTCCACGCTCTTTCCTTAAGAACGAAATCATGTTTACCGCCAGACTATTCCTCCTCGCTGCCGCCGTCGCTTTAGGGGCTGCCAGCTCTCACGCTTTCGTTCGCGAATTCGATGACGGCAGCCCGGGAGCTCCGGCGATCGAGTGGACGAAGAACCGCACTGTCCTGATGCATCTGTCCATTGCGGGCGGCAGCAACTTTTCCGACGGCTCCGCATCCTTCAACGCGATCGCGGAAGACGCGCTCAACATTTGGAACCAGAACCTGGTTCACATGAAGTTTGCCGTGAATCGCAACTCGATCCTGCCGCCTTCGGCCACCGACGGGAACACTTCCGTGACGATGTCCTACACCATTTATGGCGACCAGTTTGGGGGCAATGTTTTGGCGGTAACCCTGGTCACTCCGCGCGACGGCCACATGATCGAGGCGGACGTGGTTTTCAACCGCGGCATTACCTGGGATTCGTACCGGGGCCCGCGGCCCGGCGCGGACGAGATCGATTTCCGCCGCGTGGCCTTGCACGAGTTCGGCCACGTCGTCGGCCTGGATCATCCGGACCAGGCCAACCCGAAGCAGACGGTCGCCGCGATCATGAACTCGATCATCAGCAACTCGATCGATAATCTGCAGGCGGACGACATCAATGGCGCGCAC
Organism: Verrucomicrobiota bacterium; assembly: GCA_041167265.1. GTDB lineage: Bacteria > Verrucomicrobiota > Verrucomicrobiia > Chthoniobacterales > UBA10450 > AV80. The sequence goes on along the minus strand of JBEEHG010000024.1, from coordinate 49,366 downwards.
GCGATTTACGATAGCGGCCCGGCGTTTTTAACGTCGAACCCGGCGCCCTACCTGGTGAATTTGTCCACGCGCGCATTCGTGGGAACGGGGAACGACGTCGTGATCGGCGGGTTCATCATCCAGGGTTCGCAGCCGGCGACCGTTGTGCTCCGGGGAATCGGAAACTCCCTTCCTGCGCTCGGGATCAACAACCCGCTCGAGGATCCGGTGATCGAACTGCACAGCGCGAGCGGCGCCACCCTCGCGACAAGCGACGATTGGATCGACGATTCCTGGGCGACCACGATTGCCAGTTATCACCTTGATCCGACAAACAGCCGGGAGTCGTCGATCCTGGCAACGCTCAATCCCGGCAGCTATACCGTGGTCGTCAGGTCGTTTGATAACGGGGATGGGCATCTGACCGGCACTGCGCTGGTGGAATTGTACGACCTGCACACGACTGGCGGACGAGCCGGAAATATTTCCACCCGAGGCCCGGTCCTGACCGGCGATCAAGTGCTCATCGGTGGTTTTATTGTCGGCGGAAGTCAGTCGAAGGACGTGGTAGTGCGCGCGCTTGGACCGTCGCTTAGCGGCGTCGGAGTTGCTGGCGCACTCAGCGATCCAATGGTGGAGCTTCGGAATGCCAGCGGCTCGGTCATTGCGTCGAACGACAATTGGGCCAACGGTCCGAACGCCGGCCAAATCCAGGCGGAAGGATTGGCGCCGACGCAGCCTGCTGAATCGGCCTTACAAGCAACGCTCAGTCCCGGGAGCTACACTGCCATCGTTCGCAGCGCCAATACTTCGACCGGCGTGGGCCTCGTTGAAATTTACGACCTTAGTCCGCCGCCGAACTAATCCTGCTCCTGATCCTGATCATGCTCCTGATCTTGGGAGCAGATGATCGTTTACTCGAAGGAGTAAGATCAGGATCAAGATCAGGAGCAGGAAGGTTAAACCTCCTCTTTCCCCTCGCCTTTCTTCGCCTTCTGTCCGCGAAGTTTTGCCTGGATAAACAGGTCGATGTCGCCGTCCATCACGGCCTGGACATCGCTGGTCTCCGCGCCGGTTCGATGGTCTTTCACCATCTGATACGGCTGGAAAACGTAAGACCGAATCTGGCTCCCCCAGGCGACGTCGCCTTTCTCTCCGTACTGCCGATCGATCTCGGCCCGTTTTTTGTCCTGCTCGATCTCGTAGAGTTTTGCCTTCAACATTTTCAACGCCAGTTCGCGATTGCGCCCCTGGCTGCGCTCCGCCTGGCAGGCTACGACGATACCGGTCGGTTTGTGGACGATGCGCACCGCGGTCTCGACTTTGTTCACGTTCTGGCCGCCCTTGCCTCCAGCGCGAAAGGTGTCGACCTCGATGTCCGCCGGGTTGATGTCGATGGGCGCCGAGTCGGCGATTTCCGGAACGACATCGACGCTGGCGAAGGAAGTGTGACGGCGCTTGTTGGCATCGAACGGTGAAATGCGGACGAGCCGATGAACGCCGCGCTCGGGATTCAAATACCCGTAGGCGTACTCGCCCTGGACCAGCAGGGTCGTCGATTTGATTCCCACTTCTTCGCCAACTTGCACGTCGATGGTTTGGGAAGTAAATCCGCTCCGCTCGATCCAGCGTTGATACATGCGCAGGAGCATGTCCGCCCAGTCGCACGATTCCGTGCCGCCCGCGCCGGAATGGATGGTGACGAACGCGTTCGAGCGATCGTTTTCTCCGGACAGGAACTGGCGCAGCTCGAATTCCTCGAGACGATGGAGGAGCGGAGCCTGTTCGACGGCCAGTTCCTTCTCCGCTTCCGCGCGATGAGCTGGGTCGGTCTCCTCCGCTGCAAGCTCGCGCAGCGCTTCGAAGTCGGCCACGGCCCGTTCCAGTTCCCGGAGCGGGTTTAGCATGGAACGTAAACGCGAAACTTGCTCAACGTCGCCCTGGGCGCGGTCGCGGTTCGACCAGAAATCGGCCGCTGACATTCGCTCTTCCAGAGCGCTTAGCTGGGCTTCGAGTTTCGGGACGTCAAAGAAACCTCCGCAATTGGCGGACGCGCGACTGAAGTGCTTCGGGCTCGATCAACGAAACTTCACTGGCCATGCACGACGATAACGGGCTCTCCGCCGAACGCTACTGCGCTTTGTATGGAGTGGGCGACGGCGCCGGACGTTTCGACGGCGGACGCTCGGGCGTCTTCGGCTTGAACGCAGTCGGAGTCGGCTTGGCCGAGTTACAAGCCCTCGCTGCCTCGGCCCTCGATCCGTAGCATTGTCCGCCGCGGGCGCGCGCCTGTTCCTCGGTGAGCTGCAGCACCTGTCCGTTGATGCACGTCCAGCAGGTGGTTTCCTTCGGCTTGCACGCCGCGGCCGCTTCTCTTTGCGAAGAGTAACACTGGCCGCCTCTCGCGCGGGCCTGAGTCTCGGTCAGCTGAACTACCTGTCCACCGACGCACGTCCAGCAAGTCTTCTCCTTCGACTGGCAATTCTTTTGGGCTTCTTCCCGGGAACCGTAACACCTAACCCCTCGGCCCTTGGCCTCCGCCTCGGTCAGCTGCGTTACCTGTCCTTCTACACAAACCCAGCACATCTTCCCCTGGCAATTGCGCAGCGCTTCTTCGCGCGAACCATAACACTTGGCGCCAGCCGCCTCTGCCTCGGTCACCTGGACCGCCTCTCCATTGCGACAAATCCAGCAGGTCCGCGGCCGGCAACTTCTGAGTGCTTCTTCGCGAGACCGATAACACTCGAGACCTCTGCGGCGTGCCTCCACTTCGCTCACCTGGACGGCCTGACCGTTATCGCAGATCCAACACATCTTGCACTCACGCTGGGCCGCTTCTTTTGTCGGATAACATTGGCGTCCCCTCGCCCGGGCATCTTCTTCCGAGACCTGGACGACATCGCCGTTGATGCAGATCCAGCACATCTTCGCGCCACAACCGCGCCGGCGCGCTTCTTCCGGAGAGCTATAACACTGGCCGCCGCGCTGTTTGCATTCCGCTTCGGTGGTTCGGACGAGCTGCTTTCCGTTCGGCCCCTGGATGCAGCACCAGCACAACTTCTCGCAATGCCGCATCGCCTCTTCCGCCGTCGGGTAACACTTCAGGCCGAGCGCCTGCGCTTCCGCTTCCGTCCCCTTTACCGCCTTGCCGTCGATGCAGTACCAGCACTCTTTCGGAACGCAATTCCGCTGCGCCTCTTCTTCGGTTGGGTAGCAACGCCAGCCCTTGGCCGCGGCTTCCACGTCGGTTGTCTTCAAAACCTTTCCGTCGACACAAACCCAACAGATTTTCGCGTCGCAATACTTCTTCGCTTCCGCAGCCGTGTCGTAACACTGGACGCCCCGCGTCTGACAGTCCGCCCACGTCGTTTGCACGACCTTCTTGTCGATGCAGTACCAGTAAGGCTTGCAATTCTTAAGCGCTTCTTCCAGCGAATCGAAACGCTGGCCGCCCTTGGCCTGGCACTCTGCCGCCGTGGTCAGGACGATGTGTCCCTTGATGCAGCAATAGAAATGGTCAGGCGGAGGTGGCGGCGGATGACACCCGCATTCTGGCGGACAAGGGAGCGGCCACCACCAGCAATGCGGCGGCTCTGGCGGACAAGGCGGATGGTCTCCGGGACCCCCGTGCCATTTGTAACACCCGCAGCCCGTTTCCCACCACCAGCCACCGCCATCCTGGATCCAAACCCATTGGCAACACCGATAAGACCAGCGTCCGCCATCGACCGACGCGGGAGTCAGGAGGAAGGCGTGCTTCTCGCCGTTAAGAGTGATTCCTTCGCCGACGATGACACAATCGTCGTTGATCGCCTTCGCTACGGTCAGCGTCTTGAAGTTGCTCGTCGACAAATCGCAGAGCGTGTTCAAGTCGAACATCTGGCCGTTGGTATAAAGGAAAGCGTGCTCTGCATTCTCACTGGTCGTGGACGATCCGACGATCATGCCGGCGGCATTGAAGTTCTGCTGGCCGGCCGTGCTCGCGGTGCTGCTAGTTCCGCCGAGCGTTCCCACATCGGTAACGTTGTAGGTTAGTTGCGCTTCGGCCCGGGCGAACGAAACAAGAAGAAAGCAGAGTGCGGCCAGCTTGAGGTTATTTTTCGATCTCATAGAGCGAGGGAAGTGAACGGTTGAACGGAGCTCCCCGTTTATTCGAGACACCGTTCCTTCGGCAAGAAGTATCTTCGGCCGAGACTTACCTAACGAACGCCAGCGACGCCAGAGCGCCGCCCTTGTTACTTCTTCAATGCCGGCGGCGGCTCGAGGCGAAAGATCGTTTCGCCGTCCTTCATCAGGTCGAGCCGATCGCGCGCGATCGTTTCCAGATAAACCGGATCGGTCTTGAGCAAATTCACTTCGCGCGTCTGGCGCGCCAGCAGCATTTTCTGATCGTTGACCTGGCTCTGCAGGTTGTCGATCTCGCTCTGGCTTTGGGTGCGCTTCTTGTAGAGCGGAAGGAACAGACTCAGAATCACCAGCACCACGGCGACCGCCAGGAGAACGCGGAGAACGCTGTTGAGACGCTGCCAGACTGTGGCTTCACGTCTCGCGCGGAAATCGCCGTAGTCCGAATTTTCCACTAGCGCATTTTACCGCCGAAGAGCGCATTGTCACCAAGTTCCTCGGCGATCCGCAGGAGCTGGTTATACTTTGCTACTCTGTCCGTGCGGCAGAGCGATCCGGTCTTGATCTGGCCCGCGTTCGTCGCCACCGCGATGTCGGCGATCGTCGTGTCTTCGGTCTCGCCCGAACGGTGGCTGATCACAGCCGTGTAATTATTCTTCGTGGCCAGATCGATGGCCGCGAGCGTCTCGGTAAGCGTCCCGATCTGGTTCACCTTGATCAAAATGGAATTGGCCACGCTTTCCAGGATCCCTTTGCGCAGGAACTCGACGTTGGTCACAAAAAGATCGTCGCCCACCAGCTGGACGGTTTTTCCAAGGCGCTCCGTCAATTTCTTCCAACCGTCCCAGTCGTTCTCCGCGCAGCCATCCTCGATCGAGATGATCGGGAATCGCTTCGACAACGTCTCGTAATAATCGACCAACTCCTCCGCTGTCCGCTTCGATCCGTCGGATTTCTTGAAGACGTAGGCGTTCTGTTCGGCATCGAAAAATTCGGACGCAGCCGGATCGAGCGCGACAAAAATTTGTTCGCCAAATTTGTATCCTGCTTTTTCCACGGCGAGCGCAATGCAATCAAGCGCGTCCTCGGCCGAGTCCAGTTTCGGCGCGAAACCGCCTTCGTCGCCCACCGCCGTGGAAAGGCCCCGGTCGTGGAGCACGCTTTTCAAGGCGTGAAAAACTTCCGCGCCATAACGAAGCGCTTCGGCGAACGACGGCGCGCCTTTCGGCATGATCATGAACTCCTGGAAATCGATCGGCGCATCGGAATGGGCGCCGCCGTTGAGAATGTTCATCATCGGCACCGGCAGAGTCCGCGCGGAATTGCCGCCGAGATAACGAAAGAGAGAAACCTTCGAGGCCGCCGCGGCCGCGTGGGCGACCGCGAGCGAAACGCCGAGGAGCGCATTCGCGCCCAGGTTCTTTTTGTTCGGCGTCCCATCGAGCGCGATCATTTTCTCATCGATCTTCGCCTGCTCGAGCGCGTCCCATCCGGCGATGGCCGGGCTGATCGTCTCGGTCACGCTCCGGACCGCCTTCGTGACGCCTTTCCCGCCGTAACGTTTCTTGTCGCCGTCACGCAACTCCCAGGCTTCGTGCTCGCCGGTGCTGGCCCCGCTCGGCACCGCGGCGCGTCCCATTGCGCCGCCCTCGAGATGCACGTCCACTTCAATGGTCGGGTTCCCCCGCGAATCCAGAATTTCCCGCGCACTGATCCGCGCGATGCTCGTCGGCGACATATCCGCAGGATTACATCAGCTTGTCCCCGCCCACGCAAATTTGTTTTGCGCGCTTTCCCATTGGCAAACCTTCGCAGGCGCGGATAGTCTCGCTCACATGAGACTTCGGATCGCCATTGGAGCGATGGCGTGGCTGGCGTGCGCATCGTTCGGATTTGCCGCGGAGCCCGCCCCGCTTTCTCAGGATCAATTGGCAAAGGCGATCAAGATCGATTCGTTGACCATCCCGACGCCGGGCGAGCTTTTCGCCGCACTGGAAAAACCGGGTAAACCGGATTGGGCGGGCCAATATCGGACCCCGATCCCGATGACGTATCGCAACCGCGCCCAGATCGCGCTGAATTTGGGCGGCCTGATCGCGGACGGATTTATCGCCGTTGAAGCGCAGGACAGCCAGCAGGTGAAAAACATCGGGACCGACATCATCAAGCTGGCGAAGGCACTCGGCGTAAGCGAGAACGTGCTCAGCCGCGGCAACAGCATCAACGAATTCGCCGAGAGCAGCGAGTGGGACGCCCTCCACGAAGAACTCGAGGCAACCCAGAACGAAGTGAAAACTTCCATGCAATCCCACCGCGACCAGGACCTCGTGATTCTCGTCAGCCTCGGCGGCTGGATCCGCGGGACCCAGGCGGTGAGCGCGTCCGTCCTGAAGAACTACGATGAGCAAAGCGGCAGGGTTTTGCGCCAGCCGGCCGTGGTCAATTTCATCCACTCGAAGTTGAACGACATCAGCATGGATTTGCGCAGCGAGCCCCTCGTGAAAAGCGTTAGCGACCAGCTAACCGCTATCGAAAAACTGGTCGCGTTTCAGTCCGGCAAAGGCCCCAGTCTCGACGAAGTCAAAAAGCTGAACGACGCCGTCAGCAAACTGATGGATGAAATCCAGCGCAAGGAGGACGCGAAATGAAAATCCGCGTCCTGCTTTTTGTTAGTGCCAGCCTTCTGGCCGCAGCGGCCCTGGCCTGGGCCGAATCCGATGATGAAGTCCAGGCGCACAAGCAGGTGCTCGATCTGACCGGTGCCTTCACCAACGACGGGTTCAAGTTGCGCGATGGCCATTGGGCGGGGCAACTCAAGCCCAGGGACCGCGCCGTCATCGCGGTGAATTTGTATGCGGGAAACCAGTATTGGTTTTCGGCTGCGGCCTCGAACGACAAGGCCAAGAAAATCGCGGTCGATGTTTACGACGAGAGCGGAAAGCCGATGACGACTGAAAGTTATAGTGAAGGCGAACGGGCCTCAGCCGGATTTTCGCCGACAAACAGCGGCCAATATTTTGTAGCCGTCAGCCTGATCGAAGGTGAACCGTCGACGGTTTGTCTGGTTTATTCCTACAAGTAACGTGGCCCGCCACGTGCTTAAATTCGCCGACGTGAAATACTCTCGACTTCTCCCCGTTGCGGCCCTGTTTGCCCTCGTCTTCGCGAGTTGCTCCAGCAGCACTAAAACGTCGCAGACTTCAAGCCCATCAGCGAAGCGGGAGCCGAAGCTTTTCGTGGTCTCAGTCGACTCGGCGGCGTTCTTTCGCCACGGTCCCCAGGCCGGACGCGACCCGGATCAGAAGCTCTCGCGGGAGACAGTGGTGAAGCTGATCCGGCCATCGTTCGGATTCAGCAAAGTCGAAATCGCGGCGACCGGCGAGCAAGGCTATGTCGCCACCGACGAGATCCGCCCGGCCTCCTCGAACCTGATTGCGTCCGTCTCCGCGCCGAAAGTGGATCCGCTCGTGACGCCGCCCACCCAGCCCGCCGCGGAGCAATTCAATCTGGACTCGAGCGATCCGCGTCTGGTGCCTCCGCCGGAAGATTTGCCGCCGTCCGAGTTGCCCGCTCCTCAACCCGAGCAATAATCCGCGCCGCGCTTGCCGCGCGGTCGAAGCCACTTCAATCTTCGGATGCGTGAGCGCATCCGTGCAGGTGTTTTACGAAGGTAACGTCCAGGGTGTCGGCTTTCGCTGGTCGGTCCGCAACATCGCCAAAGGGTTCGACATCACCGGCTCGGTGCGCAATCTGCGGGACGGACGCGTAGAACTCCAGGCGACTGGAGAGGACGAAGAAGTGCGCGCCTTTCTCGAGGCTATCCTCCAAAGCGAGTTGCGCGCTCATATCAAGAAGCACAGCGAAACGCCGCTCGCTAACGCGCCGGCTTTCCGAGGCTTTGAGATCCGACATGACTGACTTGCAGCCCCGTAACGAAGCGAAGGCGGGGCCCGCCGTTGCGTTGACTGGCGTTACGAAAATCTTTCCGGTCCCGTTCCAACGGCGATCAGTCGTAGCGGTTCGCGATCTGGACCTGGAGGTGCCACCGGGGCAGATCTACGGACTTCTCGGCCCCAACGGCTCGGGAAAAAGTACGACGCTGAAGATCATCCTCGGCCTCGTCACGCCGACGCACGGCCAGGCCCGCATCTTCGGGCGGGAGAGCGACAGCGTCGCCAGCCGCGAATCGGTCGGCTTTCTCCCGGAGAGTCCTTACTTCTACAAGTTTCTCACCGGGGAAGAGACGCTCCGCTTTTACGGGAAACTTTGCGGACTGCGCGGCGCGAGCCTGCACCATCGCGTCGACGAAATCCTGGAGCTCGTCGGCCTAACGAGTGCAAGGAAACGCCGCCTGGCCGGTTATTCCAAGGGCATGCTGCAGCGGATCGGACTCGCCCAGGCCATCATCCAGGAGCCGGCCCTGCTGGTCCTGGACGAACCGACAGCCGGGGTCGATCCCGCCGGCGCACGCGAGATTCGCGATCTCATTCTCGCGCTGAAAGGCCGAGGGATTACCGTCCTGCTGTCGTCGCATTTGCTTGGTCAGGTCCAGGAAATTTGCGATCGCGTCGGCATCCTGGCGAACGGCGTTCTCGTCCGCGAAGGCGCCCTCCCCGACCTCCTCGGCGTGGAAAACCAGACCCAGTTCGTGGTCGAAGGCGCTTCCGAGCAATTGCTCGACGAGATCGAGACGATGGCGCGCCGTTCGGGGGCACGCGTCATCGAGCGCGGTTCGCCCCGGACTTCGCTCGAGCAACTCTTCCTCGAAACGACCGAAGAGCCGAACCAAAAGCCCGATGGATAACCGCGCGCATCGCATGTTCTCGTTAGGCCGCCTCGCCGCGATCGCCGGCAATACCTTCACCGGTTTGACCCGGCTGAAGATTTTCTACGTTCTCCTCCTCTTCGCGCTGCTCCTGATTGGCAGCTCCGTCTTCATGGCGCAGATGACGTTTCAGCAGGAGTTCCAGGTCCTCAAAGACATTGGTCTCGGCGCGATGAGTCTCTTCACCTCGCTTCTGGCGGTGATCGCCACCGCTCGCCTCCTGCCCCAGGACATCGACGACCGCACCGCCTACACCGTCCTGGCCAAGCCCGTCTCGCGCTTCGAATATCTTTCCGGGAAACTGCTCGGCGTCCTCGTCCTGCTCGGGCTGAGCCTGCTCGTGATGAGCGCGCTGTTTTTTCTGGTCCTGGCCCTGCGCGAACAGAGCGTCCTGAGCGAGACCGCGCGCCAGTTGAGCGCGGCGCCGGCCGAGCAAACCGCGGAAGCGTTGCGCCTCGTCCGGGTTTCCGCCTTCAACTCGAACCTCTTTTCCGGCATCGCGGTCATCTACGCGAAAGGCTGTTTGCTGGCCGCCCTCACCCTGTTCGTCTCCACCTTCGCCACCAGCACGATCTTCACGACCATCGTGATGGCGTTCGTGTATTTCATTGGCCACCTCCAGCCGATCGCGCGCGAGTACTGGCTTCAAAACAGCAGTGCCGGCTGGCTGACAAAAACTTTCCTCGCCCTCGTCGCGCTCCTCTTCCCCGACCTCCAGTCGTTCAACCTCACGGATGACGTGGTTGCCGGAAACGCCGTGCCCGCCGCGCTTCTCCTGAAGACTCTCGCCATGGGCCTCTTCTACACGGCGTTCTATCTCGCGCTCGCCTGGGCCGCTTTTTTCCGCAAAGAACTATGAGCCGGATCTTGGCCATCGTTCTCGGCATCGTCCTTTTCGGAGCGGTTCGCCTGCCGCTGGAGCATGGGCTGACGGAGATTCATCGCCGGTCGCATTTTCGCGCGGTCGATTTCAACCTCGATCTCCGGGAGCAACTGGGACAGCTCGGTTTTGTTGCGGCCTTAAGCGGCTTTCGCTCGCTCGTGGCCGACGCGCTTTTCATTCAAGCCCATGTCGCGTGGGAACGAACCGAATGGGGGCGGGTGCTGTTCCTGTTTCGCCAGGTCACGACTCTGCAGCCGCGCGCGATCCTGTTTTGGGACATGGCGGCGTGGCACATGGCGTGGAATGCCAGCGCCGCCGCGATGAACGATTCGCGCCAACCCCGAACGGCGCTTCGCATCAAAGCGGCCCGCGAATATCTCGCGCTCGGCAAAGATTTCCTCGAGCGCGGAATCAGGAACAATCCGGAACGCCCCGAACTCTACGAGGCGCTGGCGCGGCTTTATCGGGACAAATACGAAGACCACGAACACGCTTCGGAATTCTTCGCCAAAGCAGCGGCGTTCCCCGGCGCGCACGGGTACGCGCGGCGTTTCGCCGCCTACGAGCTGGCCCAGTGTCCGGGTCGCGAGCGCGAAGCCTACGCGGAGTTGCGCGCCCTTTACGATCGCGGCGAACAGGAACGGCTGCCGACTTTGCTCCATCGATTGAAGGAACTCGAAATTAAGTTGGACATTCCCGACGAACAGCGAATCCCGTGAGGAAAAATCTTCCCTTTTTAACTTTGTAACCTTTGTAACTATTTTAACATTCCCCCCGATGCGCTTCGCCATTCTCAGCGACCTGCACGCGAATCTTGAGGCGACTCAGGCCGTCCTGGCCGATGCAGGCCAGCGCGATTGCACGCATTACATCTGCCTCGGCGACGTCGTCGGCTACAACGCCAACCCCCACGAATGCGTCGAGATCGTCCAGAAAATGGAGTGTCCGGCCGTGAAAGGGAACCACGACGAGCAGGCGTCCCTGGAAGAATCGTCCCGCGATTTCAACGCTCTCGCCGAGATGGCGATTAACTGGACCCGCCAGCAGTTGAGCGACGCGGACAAGCAATGGCTGCGCGATTTGCGTTTAACCCGGCAGGTCCGCGATTTCACAATCGTCCACGCCACTCTCGATACCCCCGAGCAATGGGGATACGTCTTCAATACCCTCGATGCGGCCGCGAGCTTCACCTATCAACACACCACCGTCTGCTTTTTCGGACACACCCACGTAGCCGGCGCGTTCGTCCGCGACGACGGCGTCAAGCGCGTGAAGGTCGACCAGCTCATGATCGAGCCGGACAAAAAATATTTCATCAACACCGGCAGCGTGGGCCAGCCGCGGGACGGCGATTGGCGCGCGGCCTACTGCATTTACCACGTCGAGAAAAACGTGGTCGAACAACGCCGGGTGAAATACGACCTCGCCACGGCGCAGGACAAGATCATCAAGGCCGGGTTGCCACGCCTCCTGGCGGAGCGGTTGAAACTTGGCCGATAACATCAAATCCATCCTGGTCATCAAGCCGAGCTCACTCGGCGACATCGTCCATACGTTGCCGGCCGTCGCGGCAATTCACGAGGCCCATCCGGCAGCCGAGATTACCTGGGTCATCAATCCGGAATGGACCACCCTTCTGCGCGGCAATCCCGACGTGAACCATGTCCACATTTTTCCGCGCGGCGACTTCAGCGGCTTGAACGCCCCGCGCACTTTCTGGCCGTGGATCAAGAAGACGCGGTCGTTGCGACCGGACGCCGCGCTCGATTTCCAGGGACTCTTTCGAAGCGCGTTGATCGGGAAAATCAGCGGCGCGCGGGAATGCTGGGGAATGAGCGACGGCCGGGAAGGATCGCGTTTGTTTTACCAGCGCACCGCGAAAGTCGATCGCCGGGCGCACGCCGTCGACCGCTACCTGAAACTCGCGGAAGCGTTCGGTGCGCCGGTCCGGGAACAACTCCGGTTCTCCCTGCCCAGCGGCGATCCGTTACCGCGCTTCGATCCATTCCCGCCTTTTGTCCTGCTCCATCCTTTTGCCCGCGGGAACCGAAAATCGTTGCGCCCATCCGTCGTGGAAAAAATCTGTGAAGCGTTCGATCCGGTTCGGGTCGTTATCGTCGGGAGATCGAGCCGCAAAATCGCGGTGCCGGAAAATTGCGTGAACCTGCTGAACCAGACCACGCTCCTCCAGCTCGTCTGGCTCATTCGCGCGGCGCGTTTTGTCGTAAGCGTCGACAGCGGCCCGATGCACATCGCCGCGGCCGTGACGTCGCAACTGGTCTCCATCCATACCTGGTCGGACCCCCGCCGCGTCGGACCCTACAATTCCGAAGCGTGGGTCTGGAAAAACGGAGAGCTCCTCCGCGCCGGCGAAATCACTCCGGCGACGAAACTCAAACGAGGCCGCGCCTTTCGCGACACCGATATAAAAGCAATCGTCGACCTGGTCGGCGAGATTCCGGAAGTGCCGATAAGCTAGAAGCCTTGGCCACCTAACAAATTGTCATTCTGAGCGTAGCGAAGAATCTCTGATCGTTTCCGGTTCCGCCCGGTATGGCTTAGGACGGTCGCCGGGCGAGAACTGTTTGGGCGAGGAACAGATCGCGCGGATACGTGATCTTGACGTTCCACTCCTCGTTAGGCAGAAGGACGACTTTCGCCCCGAGAAGCTCGAGAGCGGAAACCTCGTCCGTGACGGACAAATTATTCGCAGCCACGGCCGCGTACGCTTTCTCCAGAAGGTGCCGCGCAAAAATTTGCGGCGTCTGCATCGCGTAAAGGTTTTCGCGGGGAACGCTGCCGGTCACGACGAGATTTTCATCCGCGCGTTTCACCGTGTTGGTGACCGGCTCCGCCAGGGCCGCGCCGCCGTGCTGGCGCGCGAGTTCGAGGAGACGCTCAATTTGTTCCGGCGTTACCAGCGGACGCGCAGCGTCGTGGACGGCGACGAAGGTTGCCTTCGCATTGAGCTGCTCCAGTCCGGCGCGAACCGAGTCCTGGCGCTGTTCTCCACCGGCAATGACGCGGTCAACCTTCTTGAAATTATTTTGCCGGACCAGCTCTTCGAATTCCGTCAGCCGATCGGGCCGCGTCACCAGAATGATTTCGTTCACCGAGGCCGTCCGCTCGAAAGCATCGATCGTGTGCGCGAGAACCGGCTTGTCCCCGAGCAAGGCCAGCAATTTATCGAACCCCATCCGCTGGCTGTTGCCCGCCGCAACAATGATGGCTGTAAGCATGGTTGAGAGGTTGAGAGGTTGAGAGGTTGAGAGGTTGAGTCGAGGGAATTCTTCCTCCTCTCAACCACTCAACTTCTCAACCACTCAACTGCCTCTGCACTTCCGCGCTCAGCGCTCTTCCATCCGCACGCCCCGCGGCTTTCGCCTGCAACGCTTTCATTACCGCGCCCATCTGCGCTCTCGAGGTCGCGCCCGCTTCGGTAATCGTTTCACGCACGAGCGCCGACAGTTCATCGGCGCTCAATCCTTTCGGCAAATATGCATTCAGGATCTCGAGCTCTTCCTTTTCCTTCGCCGCCAGCTCGGGCCGATCGCCCTTCTCGAAACTCTCGATCGAATCGTGCCGTTGTTTTACCTGCTTGCGGATCACCTGCGTCGCGGCCGCGTCGTCCAAACTCGCATCAGATTTCTCGATGGCCGCATATTTGAGCGCCGACTTCAACCCGCGCAAGACGGCGAGTTTCCCAGCGTCTTTGGCCCGCATCGCGTCTTTCAGATCGGAATCGATCCGCTCTTGAACAGTCATGCAGCCAAGCTACGGCAGCGGCGACACAGTCGGCAACTGGCTTCTCCGCGGTGAAAAGGCGCGGCTACAGCGGAGCGTCGGCAGCGTTACTCGAAAATATTGCCGCGCTTGAAACGCCAGACGCTAATCGTATTCACCACCGCCGCGATGCCGAACAAGACGCCGAGGGTCGGCAGTAATTCGCGCGTCGTGCAGTTCGCCCAGAGCACCTGCACGAATCCCTCCATTGCCCAATAAACGATGGTGAAAGGGCTGAGATGCTGCATGAACTCCGGCATGAAACTCCTGGGAAACCATGCGCCGCCGACCGCGCTCATCGTCAGGATGAGAAACGTGCCCAGACCAGTGGCCACTGCGGAGGTGGGCGAGATGGCGGCCAGGAACATGCCGAATGCGACACAGGCAGTCGCGGCCGCCAGGCAGATGAGGAGGAGGTTGCCGAAGTTGGTCGTAATGTCGATCCCGAAAAGGAACCGGCCGGCGACGAAAAGCGTGGTCAGTTGGACCAGCCCGATCAGCACGAAGGAAAGATATTTGCTCCAGAGAATGTGGGTGCGGTCCACCGGCGCCGAAAGTAAACGCTGGTAAATTCCAGCTTTCTTCTCGTCGAAAAGGGACGTGGAAGCGGCGGTGAGCGAGAAGAGCAGGAACATCACCGCCCAGCCGCCGACGCTGCGCGTAGCCATCGGATTCTTCACCTGTCCCCCTCCGAACTGTTCCGACTCGATCTTGATGAGGCTGTCAAAAAGAGAGCCGTTGGCCGGCTGGCCAAAGTTCACCACCCCGTTTTTCATGTCCTTGGAAATGTCTTCCGCCTTGCCGCCGAACGCCTGGGCGATCGCTTCGGAGATGGACTGATTAAACTGATCGAAATTTTCCTTCCCGATATAATCCGCCCCCCGTTTTTGCAGACCCGTCAACAAGGCCTGGGGCGCGGAGCTAAAGATGGTTTTCTGCAACAACCCTGTGACGGTCTGAGTTTCAATCTCGTTGCGCGGATTGTTCAGAAACTTCACTTTCAATCCAAAGAGTTGGTCGCTTTGCGTATCGGTGGGAAAGATCAAGGCGAACCGCAGCTTCGCCGTTCGCATCATCTCCCTCACCTCCGCTTCGGTGAGCGGCTGCTCGATTCCGGCTGCATCCTTCTGCGTGGTGATAACTTTAAATGCCTTTTCCTTTCGGAGCGCGTCCGTGATCGCCGCGCTCACGGGCGCGTCGGTTTGACTAACGATGGCCAGCAAAATTCCGGTCGGGCCTCCTCCGCCCGTACGGCCGACGCCAAAGACGCTGCCAAAGATGTAGATCAGCGCGATGGGCACGAGAAACGTCAGCGCGAAGCCGGTCTTGTTGTTAGCGAAACGCCGCAGTTCGTTGCCGCTAAGAATCAGGATTGTGCGCATGTCGTTAGCTACGCATCGCGAAGGGTTTTTCCGGTAAGGTGGAGGAACACACTTTCCAAACTCGGCCGCGTGATTTGGAAATGCCGGTTGGCAAGGCCGATCTTTTCGGCCAGGCCGAAAAGATCGGAAAGGCGAGTGTCGGCGCGCGGCGTGAGCACAAAGCCATCCTCCATCGTCACCAGCTCGCCCAGGTGCGCAAAGGCGGGCAGGTGCGGAGCGGTCTCTTCGTTTCGCGCGATGCGGATCTGCTCTGCAAACGGCAGCTGTAGCAGTAATTCGTCGAGCGTCCCGAGCGCGAGGAGCTTGCCATGGTCGATGATGCCGATCCGCGAGCAAAGCCGCGTGGCTTCCTCCATGTAATGCGTTGAGTAGACGATCGTCATGCCATCGGCGTTGAGGCGTTGCACAAACTCGAAGATCGCGTTGCGCGATTGGGGATCGACTCCGGCGGTCGGTTCGTCGCAGAGGAGAAGCGGCGGGCGGTGAAGGATGGCCGCTACGATGTTCAGCCGCCGTTTCATCCCTCCCGAGTAGGTGCTCACCTTGTCCCGACGCCGCTCCTCGAGCTGCGCCGCGACCAAACCTTCCTCGACCCGGTCGCGCAGAAGGGCCCCGCGCAACCCGTATAATCGACCGAACAACCGCAGGTTCTCTTCCCCGCTCAGTTCATCGTAAAGCGCGAGCGCCTGCGGCACGAAACCGAGCTGCGCCCGCTGCTCGACCCGGCGATGATCGAGTGGCGCGCCATTGAGGCGGATCTCACCGCTATCGGCCGGACGAATTCCAGCGACCAGCGACATGAGTGTCGTCTTCCCCGCGCCGTTTGGGCCGAGGAGACCGAAGAATTCACCGCGCTCCAACGAGAGCGAGACACCCTGGAGCGCGGCAACTGAGCCGTAGCACTTCGTCAGATTCTCGATCGCGAGCATCGAATTTCAAACGCCCGCCCGCAGTTTTTCCACGCAGGCATGGACCGACGCCGGATCGCTGACGCTCACCACCTGCACGTCCTTGCGCGTCCGCCGGAGCAGTCCCGCCAGCACTTCGCCCGGCCCGAGCTCGATAAAAAAATCGCAGCCGCGATCGAGGAGGCTTTCCATGCAATCGGTCCAGCGCACCGTGCTTGTGACCTGCTCCTGCAAGGCGCTGCGAATTTCCGGAAGCGTTTCCACGGCAGCGCCGGTCACGTTGCTCATCACGGGGAAACCCGGAGTTTGCAGAGTCGCCTCGAGAAGGGGCTCCTCGAGTTGCTCGTAGGCGCTGTTCATCAGCCGCGAATGATAGGCGCCCGCGACGTTGAGGAGTGTCGCCCGCCGGATCCCATGTTCCTTCGCGAGGCTGACGGCGAGTTCCACCTTCGCGCTTTCGCCGGAGATTACGATCTGGCCCGGCGCATTAAGATTGGCCACGTCGACATCCGTGTCAGCGGCCAGGGTCCGAACGGCATTCTCGTCCGCGCCGATCATTGCCGCCATCGCCCCCGCGGTGGCGGCGCAGGCAGCATCCATCAGACGGCCCCGCGTCTCCACCAGCTTCAGCCCCGTGGCGAAATCGAAGGTGCCGGCGGCGGCGTGCGCGGTCCATTCGCCTAACGACAAGCCGGCGGCAGCCTCGACCGCGAAATCATCCGCCGCGCTTCGCAACGCCGCCAGGCAGGCCAGCCCGTGCACATAAAGCGCCGGCTGGCAGTTCGACGTCTTCGTCAATTCTTCCAGCGGCCCGTTCCACGCGATCCCGCTTAACGATCGCCCGAGAATCTCGTCCGCTTGCTGAAATAATTCGCCCGCCACCGGATGATGTCCCGCCAGGTTGCGCCCCATCCCGACGCTCTGCGCGCCCTGGCCGGCAAACAGTAGCGCAATCTTTTTAGCCATGTTACTTTAGTAGTTTCCCCTCCTGCTCTGCGCAACTCGCGTGATTAAGCTTGCATTTTCGTCATGCAACCAAAATATTTTCTGTATGCAGAAACATGCACGCAAAGCAGTGCTTGCGATCATCGCGCTGCTAGTCGCATTGCCGTTGGCAACGGCCAATGCAAGATGGCTTGAAAAGAAAGAACCGAACCTTCCGTTCGGTGTCTACATTCAAGGTCTCAATGGATCAGTCGTCCTGTCAGTGATGTTGGACAAAAGTGGCCACGTCACCGGCACCAATGTGCTGCGAAGCAGCGGGCATCCCGCTTTGGATGAACTCGCGCGCAACGCGGCCATGAACTGGCGGCTGAGTCCCGATTCGGTCCTGCCTTCGGACATCTCCAAAGGGCGGGTCGAGTTGGTCTCATTCAAAACCCAGGACCGGGTGAAGAGTCTCCTGCCGGGAGATCGCCCGTACTGGGTGCAGTTGAAGTAGGTTAGGTTAAGCCCGGGGATCGTTGGCCAAACGATTCACCGGAGTTCCGGCGGCGGACACCCCATCCGCCGCCCGGGGACGGGGAGCTTCAGTAAAGCTTGTCATCCCGAGCCGCGCAGACGGCGAGGGACCTCCCATAGGAAATTCAGGCTCTCGCAAATTTTCGCACGTTGAAAACGGCGAATGCGTTTTCGATCGCGGAAGCGGTTCAGCGCTCGTGAGGTCCCTCGGGCGCGCTGCGCAGCCTCGGGATGACACCTTCTCCCGTGCGTTGATCCAGGCGCCAGATTGCGCTTGCGCCTCGCGCGCCACTCGCCAGCATAATCGCGAGACCGGCCATGGCATTTGTCACGCGCGAAATCGAATCTCCAGATCCGGCGACGCGTGTCGCCGCCGCCGACGCCAGCGCCCGCGAAAATCTGGGCGACATTGGCGAAAAGATGGTGCTCAACATGGGCCCATCCCATCCGGCCACGCACGGTGTCCTCCGGCTCATCCTGGAAATGGATGGCGAGACGATCACCAGGGCCACTCCTGATGTCGGCTACCTTCATCGCGGCGACGAGAAGATCGCGGAGAACATGCAATACAATCAGTTCGTTCCCTACACGGACCGGCTCGATTATCTCGCCCCGCTGGCCAACAACGTCGCCTACGCGCTCGCCGTCGAAAAACTGATGGGCTGGGAGTTGCCGCCCCGGGGCAAAGCGATCCGAGTCATCTGCTGCGAGACCGCGCGGATCTCTTCGCACCTGCTCGGGCTTGGCGCGATGGCCCTCGATCTCGGCGCGATGACGGCGTTCCTCTACACCTTCACCGAACGCGAGAAACTCTATAACCTTTTCGAGCAGCTGACCGGGGCGCGTTTCACGACTTCCTACACCCGGGTCGGCGGCCAGATCCGCGACCTACCGGAAACGTTCGTCCCGCAGCTGACCAAATTTCTCGACGACTTCATTCCCCAGCTGGACGAGGTCGACAAACTCCTGACGCGTAACCGCATCTTTGTCGATCGCACCCGGGACGTGGGCGTGATCCCGCGGGAACGCGCCATCGCCTATGCGCTCTCGGGTCCGAACCTGCGCGGGAGCGGGATCGAACACGATCTGCGCCGCAAACATCCGTATCTCGACTACGAAAAATACGACTTCGAAGTCGTGGTGGGGACAGCGGGCGATTGTTACGATCGCTACCTGGTGCGAGTCGAGGAGATGCGGCAAAGCACCCGGATCCTGCGGCAGGTAATTGAAAAATTGCCGGCCGGGCCGATCAACGTCGTGGACTGGAAAAATATGCCGCCGCCGAAATCGCGGGTCATGACGAAGATGGAGGAACTCATTCACCATTTCATCGTGGTGACCGAGGGGTTGGACGCGCCGCCGGGGGAGATTTATTTCGGGGCGGAGAATCCGAAGGGCGAGCTCGGTTTTTATATCAACAGCAAGGGAGGCGGCGTGCCGCACCGGTTGAAAATTCGCGCGCCCTCGTTTGTGAACCTGAGCATCCTGCCGGAACTTTTGCCCGGGTCATCCCTCAGCGACGTCGTCGCCATCCTGGGCAGTCTGGACTTCGTCATGGGCGAGTGCGACAGATGAGAACCCTTTCTATGAGACAAAATTTTACCCGTTTTTTTGTGGTCGCGATGCTGAGCGTTGCGTTTCTTCTTTCGCTGGCCGGTTGCAATCGCGACGCAGTGTCCGGCTCGAAATTGACTGCCGCGAATTACGACCAGATCAGCGTTGGCATGAGCAAGGCGCAGGTGGAAAGAATTCTGGGCGCGCCGACCACGGTCGAAACGAAGGACGTGCTCGTCTTCAAGAAGACGACCTATCGCTACGAGGATGGGAAGAAGTTCGCGATGATCACCTTCAAGAATGATGAAGTCGACGGAAAGGACACGAACCTGGGAAGGTAGCCGACCGCATGACGCCGTTGCTCAAGAATTCGTTCCGACTCCTGCGCACCGTGGGTCTCGCCCTCCTGCTCTCTCTCGCGGTTTCGAGTTGCAATAACTCGAAGACGCTGACGAAGGCGAACGTCGACGAAGTGGTCGACGGGATGGCGAAAAAGCAGGTGGAATCCATTCTTGGACCGCCGACGACCATCGACACCAAAGATTTCGTTCTGCTCAAGAAAACGACTTACGTTTACGTGCAGGGCAAGGAATCCGTCACGATAGTTTTTAAAGACGACAAGGTGCAGTCGAAGGCGAGCACGTTGTCCGAATAACCGAACGCGTTGTTTGCCGTGGAACCGACGAACAAGCGTATTTCCGCCGAGCTGGAGCGAAAGATGGATGACGCCATCGCGCGTTATCCGGCCGATCGCAAACGAAGCGCCGCCATGCCGCTCCTCCATTTGTGGCAGGAGGAATTTGGATTCATCAGCGACGAAGGCGTTAACTGGATCGCCGCCAAACTCGAGCTCCAGCCGATCAACATTCTCGAGCTGGTCACGTTCTATCCGATGTACCGGCAAGCGCCCGCCGGCAAAACGCATATCCGCGTCTGCCGGACGTTGAGCTGCGCGATGGCCGGCAGTTACCAGGTCATGGAGCGCGCCTGCGCCGCGGCCGGCATCGTCCGCCATCGCGATGACAACGGGATGCACCATCCGATTTCCGTCAGCGACAATGGCAATTACAGCATCGAGTTCGTGGAATGCCTCGCCAGCTGCGGGACCGCCCCCGTCTGCATGGTGGACGACGAGCTGGTCGAAAATGTGCGACCCGACTCGGCGGCTGATCTTACCAAGGAGGGGCGATTTACAAATCGCCCTTCTTCAGACGGCGGTTTGGAAAGCGCCGCTCGTTGGAATGCCGCTCCCCACCCGCTGGAGCATCGTCTCATTTTCAAAAACATCGGCGAGCCCGGCTACACGCCGGATATCGACTGCTACCTCCGGCACGGCGGCTACGAGCAACTCAAGAAAGCGATCGCCATGTCGCGCACGGAAATCGTGAACGAGGTCAAGACTTCCGGGTTGCGCGGTCGCGGCGGGGCCGGGTTCCCCTGCGGCGTGAAGTGGAGTTTCATCAAGGCCGACGAAAAAAAACCGGTTTACCTGATCTGCAACGCCGACGAGTCCGAGCCCGGAACATTCAAGGACCGCTACATCATTCATCAGGACCCACACCAGTTACTCGAAGGAATCCTGATCTCCTGTTTCGCGCTCAATGCCAAGACCGCTTACATCTACATCCGCGGCGAATTCCCGGAAGGCGCCAAAATCCTCGAACGCGCCATCGAGGAAGCGCGAGCGAAAAATTTCCTCGGGCGGAACATGCTCGGGACGGGGTTCGACGTTGAAGTTTACATTCACCGCGGCGCCGGCGCCTACATTTGTGGCGAAGAAACCGGGTTGATCGAGTCGCTCGAGGGCAAGCGGGCCTATCCGCGGATCAAGCCCCCTTATTTTCCGGCGGTGCTCGGCCTCTACATGTGCCCGACGATCGTGAACAACGTCGAAACGCTTTGCCACGTGAAGCACATCATCGAGATGGGCGGCGGGAAATACGCCAGCCTCGGCCGGGCGAACAACACCGGCACGCGGATCGTTTGCGTGAGCGGCGACGTGCAGCGCCCCGGATATTTCGAGATCGAAGTCGGCGCGGTGACGATGGGCCAGCTCATTTACGACATGGCCGGCGGTCCGCGCTACGGCCGGCAGATCAAGGCGGTTATCCCTGGAGGAAGCTCAGCGAAAGTTTTGCGCGCGGACGAACGTTTCAAGTTGAAGCTGAAACAGCCGGACGGTTCGATGGCCGACCAGGAAGTTTCGCTCTACGAAATCCCGATGGACTTCGATTCGCTCGCAGCCGCGGGATCCATGGCCGGCTCCGGCGGCGTTATCGTCCTCGACGATTCGCGCGACATGCTCTGGACGCTGAACAACATCAATGAATTTTACGCCCACGAAAGCTGCGGCCAGTGCACTCCCTGCCGGGAAGGCTCACTTTGGATGCAGAAAATCACCGATCGCATGCTGCTGGGCGGCGGTGTGGTCCAGGACCCGGAGACGCTGAAGAACGTCGCCGATAACATCGCCGGCCGAACGATCTGCGCCTTTGGCGAAGCCTGCGCCTGGCCGACCCAAAGTTTCGTCGAAAAATTCCGCGACGAATTTGCATCGCGCGCCCAGAAACCGATTCCGCCGCCCATGCCCCCGGAATACACGCCGGGAGAGTTGATCGAAGAATCGACAATCCGCGAAACCTCGCTGCCGCGCGATCCCGGTTGGGAGAAAGCGGGAGTCGCCGGACGAATCTAAGATGAATCCTCTTACTCTTGCTCTTGCTCCATCTGCGCGGCTCCGGATCAAGAGCAAGAGCATGAGCAAGAGTAAGATTAAAAAAAGCTGAACATGGCCGAGACACCGACAGCGCAGCAAATGGTGAACGTCCAGATCAACGGCGTGTGGCACGAGTTCCCGAAAGGAACGCGCGTGATCGAAGCGTGCGAGCGGGCCGGCAGTTATGTCCCGCGGTATTGCTACCACAAAAAGCTCAGCGCGCCGGGCAATTGCCGGATGTGTTTGATCGAAATGGGCCTGCCGAAGATGGGGCCCGATCGCAAACCGGAGCTCGGAGCCGACGGCAAACCGATCATCAACTGGATGCCGCGCCCGCAGATTTCCTGCGCGCAGGACGTCAGTGACGGCATGGGCATTCGCACCGATTCGCCCCTCGCGCAGGATTGTCGCAAAGGCGTGATGGAATTTCTTCTGATCAATCATCCGCTCGATTGTCCGATCTGCGATCAGGCGGGCGAATGCCGGCTCCAGGAATTCAGTGTGGAATACGGCCGGGCCGATTCGCGCTTTTTAGAAAACAAAGTGAAGAAACCGAAGGCCATCGCGCTGGGCCCGCGGGTGACGCTCGATGACGAGCGCTGCATTCTTTGTTCGCGCTGCATCCGGTTCTGCCAGGAGGTCGTCCAGGACGACGTCCTCGGCTTCGTCGATCGCGGGAGCCACAGCGTTCTCACCGCCCATCCGGGGAAGCGGCTCGAAAATAATTATTCGCTTAACACCGTCGACATTTGTCCGGTCGGCGCGCTCACCTCGTCCGATTTCCGTTTCCAGATGCGCGTCTGGTTCCTGAAGGAAACGAAAAGTTTTTGCACGAGTTGCGCGACCGGATGCAACACCGTGATCGGCACGCGGGAAGACGTCATTTACCGCCAGACGCCGCGGGAGAACGACGCGGTGAATTCCTCCTGGATGTGCGACTACGGCCGGCTGAATTTCGATTACCTCCAGTCGGACAAACGCCTGCTCCAGCCCGAGATCCTGGCCGGCGACAAATTGATCCCGGCGGATTGGAACACGGCCATCGCGCATGCCGCCGCCCAACTGAAACATTTTAGCGGCTGGGAGATCGCGATCATCGCGTCCGGCCGGATGACGAACGAGGAACTGTGGTTGACGCGGCAATTGGCCACGGTCCTCGGCGCTGATCTGATCGACATCGTCCCGCGCACCGGACCGTCGGATAATATTTTGCTGAATGCCGATCGGAATCCAAACACGAACGGCGCCCGGCTTCTCGGCCTGACGAGTTTTCCGGGCGCGCGTCTCCGCGAGATCGTGGAAGGCGTGACATCGGGGCGGATTCGCGGCCTTGTCGCGCTCGGCGAAGACGCTACCAAGATCGGCCTTACCTCGGAACAGCTCTCGGCTCTGCCCGCGTTCGTCGTCATGAGCCTGCTCGAAAACGAATCAACAAAGGCGGCGACCGCGCTGCTACCGTCGTTCGGATTCGCGGAGAAACGCGGGTCGATGATCAACGGCAAAGGCCGGCTGCAACGGTTGAATCGGGCCGTGCGCGGGCCGGGCCAGGCGCGGGATGATTGGGAAATCCTGCGCGACCTCATCCAGGCTTACTCGGGACGAAACGGCATTTACACGATCGAAGACGTATTCCGACAAATGAGCGAGACCGTCCACCCGCTCGCCGGATTGAGCCTGAGCAAAATCAGCGATTTGGGAGTTCAGGTATTGGAGATCGAGCAGACGCCGGCGCCGCCGTCCGAACCGGCCAGGGAAGAAATGAACAAGCCCGAATCCGAGAAGGCGGCGCAGTGATGGACTACGCGTTCATCTTTTCAACGCTGATCAAGATCGCGGCGCTGCTCGCCGTCGTCCTGGGCATCATGAACTATGCGGTTTACGCCGAGCGGCGGATCAGCGCGCTGATCCAGGATCGGCTCGGACCCAATCGCGTCGGGCCCGCCGGCCTGTTCCAACCGATCGCCGACGCCGCGAAGTTTCTTCTGAAGGAGGACTTCACCCCGGCCCACGTGAACACCTTCTATTACTGGCTCGCGCCCTGCCTGGCGATGATTCCCGCCATCACCACCCTCGCGGTGGTTCCGTTCGGGAGCTCGCTCTTTGGGGTGCCGATGGTGATCGCCGACATCAACGTCGGCGTTCTTTTCGTTTTCGCGATCGCGTCGCTGGGCGTCTACGGCATTGTCTTGGCCGGCTGGTCGTCGAACTCGAAATATTCTTTTCTCGGCGGGGTCCGCTCCAGCTCGCAGATGATCTCGTACGAGCTCTCGTTAGGCCTGGCCGTTATTCCCGTATTCCTTCTCGTGGGCCAGCTTCGCCTCACCGAGATCGTGCGCTATCAAATCGAGCACGGCTGGTTGATCGCGCCGTTTGTGGGCGACTGGGGCAATCTCTCCAAATGGTTACTGGCGGTGCCAATGTTCGTATCGTTCGTCGTTTTCACGATCGCGATCTTCGCCGAGACGAACCGCCTGCCGTTCGATCTGCCCGAGGCCGAAACCGAGTTGGTCGGGGGTTACCACACCGAATACGGCTCGATGAAGTTCGGTCTCTTTTTCCTCGGCGAATACGTGGCCATGATCACCGGGAGCGCGATCATCGTGACGTTGTTCCTGGGCGGCTGGCATTTTCCGTGGGTGCCCGACGGCTCTCACGGCTGGGGCTGGGGCCTGCTCAACATCTTCATCTTTTTCTCGAAGGTCGCCGTTCTTCTTTTCTTTTTCATCTGGGTCCGCTGGACCCTGCCCCGCTTTCGTTACGATCAACTGATGCGACTCGGCTGGGTTTTCTTCTTCGAGATCGCGCTCGTGAACATTTTTGTCGCTGCCATCATCATTGCCTGCTTCCCGACAAAATTCTGACCCATGGCCATCACCGTTTCACGTCCGAAGCTCAACTTCCGGGAGCGGCTCTACCTTCCCGCGATCCTGAGCGGAATGGCCATCACCATCCGGCATTTCCGGAACATGCTCTTCGGCCGCACCAAAGTGACGATGCAATATCCGGAGGAAAAATGGGACGCGAACCTCCCGGAACATTATCGCGGTGCCCCGGCCCTGGTTAAGGATGAGACCGGACGCGTTCGCTGCGTCGCGTGCCAGCTTTGCGAATTCATCTGCCCACCGCGTGCCATCAAGATTATCCCCGGCGAATTCTCGGCTGACGAGAAGTTCGCTAAGGTCGAGAAATATCCGGCGGAATTCGACATCGACATGATTCGCTGCATCTACTGCGGAATGTGCGAGGAGGTCTGCCCCGAGCAGGCCATTTATCTCCGGAAAGATTACGCGATCACCGGGTTCACCCGGTCCGACATGGTCCACAACAAGGAGAAACTGCTCGAGATCGGCGGCGTGATGCACGGGGTCGTGCTGAAGTGGAACGAGAAGAAATGAGCCCTTTCCTGTTTTACTTCTTCGCCTTCCTGATGCTGGTGTTCGGCGCCGCCGTGGTCCTGAACCGCAACCCGATCGCGAGCGCCCTGAGCCTCGTGATTTGTTTCATGGGACTCTCGGCGTTGTTCATGTCGCTGGACGCGTTTTTCATCGGGATCATCCAGGTGCTCGTTTATGCGGGCGCGGTCATGGTCCTGTTTCTGTTCATCATCATGCTGCTCGATCTGCGCGCGGAAAAACTGCGGAAGATCAACTACGTCGCGGTCACGGGCGGCTCCGTGGTGGCGCTGGCTTTCTTTCTCCAGATTTATTTCGTCGTTCGCCAGCTCGGTGCCGCGCGGCAGCCGTTCCCTGCGCTAACCGCGAAGACGGACGACGTCCACAACATCGGGTCGCTTCTCTTCTCCAACTTTACCCTGCCCTTCCAGATCATCGGCGTGCTTGTTTTGGTCGCGACGATTGGCGTGGTGGTGCTGAGCAAACGGGAGCTTCGTTAGGCATGCTAACGCTCGGGCATTATCTCATTGTCAGCGGAATGCTTTTCACGATCGGGTTCGCCGGCGTGCTCTTGCGCCGCAACATCATCATCATCTTCATGTCGCTCGAGCTGATGCTGAACGCGGCGAACCTGTCGCTCGTTGCCTTTTCTCGGTTCCGCGTGACCGAATCCGGCTTGCCGAATTACAATGCGCAGGTCTTCGTCTTTTTCATCATCACGGTGGCCGCCGCGGAAGTCGCTTTGGGCCTGGCCATCATCGTCGCCCTTTATCGCGCCCGGCAAACAACCCACGTCGAAGACATCAACACCCTGAAGTTTTGATGACGCCCGCACTTTTGCCTTGGTACATTTTGCTTCTGCCGCTGGTGGCGGCTGCGATCATCGTTTTGGTCACGAAACGGCGGCCCGGAATCAGCAGCTTCCTTTCCGTCGCGGCTGTCCTGGCGAGCTTTGCCCTGAGCTGTGTCGTTTTCGCCATGCCAGGCATCCAGGCGGTCGAACTGACGTGGATCGATCTCAAGCCGGTTCTGCATGTGCCGCTCGGATTCGTCCTCGACGATCTGGCGAAAACGATGCTGCTCCTGGTTACCGGCGTGGGCGCATTGATCCACGTCTATTCGCTCGGCTACCTGCGGGACGACTCCAGCAAATCGCGCTACTTCGCGTCGCTCTCGTTTTTCATGTTCTCGATGCTGGGGATCGTCGTCGCGAACAATTTCGTGATGATGTTCATCTTCTGGGAACTGGTGGGCGTGAGCAGTTATTTACTGATCGGCCACTGGTTCGAGCGCGACAAAGCTGCCGAGGCGGCGAAGAAAGCGTTCCTCACAAATCGGATCGGCGATTTCGGATTCATGCTCGGGATCCTGATGGCGTGGGTGGCGACCGGGTCCGTTGTTTTCGCGGAGATGAACCATGAGGTCGCGCGCGTAACGAGCTATCCCGGATTTCTCACGGTCACTGTCCTCCTGATATTTTGTGGGGCCATGGGCAAATCCGCCCAATTCCCGCTGCACGTCTGGTTGCCGGACGCGATGGAAGGACCGACGCCGATCTCGGCTTTGATCCACGCTGCGACGATGGTGGCGGCGGGCGTTTACATGCTCGTTCGGGTGGGCTTTCTCATCCAGGCGTCCGCGCAGGCACTCTCGGTCATCGCCTGGATTGGAACGATCACGGCGGTCATGGCCGCGCTCATCGCGACCCAGCAAAACGACATCAAACGCATCCTCGCTTATTCCACGCTGTCGCAGCTCGGCTACATGATCATGGCGGTCGGGCTGGCGTCGGGACAGGCCGCCATGTTCCACCTTTTCACCCACGCGTTTTTTAAAGCGCTCCTCTTCCTCGGCGCCGGCTCCATCATCGTGATGCTTCATCACGAGCAAAACATTTGGAAGATGGGCGGGTTGGCCGGTCGCCTCGGGATTACCTTCCTCACTTTCATGGTTGGAACGCTGGCCTTGATTGGGTTGCCGCCCTTCAGCGGATTCTTCAGCAAGGACGCGATCCTCCTTATCGCCCACGAGAAAAACCCCGCGATCTTTTGGCTCGCGCTTTCGACGGCGTTCCTGACCGCGTTCTACATGCTGCGACTGGTGGTTGTCGTTTTCTTCGGCAAACCGCGAAGCGATCAAGCCCGCATGGGCCGGGAAGCGCCCTGGGTGATGATCGCGCCGCTAATCCTGCTGGCCATTCCGGCTCTGGGTGCGGGCTTCAGTTTCGTGGCGCGAATGTTCGTGGAGCTGCCGGTGGAAAAGGAAACCGGCTGGCTCGTACCGGCCCTGGCGCTCGTTGCCGCGCTGTCCGGGGCGATCCTCGCCATTTTCCTTTACCGCAATCGCCAGTCGGATCCGGTCGATCTCGCGCCGTTGCGCCACCGATTGTATTTCGACGAACTCTATTCCTTCCTGATCCGGGCGACCCAGGGATTGCTGGCAAAACTTAGCGCGTTTATCGATCGATGGATCCTGGATGGGCTCGCGATCCGGGGCGTCGGCACAACGACCTGGGGCCTGGGATCTTTGCTCCGTCTTTTCCAGGTCGGAAACCTCCAGGGTTACGCCTTCCTTTTTGGCCTCGGAATTGTCGGTCTCATTTACTTCACCGTGTTTCGATGATCCTGCTGTCCGTTGTTCTCTTTCCAATCGCGGCCGCGCTGGCCATTCTGCTCGGCGCGCCGGCGCGGCGCACAGCGCTTTGGTCCGCCGCGATCACGCTCCTCGCCACCGGGTTCCTCTGCCTCGGGTTTGAGGGCGGCCCGCGCGGCGGTTACGAAATGGTGACCTCGTTCCCGGTGAGCAGCGATTGGAACATTAATTTCACGCTCGGGATCGACGGTCTGAGCCTGATGATACTGCTCCTCACCGCGGTGGTGACTTTGGCGGCCGTCTGGTTTACCGGCGAAATCGCCGAACATCGAAACGCGTTTTATGCCTGTCTGCTTTTCATCTCGGCAGGCGCGCTCGGGGCCTTTGCCTCCCTCGATCTGTTTTTCTTTTATGCGTTTCACGAGCTGGCGCTCATCCCTACATTTCTGCTTATCGGAATCTGGGGGACAGGCGATCGCCAGGTCGCAGCCTGGAAAATTACGATCTATCTCGCGACCGGAAGCTTCATCCTGCTGCTGGGGTTGATCATGCTCTATCGCGCGGTC
This sequence comes from Verrucomicrobiota bacterium, assembly GCA_041167265.1. Taxonomy (GTDB): domain Bacteria; phylum Verrucomicrobiota; class Verrucomicrobiia; order Chthoniobacterales; family UBA10450; genus AV80. The sequence goes on along the minus strand of JBEEHG010000024.1, from coordinate 21,200 downwards.
CCCGAAACCGCGCGGAGCTTCGATTTCCGGGTCCTGCAAAAGTCAGCCATCCTGATTCCGGCGAAATCGCAGGGGAACATTTACCTGATGCTGTTGCTCGGCTTCGGGATTTTGGTTTCCCTTTTTCCGTTTCACACCTGGGCGCCGCAGGCCTACGCGTCGGCCCCGGCGCCGGCAGCGATGTTGCACGCCGGCGTCCTGAAAAAGTTCGGACTCTACGGGTTGCTCCGGCTGGCGTTGCCGCTTTTGCCGGCCGGCGCGCAGCAATACAACAACCTTCTGATCTACCTTCTCCTGGGCAACATCATCTATGTCGGTCTCGTCACCATCGCGCAAAAGCGGCTCGATTGGATGCTGGGCTACTCCAGCGTCATGCACATGGGTTACATCTTTCTCGGGATCGCCAGCGGCACCCTGGTGGGAACAACCGGCGCGGCCGTTTTGATTTTTGCGCACGGAATTTCGATCGCGCTGCTCTTCGCGATCGCGGGTGAGGTCCGCCAGCGGACCGGCACGCTCCTGCTCGCGGATCTCGGAGGACTGGGCAAATTGATGCCGCTTGCTGGGTTCGCGTTTGGCCTGGCGGCGTTCGCCTCGATCGGCCTGCCGGGTTTCGCAAATTTCGCCGGCGAAGTGATGGTCCTCTTCGGGACGTTTCGGAACGGTGCCAATCCCGAGCGCTTTCAAATTTATCAATGGGCCACCGTCCTTGGGCTGTGGGGAGTGGTGATCTCGGCGGTTTACATGTTGCGCGCTTATCGGGCGGTGTTCATGGGTTCGATGGGTGAATTGCCCGCGGCAATCACCGATCTCCGACGCAGTCTTCGTATCCCGATCGGACTCCTGGTCGCCATCACCATCTGGTTCGGATTCTATCCGCAAACCTTCGTCCGACTGGTGACACCGACATTCAAAAGCTATTTCGCCGCGAAACAATGACCATCATTGCTCCCAGCCTTGAGATCGCGGTCCTGGTTTTAGGAGTGCTCGTGCTCCTCTTCGAGACGTTCGCCGACCAGGTCGACAAGCGCACCTTTGCTTACACCGCCATGCTCGGCCTCGCGACGGTGCTCGTGGCCAGCTTCTTCCTCCAAACGCCGGTCACGCAAACCGCCGCCACCGGGTTCTGGAGTTTTTACACCGCCGATCCGCTCGCGATCTTTTTTAAACGCTTCGCGCTCGTGACCACGATCCTGGTCCTGGCGATGATGGTTGATTATGCGCCAGTTGTGCGCAATTCGATCCACGCCGCTTCACCCCAGGCCGGCCTCGGCGAATTTTTTGCGCTGCCGGTCTTCACCTGCGCCGGCCTGATGTGGATGGCTTCCGCGATCGACTTCGTGATGATCTTCGTTTCGCTCGAGCTCGTGACGATGTCGTTCTACGTCCTGGTCGCCTTCATGCGGCGCAACGCCGCCAGTCTTGAAGCAGGTGTGAAATATCTCATCCTGAGTGCGCTTTCCACCGGGTTCCTCGTTTACGGCATTACCTGGATCTTCGGTGTGACCGGCGAAACCAACCTGGCGCGCGTCGGGGCGGCGTTGGCGACTCCCGGGACGGAAACCGCGCCGGCGCTTTTTGCGATGTTGCTGGTACTGGTCGCGCTCGGCTTCAAGATCGCGGCGGTCCCTTTCCACATCTGGGTGCCCGACGTTTACCAGGGGGCGCCTACCCCGGTGACTGCGTTTCTCTCCGTTGGGTCGAAGGCCGCGGGGTTCGTTGTCCTGCTCCGGGTTCTGCAACCGTTTCTGATCATGGCGCAAATCGAACGGCTGCTCATCGTGGTTGCAGCAGCCACACTCATCTACGGCAACCTTGCCGCGCTGCCCCAAACGAACCTGAAGCGGCTTCTCGCCTACTCGAGCATCGCCCACGCTGGCTATCTTCTCATCGGGGTCGTCTGTTTCGACGGGCAAGCTGTCGTCTATTATCTCGCCGCTTATTTGCTCATGACGCTGCTCAGCTTCGCCGTGCTGGTCGTCGTTTCGAAACAGACGGGCGACAACATCGAAGACTTCAATGGTCTGGCTAAACGCTCACCCTTCCTCGCCTTCGCGATGTTGATCGCGATGGCTTCACTGGCCGGTTTGCCGTTTACCGCCGGCTTCCTCGGCAAATTCTACATCTTCAATGCCGCGATCGCGCATCACCAGACGACGCTGATCGTCGTCGGCGTGATCACGGTCGCCTGCGGCTTCTACTATTATTTCAAAGTCGTCCGGGCGATGTATTGGGAAGCGCCAGCCGGCGACGTTCCTGTCCCGGTTAGCGGCCTATCCCGGTTCACGATGACGGCGATGATGGCCGCGATCGTGTTCTTCGGGATTTACCCGCAGCCGATTGTAAACGCGCTCCGTCCTTAATACCGTTGGGACGGCGACAGAGCGCCGTCGCTACAGCGACGCTAATCGCTCAGCTCGACGTTCCAATAGGCGAGATCGACGAAGTGCCGCCAGCTCTCGTGGTGCTGGGAGCTGAACGTCACGTGCACAAACGGCCGCCACTTCGGCCGTTTCGGCCGTCGGACCAGCGCCATGTGCGCCTCATGCGGCAATCGATTTCCCTTCCGGGTATTACACGGGATACACGAGCAGACCACGTTCTCCCACGTGGTGAGCCCGCCGCGGTCGCGCGGCATCACGTGGTCGAGGTTGAGGTCTGTGCGCTCGAAAATGTTGCCGCAATACTGGCAGGTGTTCTTGTCCCGCTCGAAAACGTTGTGCCGGGTAAACTTTACTTCCTTTTTCGGCAACCGATCGAAGAGCAGAAGGACGATGACTCGCGGCACCCGGATCTTCCATGAGATCGTCGTGACCACCTCATGGTCGGGCGCGGTCGCCGAAAAATCGCGCCAGCTCTCGAAATCGTGCGTCAGAAAATTATTGGCTGGATCGGACGACACGACCTGAGCGTGTCCCTGGTAAAGGAGGGTAAAAGCGCGACGGGCGGAGCAGATATTGACCGCCTGCCAAAGGCGGTTCAGCACGAGGACCTCGGTATTTAGAAGGGTCTGCACTTCCGGATAAATTGCGGCGACGGTATCACCCGCGTTTTTTTCTGTCAACGAGAGGGCAACCAACGTGCCACGGGCGCGCCTTCGTTCATTTTCGCAACCGGACCAATGCTTCTATCATTTCGGGGCTGCGAACCCGCATCTCCCGGCGGTGGAGCGCGGCGACTTTTGCCAACAATCGCGATCCTCGAGCGGTTAGTTCGAGAAAGACCTGACGACGATCGAGCGCATCTGGCCGCCGGCGGACCAAGCCCACGGCTTCGAGTTTATCGACCAGGCTAACCGCACTGTGATGTTTCACCTGAAGACGCTCGCTGAGATCGCTGATCGTGAACCCGGTATCAGGCGAAGCGACCTTCAGGGCGAGGAGCGCCTCGTATTGTTCGGGCGTTAGATGCGCCTCGGCTTTGAGCGCTTGCTTGCTAAAGCTAAGAAATTTTCGCATCGCATAGCGGAAATTGGCCAGCGCTTCGTAGTCGTCGGGGACCAATTGCGGAATCACGCCTCTACAATTACAGGATAGTAATTTTCCTGCCCAGCCAAAAAAAGTCCGCACGCAGCATCAGCCGAATACCTATCGGCAACCGATATGTCTGGCACGACCACTGCTATTTCTCGGTCCATGAAAATCAATCTCAGCTCGCGTCGAGCCGGCTTCACTCTCGTGGAAATCATGATTGTGGTGGCCATCATCGCATTGTTGGCCGCCATCGCGGTCCCCGGATTCCTGCGCGCGCGTAAACGCTCCCAGGCCAGCCGCATTATCAACGATCTTCGCCTGATCGACTCCGCCGTCGACCAATACGCGATCGAAACCAGCAAGAAGACTGGCGACCCCGTGGCCGTCACCGATTGGACCAATTACCTCAAGAAAGACACGAATCTTTTCTTGACCGGCAAAGACATCCTGGGAGCTGACTTCGGCGCCCAAACAGTAGACGTTCTTCCGCAGGTGCCTTCCACCAGCAAAACAGCGCTCTCCGACGTAACCGACAACAACTTTTGGTCTCCGTATAACTGAGGCGCAACGACCTCCAATTCGCAAACACACGAAGGCAGGCGCAAGCCTGCCTTCGTTCTTTTTGCGGGCGATTATCGCCGCCGTTCTTTCGGTTTAACGAAATCGCCGGGGGCTCGTTTCGCGTCCTCGGGCGCCGCGCCGGCCGAATTGCCCAGTTCTTTTTCTTCGGGCGGCAGGAATGGCTTGAAACGGTTCTTGTCGATCGCCTTCATGAATGCCTCGTGAGGCGAGACCGCTCCTTTCTCCAGCAAGCCCTGGATCGCGTCGTCCATGAATTGCATGCCCTGCCCTTTACCGGCCACGATCACGTCCTGAAGCTTCTGGGTGGCGCCCTCGCGAATGATGGCGGAAACGGCCGGGCTCGCGATGAGGATTTCGTTCACCGCTAATCTTCCCGAACCATCGGCTTTCTTCAGGAGCAGCTGGGCCAGGACGCCGCGAAGAGAATTGGCCAGCATCGTCCGGGCTTGCGCCTGTTTATTGGCGGGAAAGACGTCGACCATGCGGTCGATCGTTTTGCGGGCGTTATTAGTGTGCAAGGTTCCGAAAACGAGAAGCCCGGTCTCCGCCGCGGTCAGCGCCAACGAGATCGTCTCGAGATCGCGCATCTCGCCCACCAGGACGATGTCGGCATCTTCGCGCAACGCCGCCTTCAACCCGTCCGGGAACGAGACGCAATCCACCGGCACTTCGCGTTGCGTGATGATGCTGCGCTTGTTCGCATGCACGAATTCGATCGGCTCTTCGATCGTCACGATGTGCCGGGAAAAGTTTTCGTTCACGTAATCGATCAACGCCGCCAGGGTCGTCGATTTGCCGGAACCGGTGGGACCGGTCACGAGAACGAGCCCGCCCCGCAAATGGCCAAACTGTTTTACAATCGGCGGCATCCCCAGTTGCTCGAGGGTGGCGATCTTCGCCGGGATGAGGCGGAAGACCGCTCCGTAACCGTTTGTCTGCTTGAGGAAATTGCAACGAAAGCGCGACTGTTCATCCATCTCGTAGGCAAAATCGAGGTCGCCGCGTTCCTCGAAAAGTCCCCAGCTTTGCGGTCCACAAATCTCGCTTAACATCTGCGCCGCTTCATCCCGCGTCACCGGTTCGGAGCGGATCGGCATGACATCTCCGTGCCGCCTCATTTTTGGCGGCTGGCCCTCGCCGATATGCAGATCGGAACCGGCCTGTTCGACGATGACGGAGAGGAATTGGTCGATGTAAGCCACGTCAGGAAATCCCAAGCTTCATTTTGCCCGCGCCTCGGCTTCCTCGGCGCTGATCAATCCCCGGTCGCGCAAGGTCAAGAGCGCATCGCTCATCAGCTGCATCCCCTGCTTCTTCCCGGTCTGGATAATGCCGGGCAGCATGTAGGTTTTTGCCTCGCGAATAACGTTCGCCACGGCCGGCGTGTTCGTCAGGGTTTCGAGCGCCAGGACACGGCCTTTGCCGTCGGCGCGCGGAACGAGCTGCTGGCTGATGATTCCGCGTAACGATTCGCTGACCATGATCCGGATTTGCTCTTGTTGATCGACCGGAAAAACATCGAGGAGCCGATCGAGCGTCCGCGAGGCGTTGCTCGTATGAAGCGTGCCAAGAACCAGGTGCCCGGTTTCCGCCGCGGTAATGGCCAGCGAGATCGTTTCCAAATCGCGCATCTCGCCCACCATGATCACATCGGGATCTTCCCGGAGCGCGCCCCGCAACGCCGCGCTGAAGGAGCGGGTATGGGTGTGCACTTCGCGTTGCGTAATGTGGCATCCTTTCGGTTCGAAAATATATTCGATCGGGTCTTCCAGCGTGATGATGTGTTCGCGTCGCTCGATGTTCACCTGCTCGACCAACGCAGCCAGAGTCGTCGATTTGCCGCTGCCGACGGAACCGGTCACGAGAATGAGTCCATTCTGATACCGCGTCAGGAGCTTGATACTTTCCGGCAGCCCGAGTTCGTCCATCGTCCGCACCTGGGTGTTGACGATGCGGAACACCAGGTCGATCCCGAGCCGCTGGCGGACGACACTCGTCCGGAACCGACCGAAGGCGTTGGCGTAAGCGAAGTCGGCATCGCCACGCTCGTTGAGCCGGATCTTTTGCGCATCGGTCAGGAAGCCTTCGGCGAGCGCGGCCGTTTCTTCGCTGGTCAACTTCGCGGTATCGGCCCAAATCGGCTGCAGAATTCCGTGCAGCCTCCAGATCGGCGGCGCGTTTACACCAAGGTGAATGTCGGAGGCGCCCGCCTGCTGTCCGATGGCGAGATATTCGTCGACGTGACTCAGAACCTCGCGGCCGCTGGCGCTCCGTCCGCTCATGCGCCTGCCACTACGGGACGAGAACGGCCGTGTCTCGCCGCTTCAGGCGTGCGCCGATGAGAACGCCCGCCCCGCTCAGGATCGGATTCACGAAGTGCAACCAAAGCGGACTCACTGCGAGTTTCATCGCATCGAACATTCCGACCTCGCCCGCGCGCGTGTTCGGCGCATCCGGATTGCGCTTTAGCGCGGAGACGCACTGAATCAGCGCCAGCAGGAAAACAATCAGCGCGAAAATCTGACAGGTCCGCCAGCTCTTGCTAATGGCCGCGCAAAGATAACCCGACAACATCGAGACAAAGAAACCGATCGCGAGGGTTAGCCCAATCCAGAGCATCGAGACCTCGTAGCTGTCGGACAGGAAAACTCGATCGACACCCAGAACGAAATAAAGACCGGTGAAGATCGCCATGAAAATGACAAACATGACGACGTAACTGACGATGATCGCGAGGATGGATTTCAGCATTGATTGGATGAGTTAGAAACGCGCGAGAATAGCGAGCGAGCCGCGCAAGAAGCGACTCAAAATTTCATCCATGGGAGCGAGTCGAGATCGACGTTGCCGCCGGTCAGGATGATTCCCACGCGTTTCCCACGGCAATCGACTTTCCCCTGCGCAACTGCCGCGTAGGCCACCGCCGCCGATGATTCGACGACGATCTTCATCGTTTCCCAAATTGTACGCATGGCGGCGACGATGCTTTCGTCGGAAACGGTCACGACATCGTCGACGTGGCGTTTGATGAAATCGAAATTAGGAACGCCAAGATCGGTCCGCAGTCCGTCCGCGATCGTATTTTTGTGTGCCTGCCGAACGAGCCGGTGCTCACGGAACGACTGGGCGGCGTCGTCCGCGCCGGCCGGTTCGGTTGCAATGACTTTGATCCCGGGCCGCAGGCTTTTGGCCGCGATCGCCGTGCCGGACAGAACGCCGCCACCGCCGACCGGGCAAAGAAGCAGGTCGAGATCGGGCACTTCCTCGAGCAACTCCACCGCGATCGTCCCCTGCCCCGCCATGACGGCTTCGTTTTCAAATGGGTGAATCAGGGTCGCGCCGGTTTCGGCGATAACGGCGGCGCAAGCGTCCTCCCGCGCGTGCTGGTTCGGTTCGCAGAACACAATCCGACCGCCATAGCCCTCCACCGCGCGCACCTTTACCTTCGACGAGTTCGAGGGCATGACGATATGCGCGGCGATCCCTCGCAGCTTTGCCGCCCGCGCCAAAGCCGCGGCATGATTTCCCGACGAATGGGTCGCCACTCCCCTTCGCGCCGTTTCTTCGTCCAAGGCGAAAACGGCGTTGGTCGCTCCACGCGCCTTGAACGCACCGACCTTCTGGAAGTTTTCGCATTTGAAGAAGAGCGAGCCGCCGGCAGCCGCATCGAGCTGGCTGCTCGTCAGGACTGGCGTGCGATGGATGTGCGAACGAATCCGATCGTGCGCAGTTCGAATGGCGGCAAGGTCGAGGGCCATGGTCAAACGCTGGGCGGGGCCTCGGCGCCCGACAGGTTAGCGACAGTGAATCGCTCGGCGACTGGCTCGAGTTCGCCGATAAATTTTCGGAACCGCTCCGAAAAGACAGCGCTCCGCAGATTCAAATAATAGCCGAGCCCGGGAGTCGCGACATAATGCCGGAGCAGCTCCTGCCATCCGGCCCAAAGTTGCGCATCGAGCAAGCCATAAACGTAATGGTAATGAATCGTCTCCATCGCCTTGAAAAACTGGTGCGCGGCGTGAAAGAACCGGGCTTGATCTTCCGCCGGTAACGACTTGAGATTTTCCAGGCCGATTCGCCAGACTCGGCCCAGCTCCGCGTTCTCCATAAACGGTTTCGTGACGTCTCTGAACGCGGCCGCCGCCGTATCCATCGCCGCCACCCGCGCTACGCGAGTGCTGCTCCGCAATTGGACGGCGAGATAGAGAACGGAAATCACCACCGCGATCGAGCTGATCAATTGCGAGACCGCGTTAATTGCGTCCCAATTCATGCGTCCGCAATCCTAGAGGAGCGATGGTTTATTTCCACTCGCGAAATTGCCGGATTGTCCGAATCGTTTCCTCAGCGAAATGGACCCGTACGCCAAACCGAACGAGAAGAAGGTGGGGGCGAATCGGCCAAAAATCTCGCACTTGCCCAGCGATCTGGAGACTCGAACCCGCCAGCAGCGGCAGGCCGAGAAACAAGCCGTGGCCGCTGAACGGCGCGCGATCAAGAAGTCGGCCCGGAGAGAGTTAAAGCGCGAGTTGCTCGACGAACTGGAAGAGGAAATTTCGAAATCCGAACCTCGAAATCCGAAACAATAACCGAATCCGAAACGGGCAATGCACCAAACGATCACTCGGTCTTTCGAACGATTGCGCCAAAAATGTTCGTTAATTCCTGGGCTTCCTGAACGAGGGAGTCTCGCTCGGCGGCCGTTCGATCGGCTGCCTCCAGAAGCCGCAACCAGTAGCGGCTTTCCTTAGCTTCTTTTCGACAGATTTTAATCCGCAGCACAAAGTCTTTCTTACTCAACGCCTCGTTTGCTTCGATATAGTTGGCGCCAACGGATCCAGACGCCCGAACCAGTTGACGCGAATCTTCCACATTCCCAACTGTCCTGGTTAGTGTCTTAACAAAGCCGCGAAGCTTTTCGCGAACGCAAACGTGCGATCCTCGAGATCAAACCGTTTCGGATTTTCGTCCTGGGGCATTCGATATTGTTTCGTATTTCGAGCTTCGGATTTCGAGCGTAAACGCCACTCCGGCGCTAACGGATCCATACGCCCGAACCAGCTGCCGCGAATCTTCCACATTCCCAACTGTCCTGGTTAGCGTCTTAACAAAACCACGACAGCTTTTCGCGAATGCAAACGTGCGATCCTCGAGATCAAACCGTTTCGGATTTTCGTCCTGGGGCATTCGATATTGTTTCGTATTTCGAGCTTCGGATTTCGAGCTTAAAACGCCAACCCGGCTCATATCCTGCTTTTGAAAAGCGCCCTCATGAAAAGCTCTTTCCAAACTCAGGTTGTGTCCGATTACATCATCGACAGCCGGCGGCTCATTACCGGCCTAAGACACGCGCTCGATGTGAATTATGCGCGGGTCCTCGATGACGCGAGACAGCAGTGGGAACGCTATTTCGAAGGGAACGATCCGAGCGATGCCTGCGTCAGCGTGCGAATCACCTCTGGAAAACCTTCCGCGGGCGTGATCAAAAAGCCGGCGGGTTCGCTCCTGTATTCGGGGCGTCAGTTAACCGCCTGAATCAGCGGGCGCGGTTATACTTTTTTAACAGCTCTCGCACCTTTTCGTGCGGCAACGCATCGACGTGGTGCCCGTCGCGGCCGGTCATCCCCTGATTATCGACCAGGGCGTTCAGGATTGCCTCTTCGGTAGCCTGGACTGTCGCGGTGAACAACGGGTCCATGCGATCGTTTGGAACCGTCTGCACCGTTCGGGCCGGCTCGGCGGGATCTGCGGCACCGGGATTGGCCGTTGAAAAGGCGAGGAAAAGATCGCCGGATCCATTACCCGAGACGCTTCCCGTCCGGGCAAGCCCGAGGGAAGCGCGACGCGCCAGCCGTTTCAGTTGATGCGGGAGCAACGGCGCGTCCGTTGCAACGACGATGATGATCGAACCCTGCTCTTTGCTGAAGGGGGCATTCTCCACGATCTCTTTGCCGACCGGAACGCCGGCGATCGTTAGCTGCTGACGCCGGCCGCAATTCGCCTGCACGAGGACTCCGACGGTGTAGGTCGGCACGGCGGGCCCTCCCTTTTTCATCGCGATGATTCGCGAGGCGGTTCCGGTTCCTCCCTTGAACTCGTACGTGACCATCCCGGTGCCACCGCCGACGCTGCCTTCATCGATCGCACCGCCCGATGCCGACTCGAGCGCGTGCGCGACATGCTCGGGTTTCACGTGAAAGCCGTTCGTGTCATTGAGAAATCCGTCCCAGGTTTCGGCCACGACGGGCAGGCTCCAGGCGAATCCCATCGCGTCCGGACCGCCATGCGCGACGCGCCATGCAATCGTGGCGTCCCGCACGACCCCGACGCTGTGGGTGTTGGTGATCATGAGCGGCCCCTCGAGGAAGCCGCCCTCTTCGACCCAGGCGATCCCGGTCATTTCGCCGTTGCCGTTGAGGCTGAAGTAACCGGCGTAAACCGGGTCGTCGAAAGACTTTTTGCCGCGCGGCAGAATCGCGGTGACGCCGGTCCGCACCGGGCCGTGGCCGACTTCCATTTTTCCTTCGCCGCTGATCAGCGTGGTGTAACCGACCTCGACTCCGGCGACGTCCGTGATCGCGTTGAACGTGCCCGGCGTGCCGTCGAGCGGAATGCCAAGTTCGCGCGCACGCACGTGCTGCGTCGGAGGCGGAGAGGTTTGCGGCTCGCGGCCGTAGAGAGCGCAGAGAGCCGAGAGTGAAAGCGCGGGTACGAGAAGACGCGGCAATATTTTCATGGCGAGCGGAACGCTAGCAACGTTCGGCGCCCAATAAAAGAGGAGCATTTCAGAGGCGGTTCCCGTTTTCTGTTTTCGCGCGCGATTGAAGCGGATTAGATTCGGCCCGTGAGCTATCAGGTTTTCGCGAGAAAATATCGGCCCCAGACGTTCGACGATCTCGTGGGCCAGACCCACGTGACTCGGACGCTCAAGAACGCGGTCGAACAAAACCGGCTCGCCCACGCCTATCTCTTCGTCGGCCCGCGCGGGATCGGCAAAACGTCCACGGCGCGGATTCTGGCCAAGGCGCTCAATTGCGTGAACGGCCCGACCGTCACGCCATGCGGGGTGTGCGACAGCTGCAAGGAAATCGCGCAGGGCAACAGCCTCGATGTCCTCGAGATCGACGGCGCCAGCAACAACGGCGTCGAGCAGGTGCGCGAACTGCGGGACAACGTTCGTTACGCGCCGAGCAAAGGGAAATTCAAGATCTACATCATCGATGAAGTGCACATGCTCACTTCGGCGGCGTTCAACGCCCTCCTCAAGACGCTGGAAGAACCGCCTCCGCACGTGAAGTTCATCTTCGCCACGACCGAGCCGCAGAAAGTTTTGCCCACAATCCTGAGCCGTTGCCAGCGCTTCGATTTGCATCGGATCCCGGCGAACCTGATCGCGCAACATCTTCAGTTCATCGCCGGCAAGGAAACAATCGTTCTCGACCCCGCGGCGGCGCACGCGATTGCGAAAGGCGCCGATGGCGGATTGCGGGATGCCGAATCGATGCTCGATCAGCTCGTCGCCTTTTGCGGGGACAAAATCGCCGAGCCGGACGTGCTCAGCGTCTTTGGATTCACCAGCGAGCAAACCGTGGCGCAGTTTACCGAAAAGATTTTGCGCGGCGAAACGCCGGAAGCGCTCGAGTTGCTCCATGCCGAGGCGGAGAGCGGCAAAGACATGATGAAACTTATGTCGGACCTGATCTCGTATCTTCGGGATTTGCTCGTCGGCAAAGTGAAACCCGAAGCGCTGGCCGACGATCTGAATCCCGACCTGCAAAAGTCGCTCGAGTCCCAGGCCGCGATGATCGAGACCGATCGGCTACTTGAATTGATCGACCAGTTTGCCGCCGCGGAAGGCCGGATGAAATGGGCGCCGAACAAGCGGCTGCATTTCGAAGTCGCCGTGATCAAGGCGATCCAGACATTGAACCAGGTGACGCTCAACGAAGTCATCGAAAATCTAGCGGCTCTGCGTGACGGAAAGCAGCCGGCAGGGCGAGACTCCGTCGAGCCGCGGCCAGCGCCGCCAAAGCCTGCGCCAACGTCAGCGCCGCCCAAGTCTGCTCCGCCAAAGTCCGCGCCGGAAAAGGTCCCGCAGTCGGAGCCCGCAGTTCCTGCCCAGACTGCACCGTCGGTCGACCCAACTGAAGCCTGGAATAAAACCGTCGAGAAAGTTCGCGCGACTCGACGATTGATCGCGGGCTGGGTCGAAGCCGGAACGGCGCTGGGCGTCGAAGGGCGTTTTCTGGTGGTTGGTTTTCCGCCGGAGCAAAAGACCGCCATGGAATCGCTTTCGATTCCGAAAACGCGCGATTACATCGATGCGATTTTGAAGGAAACGAGCGGCCAGGATTGGAAGGTCAAATTCGTGGTCAAGGAAGGGCTCGCCGTGCCCGCCGCGGCGCCCGAACCGGCCGCGCCCAGGAAAGCGGAAACGCAGGCGACGTTCAAAGACGACCCGCTGATCCGCGAAGCGCTGGAAATTTTCAAAGGCGAAATCAAAACCGTAAGCGACTGAGCGATTATGAATCTCAACAAGTTGATGAAGCAGGCCCAGAAGATGCAGGAGCAGATGGCGAAGACCCAGGCCGAGCTCGAGGACAAAACCGTCGAGGTTCAGGCCGCAGGCGGGAAGGTAACGGTGGTCGCGAACGGTTCGGGCGACGTGACGTCGATCAAGATCGCGAAGGAGATCGTCGATCCCGAAGACGTGGAATTTCTCGAGGAGGCGATCTTGAGCGGCGTGAAACAGGCCATCGCCCAAGGCAAGGATCTCGCCCAAAGCGAAATGACGAAGATCACCGGCGGGCTCGGGCTCGGCGGGTTGGGACTCTGACGTTGTGGGGCAAGCGCATCGCTTGCCGTGGGAAGACTGGCAGGCGGAGCGCCTGCCCTACAATGGCGCAAGGTGCGCGCGATGTTTGTCGTAAATACAAACCTCGCGGATGCCGAGCTGGTCCATTTTTACGGCGAGGCGTTCGTAGTTCTCACCGAGTTGGACGTGGGAATGCGCATCAGACGCGGTCGTGAAGCGAATGCCTTTCTCGATCGCGAGCCGGATAATTTCGTCAGAGGGATACAGTTCGTTCACGGGCTTGCGCCATCCCGCGGTCGATAACTCGATGGCAAGCCCATAACCCGAAATGGCGTCGAGCGTTTCCGAGACGAGATCGCACACGGGCGCGTGCGGGCGATGGCCGTGGATCTTGATCAGGTCGAGGTGGGACAGGCAATCGACCAGGCCCGTCGCGGCGATCTCGCGGATGCGGCGAAAGTAATCGGCGTAGAGCTCGTCAATTTCGCGCCCGGCAAACTGTTCGGCGCCGGCCGGCACGCTATCGAACATTTGATCGGGCTGGTCGAGGTAATGAACCGAGCCGAGAACGAAATCGAGCCGGTCCCAGTTCTCCTCCACCCAATCACTACCGGCGGCGGACGTTTCCGGATCGTTGTCGAGCTCGATTCCGGCCCGGATCTTTATGTCGGGATTGGCGGCGCGCAATTTATCGAGCTCATCGAAATCAATCCCGGCGTGGTAGCGATCGTGGTCGGTGAAGGCGATGTCGGTGAGGCCCCGCGCGCGCGCGCTATCGATCCACGGCTGGAGCAGCGAATGGGTGTAGCGCTGGACGCGGTGACCCTGCGGGTGGGTGTGGTAATCGGAGAAAAGTTGAGAGTTGATAGATGAGAGTTGAGAGCCGCTGTTCTTTCTCTCAACTCTCAACTAATAACTCTCAACTTCCCACTATGGCGCCGTGAGAAACTTCTGCCGGATGCGCAGCTCGGGATATTGCGGGAAGAAAACTTCGCAGATGAAAACCTTGTTTGGCGAAAGGTCGCGGGTGGCGATGGTGGAGGGATAATCGACGTGCTCAACCGGATTGATAAGGACGGTCCCGGGCTTGTCTTCAAAGGCGTGATTATCCGACCAGATCGTCAGGATAGCTTCGGTCGAATTGCGGAGATAAATTTCGAACCGCTGCTCGCTCGGAAAATCGAGAACGACGGCGCGCTTCGAGACGTTCTTGAGCGACAGGTTGACCTGGAGCTGGCGCACCTCGGACAACTTCACCGGCTCGGGCGACAGCTTGAGCTCGAGGACGAGCCCGCGCAGCCGGGCGTCTTTGTAATTCGGCGCCGGGTTCGAGGACTGGAAAGGATGCAACATCCGGGTGAACCAGCCGCCCCGTTTCTCCGGCGACGCTGCCGGTTCCTGCGCGGAAAGACGAGCCGCCAGCGCGAAAGTCGCGACGGTAAAAGCAAGGGAACGGCTCATGAGCGGCTAATCAGCAAACGTTGCAAATCCTGTCAAACCCATTATCAATCCGCGATGAAAACCGCCGCGCTCGCTACTGTGCTTGCTCTGAGCGCGCTGGCAATGGGCGAAGCGAAAACGCATTCGACCTTTCGCCTTCACGTGGAAGCGAGCGCCAACGACGGCCCGGCTTTTTCGTCCAAACTGCACTTGTTCGGGCGCGACGTGACCATCGAGAAAGTCCCGAGCTTGTCCGAGAACGACGTGACCGGGCTGCGAACCTTTCGCGCTGCCGACGGAACCCATGCCGCCTTGTTCGAGCTTAACGAGCATGGACGCATCGCCCTGGATTCGTTGAGCGTGGAGCGGCGCGGCGGCTCGCTGTTCGTTTTCATCAATGGCCGGCCCCTCACTGAGCTGCAAATCGATCGGCGTGTTTCCGATGGCAAAATCTACATCGCTTCCGGCCTGACCGCGAACGACGTCGCCCTGCTCCGGAAGGATTGGCCGACGCGGAAATAAAACATGCGAGCTGGCGCGATCGCTTTGCTAATGAGTCTGGCCGCGGTTGCTGGCCACGCCGCCGAGCCGCTCAATCTCTCTCTGCCCACCGACAATGACGCCCTTCTGCGCGGCGACGGACCGGCTTTTTACCAATACATCGAGCGCGATTATCACGGAGAAAAATCCACGCCGTGGGAAGGCGGCCGCTACGGCTTCGTCCGCAATCCAACCGAAACTTCGGCCGGGATCGTCTACACCCGCCTGCACGAAGGAGTCGACATCAAGCCGCTCCAGCGCGACGCCAGCGGCGAGCCGCTCGATGCCGTGCGGGCGATTGCGCCGGGCCTGGTTGTGCATGCGAGCCAGACTGCGGGATGGTCGAACTACGGGCGTTACGTCGTGGTCGAGCATCGGTTCGACGGCTGCAAATACTACAGCCTTTACGGGCATCTCAGTTCAATCATGGTGCGCCCGGGCCAGCATCTGCAACAGCGGGACCAGCTCGGCGTGATGGGTCACACCGGGGAAGGTTTGAACCAGGCGCGCGCCCACGTCCATCTCGAGTTGAACCTGATGTTGAGCCGGGAATTCGAAGCGTGGCACGCCGCATCCTTCAAGAACGACCCGAACCATCACGGACTTTACAACGGGCTGAACCTTGTCGGCATCGACATCGCGCGCCTGTATCTCGCCCTCCAAAAACGACCGGCGTTAACCATTCCGGAGTTTCTCGCGGAGGAGGAGACGCTCTATCGAGTGTTGCTGCCGGCTTCGAATAATTTCGATCTCGTGAAATTTTATCCGTGGATGCTGCGCGAGAAACCGGGAGGCGACCCGGCGAGCTGGGAGGTGTCGTTCAATCGGGCAGGCGTGCCGCTCAAGGTTCAGGCGGGAACGAAACCGGTCTCGGAACCTGAGTTGTCTTATCTCAAGCCTGGTGGCGTCGATGGCGGCGTGCTGACGATGGAACGAATCGCAGGCCGCGGCGCGAATGCGCACCTGACGGACAAGGGCAAACAGTTCATGCGGCTGCTCGTGTTCCCGAATTAGGCGCCGCGTGTTGTAGCGACGCCGCTCTGTCGGCGTAATAAACTCCGGTTCCGGCGGAGCGTGTTACGGCGACAGAGCGCCGTCGCTACAACTGTCTGAGGCTCTTCCAAGGTGAACGAGAATGTTCTATGCTTTAGAGGAGACCCCATGAGCAACCTTACCCGCCGAAAATTCCTGGGCCTGGGCGCGCTGGCATTACCGGCGGTCCTGGGGGCGGATTCGGCCGCGTTCGAGACGACCGCGTTGCGCGTGACGGAACTTCGCCATGGGAAGGGCAAGGGCAATTGCCGCTTCGTTCATTTCACCGATTTCCATTACAAGGGCGATTCCGAGTACGCGACGGAAGTTGTCCGCACGATTAACGAGCTCGCACCGGATTTCGTCTGCTTCACGGGCGATCTGGTGGAAGAGGCGCAGTTCGCGCCGGAAGCGTTCGCGTTCGTCCGCCAGATCGAGTCGCCGGTCTACGGGACTCCCGGCAATCACGATTTCCAAAGCGGCGTCCCGCACTCCGATTTTGTGACGGCGTTTGCAGCAACGGGCGGCGCCTGGTTGAAAGACGATTCCGCTTTGCTCGCAGCGCATGACCTGGAGCTGGTCGGGTTCGGGCGGCGCGGTGTGCGTGCGTTCACAAGCCCGCGAGCGAGCCGGCAAATTCTGCTGCTCCATTATCCGCAGGTCGCCAACGGCCTCGGCCGCCAGTTCGATTTAATTCTCGCCGGACATTCCCACGGCGGCCAGGTGCGATTGCCAATTCTGGGCGCGCTCGTCCTGCCGAAAGGCGTCGGGCATTACGAGTACGGGTACTACGAGACGCCCTGCGGCCCGATGTACGTCAACGCGGGCATCGGCACCTATCGAATTCCGTTTCGGTGGAATTGTCCGCCGGAGCTGACGTTGATCACGATCTGATCCGGTTCAACAGGACGTCGGGACGCGCTGCGCCAGCGCGACGGCATGCGGAATGGCGCCCACGACAAAGCCCAGGCATTCGACCGCACCAGACGGTTTGCCTGGGAGCGCAATCACCAGCGCTCGCTCGACGATCGCCGCGAGGCTTCGCGATAGAATCGCGTTTGGCGTGATCGCCATCGATTCGCGCCGCATCGCTTCCCCGAAGCCGGGAATCTCGACGCGCATGATCGCGCGAATCGCTTCCGGCGTGACATCGCGCACCGCAACCCCGGTGCCGCCCGTCGCGAGAATGAGGCCGCACCCTTGATTGGAAAAGGAACGGATCGTTTCCTGGATCCGCGCGGCTTCGTCGGGCACGATCGCTTCGCTCAAGACCTGCCAGCCGTAGTTCAGGGCAGCTTCTTTCAACGCCGGGCCGCCGAGATCGTCGTATTCGCCCGCGGTTGCGCGATCGGAGACGGTGATGATGCCGACGGAGATTTGCATGGGCCGCGTGGAATCTAAATCAAGGAAAGCTGCTGTCATCCCGAGGCTGGCGGAGCGCGCCGAGCGACCTCGCAAACGCTCAACCGCTTCCGCGGATTGTCTAGCGACTACGTCACAGTGGATGTCGGCCCTGGCTTGCGTGATCGAATCCCGATTGAGAGGTCCCTCGCCGTCTGCGCGGCTCGGGATGACAACGCGTTAAACGGCGCGCTTCGTCTTCTCGAGCAACCTCACCTCGCCGATAACCATCTCTTTATCGACCGCCTTGCACATGTCGTAGATGGTGAGCAGCGCGACCGAAACGCCCGTCAGCGCTTCCATTTCCACGCCGGTCTGCGCCACGGTCCGCGCGGTGCAGGTGACCGCCGCTCCGTTTTTTTCCAGATCGATGCCGATCTTTACTTCGCTCAGCGGGATCGTGTGGCAGAGCGGGATCAGGTGAGCTGTCCGTTTCGCCGCCTGGATGCCGGCCAGACGCGCCGTCGCAATCACGTCGCCTTTCGCGATCTCGTTCTTGCGAATCAACGCAACGGTTCCCCGCGCCAGCGCGATCCTGCCTTCCGCCACCGCGACCCGCGTGCTCAGCGGCTTCGCCGACACATCCACCATCTGCGCCCGGCCGTCGGCCGCGATATGGGTCAGACGTTTCACCCGCCGATCGCGACCATCATTCGGCCCGGCTGATAATTCGTCCGGAAATCGTGCTGCTCCGGTTTGCGTTCGACGACGTCCAGAAAAAATCGCCGCAGCTCCTCATCGCTCGCCCCGGCGCGCATGACTTTCAGGATATCGAACTCGAGATAACTGCCGAGGCACGGCCGCAGTTTTCCGTCGCAGGTAAGCCGCAGCTTGTTGCAGCTCTCGCAAAAATGGAGGTTCGTCATCGCGCCGATAAAACCAATCCGCTGGTTCCGTCCCGGAATTTTGTAGTAAGCCGAAGGCCCATTGGTTCGAAACTCGGGCTCCGGGATCAGCGCACCGAAATGCGTTTCGAGATTGCGCCGCGCTTCGGCGACTGGCAGGAAATTGGATTCGTCGAGCACCTCGCTATGACTGACGGGCATCAGCTCGATGAAGCGCAGGAGAAGATGTCGCTCGGCGGCGAATTCCACCAATGGGATCA
Source organism: Verrucomicrobiota bacterium (assembly GCA_041167265.1). Classification (GTDB taxonomy): domain Bacteria; phylum Verrucomicrobiota; class Verrucomicrobiia; order Chthoniobacterales; family UBA10450; genus AV80. The sequence goes on along the minus strand of JBEEHG010000024.1, from coordinate 2,812 downwards.
ACTGGTCGTCGTTCCGTCCCCGCATGAGAACGCAATTGAGCTTGATCAGCGGAAACTTCGCGGCGGTAGCGGCCTCGATCCCAGCGAGGACCTGCGGCAAAAAATCGCGGCCCGTCGTTGCCGCATAAGATTCACGATCCAGGGTATCGAGCGATATGTTGACCGAATTGACGCGCGCGTCCCGCAACGCCTGCGCAATCGTCACCTCTGTAGCCGCTTCGCTATGCGAAGCGTCAGAGCGAGATTGCGCGGTCGATCCCGCGTCGCCCACAGGGCGACGGCTACAACGGGCCAGCAGCGTCCCGTTCGTCGAGATGCCGATGTCGTTAATCCCGGGAATCGCGGGCAGTCGTTCCATGAATCCGAGCACGTCGCGGCGGGTGAGCGGTTCGCCGCCGGTGATCCGCAATTTGGAGACGCCCAGGTCCGCGGCGATACGAATCAGCCGCAGCGTTTCCTCGTAGGTGAGGACGTCTTCGCGCGCGAGCCATTCCTGCAATTCGTGAGGCATGCAGTAGGTGCAACGCTCGTTGCATCGGTCCGTGATCGAGACGCGTAGATAGGAAATGCGATGGCCGTATCGATCTTCCATTTTGTCGCGCAACGTTACGGTCGCAGCCGGGTTGAAGCAAGGTGGACCGATTGACTCAACCAAGGACCGCCGTATGTTTTTCAACATGAAGCGTCAAATTTTGTTGCGGGCGCTGACTCTTTGCCTTTCTGCCAGCGCGCTCATTCTGCCCGGTTGTTCGACGACCGAAACGCGGATCTCGGATCATCCGGAAATTTTCCAAACCCTCGCGCCGCGCGACCAGGAATTGGTGAAGGCCGGCAAGATTCGGGAAGGGATGTCGCAGGATGCGGTCTGGATCGCGTGGGGAATGCCCGACCAAAAAGCGACCGGCGTCGCGCGCGGGAAGCCGGTCGAGACCTGGATTTACAACGACTACTATTACGCGAACTCGCCCTATCCGTATCCCTACGGTCCCTTCGGCTACGGCGGATATTACGGCGGGCGGGTGATCTTCCATCGTCACGGGGCGCATCGCTTCGCGATCATTGGCGATCCGTTTTACGATCCGTTCTTCTATTCCTACATTCCGCCGCGCGTGGCCTATCCGTCGAAGACAGTGACCTTTCAGAACGGCCGGGTGGTTTCGATCCAGGTCCTGACGCAACCGCGCTACTGAGCGCGGACCCGCGCCTGGGCTTGTTGTTCATCGGCGGAAACGGCATCTTCCCTCGATGGCTTACGGCTCTTTCCGCCAATTCATCGAAGCGCTCGATCAGGCCGGTGAGCTGACTCGCGTTGCGGTCCCAGTCGAGACGGACCTCATCATCAGCGAATGGGCGAACCGGGAAATGAAATCGCCCGATGGCGGGAAGGCGTTGCTTTTCGAGAAGCCGACGATCGATGGCCGGCCGTCCCAATTTCCGGTCGCCATCAACACGATGGGTTCGCGCCGCCGGATGGCGATGGCGCTGAAGCTGGCGAGCGTCGACGATCTCGCGCAGGAAATTCAGCTGATTCTAAAGGCGAAACCGCCGACCGATCTGCGGGAAGGATGGAGCCTCCTCAAACAAGGACTCAATTTGCTGCACGCCCGCCCCAAGCACGCAAAGGAAGGCGCCTGCCAGGAAATCGTCCATCTTTTGGGCGAGGGCTCTCAACCCTCAACTCTCAACTCTCAACCATTTTCCCTCCGCGATCTTCCGATCCTGAAGTGCTGGCCGAAGGACGGCGGGCGGTTCATTACCCTCCCGAACGTACACACCCGCGACCCGGAAACAGGGGCGCGGAACGTCGGCATGTATCGGATGCAGATTTACGACGACCTAACGACTGGAATGCATTGGCAGGTGCACAAGGTCGGGGCGCGACACGGGAAACGTTACTACGAGCGCGGCGAGCGGATGCCAGTGGCGGTCTGCATCGGCGGCGATCCCGCCTACACTTTCGCGGCGACGGCCCCGTTGCCGGACGGACTCGACGAGATCCTGTTTGCCGGATTCATTCGCAAGAAATCGGTCGAGCTCGTGCCGTGCAAGACGATCGACCTGGAAGTGCCTGCCGATGTCGACTTCGTCCTCGAAGGATACGTTCAGCCGGGCGAATTGCGGCCGGAAGGACCGTTCGGGGACCACACCGGTTTCTACACGGCCCTCGAGGATTATCCGGTCTTTCATCTCACCGCGATCACCCACCGGCGCGACGCCATTTATCCCACCACCATCGTCGGCATCCCGCCGATGGAAGATTTCTATATGGGGGACGCCACGGTCCGGATCTTCCTGCCTGTCTTCAAAATGAATTTCCCGGAGCTGGTCGACATGACGCTCCCGCCCGAGGGCGTGTTCCATAACCTGGTCTTCGTCAGCATCCGGAAGCAGTATCCTTATCAGGCGTTCAAGGTGATGCACGGGCTTTGGGGCATGGGGCAGATGATGTTCAGCAAATACATCGTGGTCGTGGACGAGGATTGCGATGTGCACAACACCAGCGAAGTCCTGTTCCGCTTGTGCGCGAACACCGATCCGGAACGCGACAGCACGATTATTCGCAATCCCAGCGATTCGCTCGATCACGCGCCCAGTTCGCAAAATATCGGATCGCATATGGGGTTTGACGCGACGCGAAAACTTCCCGGCGAAAATTATCACCGCTCCTGGCCGGAGCTCCTGAAGATGACCGACGAAGCGCAGAAGCTCGTCGATGCGCTCCGGAAAAAAGCTTAGGGCTTGCGGAAATAACCGCCGCCCACGCTGTCTTCCACAAGCGCGCCGTGCGGGACGCGGCGGAGATTGTAAACCT
>JBEEHG010000023.1:0-3290 GCA_041167265.1 Verrucomicrobiota bacterium | reverse complement strand
ATCGTCGACACGAGCGACGAATGGATCACGACCCGGACCGGGATCAAGGAACGGCGGATCGCGGCCAAGGACGAGCAGACCAGCGACATGGCTACGAAGGCCGCGCTCAAAGCGCTCGAGCAGGCGGAGGTGGAACCGAAAGACATCGATCTCATCCTGGTGGCGACCGCCACGCCCGACATGCTGTTCCCGGCGACGGCCTGTTTCGTCCAGAAAAAAATCGGCGCGAAGAACGCGGCTTGTCTCGATATTTCGGCGGCGTGCGCCGGGTTCCTGTTCGGGATCGAGATCGCGCAGCAATTCATTACCTCGCACACCCATAACACCGTGCTCGTGATTGGTGCGGAAAAGCTGAGCTCGATCACGAACTGGACCGATCGCAATACCTGCGTGCTGTTCGGGGACGGGGCCGGCGCCGCCGTTCTCCAACATCGCGGCCGCGCCCATGGCGTCATTAGCACCCACATCGGGAGCGACGGCACTTTCACCGACATTCTCTTTATGCCCGGTGGCGGCTCGCGTTGCCCGATCACGAAAGAAAACGCAGATAAGAACCTGGCGACGATCCACATGACAGGGAAAGACGTTTACAAACAGGCCGTCATCTCGATGCTGAGCGCGTCGAAGATTGCGCTCGAAAAGGCAGGCCTGACAACGGACGACATCGCGTGCGTGATCCCGCACCAGGCGAATCTCCGCATCATCGAAGCGATCGCGGATCGGTTGAAGATCCCGCTCGACCGTTTCTTCGTGAATCTCGACAAGTACGGCAACACTTCCGCCGCGGCTGTCGCGATGGCGCTCGATGAAGCGAACCGCAGCGGTCGCATCAAGCGCGGCGATTACGTCCTGATGGTCGTGTTCGGGGGCGGGCTGACCTGGGCGAGCACGGTGGTCGAGTGGTGAGTTGTAGGGCGTCTGTGTCCTGCGCCTCCCTCTTTGGCGTTTCACAGAAACGCCCTACAATCATCAAATGCTGATCGAGACCCACGCCCATCTCGACTACCCGGATTTCGCGGCGGATTTCGAGGACGTTCTGCGGCGTGCCACGGATGCCGGCGTCACGCGTATCATCACCATCGGGACTTCAATCGAGAGCAGCCGGAGGGCGGTGGCGCTGGCGGAAAAATATTCGAATGTCTTCGCCGTCATCGGCGTTCACCCGACGTATGTCGAGGAGTCGGGCGAGGACGTGATCACGCCGTTGCGCGAACTCGCCCAGAATCGGCGCGTGGTCGCGCTCGGCGAAACGGGATTGGATTATCATTCGTTACCGAGCTTGGAATTGGCGAAAGAACGCAAAGACACGCAGCTGCTCGTGAAGGCCTTGCAAACCTCGACCGAGCAACAACTCGAGGCGGAAATTCACGATGGCGCCTACAAATCCAAACAGGCCAGCCTCTTCGAACAACAGCTCGATCTCGCGGTCGAACTGGGCCTGAACGTCGTGATTCATCAGCGCGACGCCTGGCAGGACACGCTCGAAATCATGCGGCCGTATGCCGGAAAAGTGCGGGGCGTTTTCCACTGTTTCGGCGGATCGCTCGAACAAGCCACCGAAGTTCTCGCTCAGGACCATCTGGTCTCTTTCACGGGTATCGTCACATTTAAGAACGGCGCGAACGTGCGCGAAGTGGCCACTCAGGTCCCGCTTTGGAAATTCATGGTGGAGACCGATTGCCCCTACCTCGCGCCGGTGCCGTTTCGCGGAAAACGGTGCGAGCCGGCCCATACGCGCATCGTTGCCGAAACGATCGCGGCCGCGCGCGGCATCTCCCTGGACGACGTCGCGCAGGCGACAACCGAAACCGCCGAGAAATTCTTTCGCTTTAATCGATGATGAAACGCTTTTTCGTTCTCGTTGCTTCGGCCGGGTTGCTGGGTTCCTGCACCACCCCAGATACCCGCCATCACGTCGTTGTCAGCATTCCGCAGCAGCGGCTCGCTCTTCTGGATAACGGCGCGCTGATCGCGACCTATCCAATTTCGACATCGAAGTTCGCGATCGGCGACGCGCCCGGAAGCCGGGCCACGCCGCTCGGCGAATTGGAGATCGCCAGGAAGATCGGCGGCGGCGCAGTCCTTGGAACTGTCTTCAAGGATCGCAGACCGACCGGGGAAATCCTCGTTCCCGACGCGCCAGGACGTGATCCGATCGTGACGCGGATTCTCTGGCTGCGCGGGCGTGAATCCCAGAACGCCAACGCCTACGGTCGCTATATTTACATTCACGGAACGCCGGAGGAACGGAACATTGGACAGCGCGCCAGTTACGGCTGCATCCGGATGAAATCCCGCGATGTCATACAGCTCTACGACATCGTCGGCTGGGGCGCGCGCGTCACAATCCTGAACGAGCCGCTCGAAGCGATGGTGCCCGGGCTCGCGCCGGCGCCGGGCCCTGGCGGGACGACCGCCGTCTCGTCCCAATAGGTTGTAGCGACGGCGCTACAACAAAGATCTACGGCAATTTGCCGAGATGTTCACGCGGTCCACTCCTGGACAACAACGCGAGATCCGCGTCCACCATTATCTGGACAAGTTCGTGAAACCGAACCTTCGGTTCCCAGTCGAGGGTACGCTTCGCCTTTGCCGCGTCGCCAATCAACAGCTCCACCTCCGCGGGCCGTTCGTAACGCGGGTCGTGTTTGACGAACTCCTTCCAGTCCAGATCCACCCGCGCGAAAGCCGTCTCAACAAACTCGCGCACGGTGTGAGTCTCGTTCGTCGCGAGGACGAAATCGTCGCCCGCGTCCTGTTGCAGCATCCGCCACATGCCCTCGACGTACTCGGGCGCGTAACCCCAGTCACGTTTCGCATCCAGATTGCCAAGGAAAAGTTCGTTCTGCAGGCCGAGCTTGATCGCCGCCACCGCCCGCGTGATTTTTCGGGTGACGAACGTCTCGCCGCGCCGCGGGCTTTCGTGGTTGAAGAGGATCCCGCTACAGGCGTACATCCCATACGCCTCGCGGTAATTGACCGTCTGCCAGTGGCTGTAGACCTTGGCGCAGGCGTATGGGCTGCGGGGGTGGAACGGCGTCTTCTCCGTCTGTGGCGTTTCCTGCACCAGGCCGTACATCTCGCTCGTGCTGGCCTGATAGAACCGCATCGGCAGCCCGGTATCCCGGATCGCCTCCAGCAGGTTGATCGTCCCCAGCGCGTCGGCTTGAACCGTGTAGACCGGCTGGTCGTAGCTCACCCGCACGTGCGACTGGGCGGCCAGGTTGTACACCTCGTCAGGCTTGACTCGCGTGAGGATCTCCCGCAGGCCCATGCCGTCGACCAGGTCG
>JBEEHG010000022.1:0-148348 GCA_041167265.1 Verrucomicrobiota bacterium | reverse complement strand
GCGGCCTTGCGCCGACGAATAATTTGGAATCGGCTATCGACGTGACGCTGTCGCCGGGCGCTTACACAGCGATCCTTCGCGGCAACGGGACGGGGGTTGGGATCGGGCTGGTGGAAGTTTACGATCTCGCTACCTCGTCGTCGAAGCTGGCGAATTTGAGCACCCGGGCATTGGTCGGGACGGAGAAAAACGTTGTGATAGGCGGGTTCACGCTGGGCAATAACGGCGGGAACGACAGGATCGTGATCCGCGGACTGGGGCCAAGCCTGAGTGGGTTTGGCATTTCCAATCCGCTCCAGGATCCGACGCTGGAATTGCGCGATCGCAATGGGACGCTGCTCAAATCGAACAACGATTGGACAGAAGATCCGGCGCAGGCCACCGAGATTAGCGGGGCTGGATTAGCGCCATCGAACCCGAAAGAATCGGCGATCGCAGCGTCGCTGGCTCCCGGTGCTTACACCGCGATCCTGGCGGGATTCAACGGCGGCCAGGGCGTGGGCACCGTCGAAGTTTACGATCGCGGACCGTAGGGCACTCCGGGTTGTCTTCTTCGTCGGATCGGTTGACGTGAGCGGAGGTCGCCTCCATATTCGCGGACTCCGAAATGTAGGGTGGGCGCTTCGCCTGCCTTTAGCGGTAACCGAAGCGGTTGCCCTACAAATCCGGCCACATGGACAAGATTCGTAACATCGCCATCATTGCGCACGTCGACCACGGCAAGACCACGCTCGTGGACCAATTGCTGCGCCAATCCGGGACGTTTCGCGCGAACCAGAAGACCGAGGAACGGATGATGGACTCGATGGACCTCGAGCGCGAAAAGGGGATCACGATTCGCGCGAAGAACGCGGCCTTCCAGTGGAACGGATATCGGATCAACATCGTCGACACTCCGGGCCACGCCGATTTCGGGGGCGAAGTCGAACGGATCATGAAGATGGTGGACGGCGTTCTGCTCGTAGTGGACGCCCACGATGGCCCGCAGGCGCAGACGCGCTTCGTTTTGCGAAAGGCCCTGGAGAACAAGGCCAAGCCGATCGTCGTGATCAACAAGGTCGATCGCGAAAACGCTCGCCCGCACAAGGTCCTCGACATGGTCTTTGATCTCTTCGTCGAACTGAAGGCGAACGACGAGCAGCTCGATTTCCCCATCATTTACGCGAGTGCAAAAAACGGTTTCGCGATGCGCGAGCTGCATGAAAACAGCGAGGACATGACGCCCTTGTTTCAGGCCATCATCGATCACGTGCCCCCGCCGACGATATCTGATGCGCCCTATTTCCAAATGCTGGTCTCGAACCTGGACTACAGCGATTACCTCGGGCGGATCGCCCTCGGCCGGATCGTGAGTGGGCGGGTGGCGGTCGGTGACTCGATTGTTTGCATCAATCGCGAGGGCCGTCGCGAACGCGCAAGTGTTACGGGCATTTTCACCTTCGCCGGCATGGGCCGCCTGGAAGTGCAGCACGCCAGCGCCGGCGATATCATCGGTCTGACTGCGTTCGAGGAAGTTTACATCGGCGAGACCCTGACCGATCGGGAAGAGCGGACCCCGCTGCAGTTCGTCGACATCGATCCGCCAACGATTCGGATGCGCATCCTGGTTAACGACTCACCGTTCGCTGGACGCGAAGGAAAATTCGTGACCGCTCGGCACGTGCGCGAGCGCTTGATTCGCGAGACCCGCGGCAATGTTTCGCTGCAGGTGAAAGACACCGAGGCGGCGGGCGCTTTTGAAATCAACGCCCGTGGCGAAATGCAGATCGCAATCCTGGTCGAGCAGATGAGGCGCGAGGGTTACGAAGTAATGGTCTCACGTCCCGAGGTCATCTTTAAGCGTGACGACAACGGGAGCTTGCTCGAGCCGATCGAGAATCTTTACGTCGAAGTGCCTAACGAGAACCTGGGCGATGTTCTGCAGTCGATGGCGGCTCGTAAAGGCGAGGTCGTATCGATGGATCACCATCCGACGCGGGTTTCGGTGGAGGCGATCATTCCGACCCGCGGCTTGATCGGGTTCGAGAGCGATCTGGTTAACCTGACCCGCGGCGAAGGAATCATGAGTCACCTCTTTCGCGAATACGCGCCTTTCAAGGGCGAGCTGGAAGGCAGGAACCGGGGCGTGATGGTGTCGATGGAAGCCGGCGTCAGCAAGGCTTATGCGCTCAATAATATCCAAGCGCGCGGGAAACTTTTCGTTGGCCCGCAGGAAGAAATTTATGCCGGCATGATCGTGGGCGAAAATGCGCGCCCGGAAGATCTGCCCGTTAATCCCTGCAAGGCGAAAAACCTCACGAACATGCGGAGCCAAGGCGACGGCAAAGGCATCCAGCTGGAAGCCCCGCTCAAGATGACGCTCGAGCGCGCCATCGAGTACATCAGCTCGGATGAGTTTGTCGAAGCGACGCCGAAATCGCTCCGCCTGCGCAAACGGATCCTCGATCCGACCGCGCGGAAACGCGCCCAGAACGCGACCGCGTAGCAGGCGCATTTCGTTGACAAAAACCGTCCGGAGCGGTTTAATGCTCTCGTTAATTTGCCTCCTCGATAACGTTCTCTTCGAGGCTCTCCGGTTTCCGAAAAAACACAGGTCTGTCCGGCAACTCTAGAATTCCCATCGCATGGCGGGACACAGCAAGTGGTCCAAGGTTAAGCACTTCAAGGGTGCGATCGATACGAAACGGGCGTTAGTCTTTAGCAAGTTCGCGCGTGAGATCACCATTGCAGCCAAGACCGGCGGGGGAGATCCCGACACGAACGCGCGACTCCGCAGCGCGATTGTTTCCGCCCGGGCTCAAAGCATGCCGAACGACGCCATCGAGCGCGCCGTCAAACGCGGGACGGGCGAGGGGATGGACGCCCAGCATTTCGACGAGATCGTTTATGAAGGCTACGCGCCGGGCGGCGTGGCCGTGATCGTGGAGGCGGCCACGGACAACAAGAACCGCACGGCCGCCGAGATCCGCAGCATCTTCACCCGCAACCACGGCAACCTCGCCAGCAGCGGCAGCGTCTCCTACATGTTTCATAAAAAAGGCCGAATTACCGTGGCGCGCGATTCCATCGGGGAGAAGCGGCTTTTTGAGCTGGCCTTGGAAGCTGGGGCTGAGGAGTTGACAACTGAGGAGGAACAGTATGTTATTACCACTTCCCACGACCAGCTCTACGCAGTAGCTGAGGCGCTCAAAAACGGGGGCGTCGCCACGAGTGGGCAGAAGTTTACTTTTATTCCAGATACGACAGTTCCGGTCCATGACGAGGCCGTCGCGCTGCAGATCTTGCGCTTGTGTGACAGCCTCGAAGACGACGACGACGTTCAAAACGTCTATTCCAACTTAGATATTCCCGACGAATTGCTGGCGAAATTGCCGGTCTAAAGAACGCCGCCCCGTTTGAAAGGCGGCCGCTGCTCGGGCAGCAACGAGAGAATCTCTGTATTTATGAGCGAAGAAAACGATAACCAGCCATCGCCGCAAACCGACGCTCCGTCGGACCGTCCGCGGCGTCCACGCCGGCGCTTCCCCCGCAGACACAATCGAGGGCCGCAGGAACCGCGGGAAAATTTCAGTGCACCCGGCGACCGGGGCGATGGGGCCGTCGCGGAAGAAACGAGTGGCGCCACCCGACTCAACGAAGGCGATCCGCGCGACGACGGCGGACCCTCGCAGAATGGCGACATCGACCGCGAACCGGAGCTCGGCGACGGCATTATCGAGATCTCGGGCAAAGGTTTTGGTTTTCTCCGCGATTCCAAGCGGAATTTCGTCCAGACGCCGAACGATATTTTCGTTACGCCGGAGATCGTGCGCCGCTTCGCATTGCGGGACGGCATGTGGATTTACGGGGAAACGCGGCGGGGCAATCGCGGCCCGCAGTTGACCCGGCTCAATCAGATCAATGGCGACGAGCCGACGAAATATCAGGGACTTCGCCCTTTCGAAGAGCTGACGACGATCAACCCGAATCGAAAGATAAAGCTCGAGACGGTCCCGGATCGTTATACGACGCGGATCATGGATCTGATGACGCCGCTCGGCATGGGCCAGCGCGGTCTGATTGTCGCTCCTCCGCGGACCGGCAAAACGACGTTGCTCCATCACATCGCCGACGCGGTAGTGAAAAATCATCCGGAGATGAAGCTCATCATTCTGCTGGTCGACGAGCGCCCCGAGGAAGTCACCGATTTTCGCCGTTCCTGCCCGCAGGCCGAGATCATGGCGAGTTCGAACGATAGCGACATCAAGAGCCACACCCGGATTGCGCAACTCGCGGTCGAGCGCGCCAAGCGCCTGGTTGAGGCCGGCAAAGACGTTTTCATCCTGCTCGATTCGATCACGCGAACCGCTCGTGCGTTCAACAACGCCATGGGCGGCGGCGGACGAACCATGAGCGGCGGCATCGACGCACGCGCCATGGAAACGCCGAGGAAATTGTTCTCGGCCGCGCGCAACACGGAAGAAGCCGGCTCCCTCACGATCGTCGCCACCGCCCTGATCGAAACCGGCAGCCGGATGGACGAACTGATTTTCCAGGAATTCAAAGGCACCGGTAACATGGAGATGGTCCTCGATCGCAAGATCAGCGATCAGCGCATTTATCCGGCCGTGGATATTTTTCTCTCCGGCACCCGCCGCGAGGAATTGCTCCTCCAGCCGTGGGAACTGGAGAAGATCAATTTGATCCGGCGCGGTCTCGCGGGCCACAAGCCCAACGAAGCGATCGAGCGTTTGCTGATGTTCGTGAAGAAGTTCCCGACCAACGAACAGATGCTCAAGGGCATCCCCGGGTAGTTATTTTCGAATTTCGATTGGCGATTTTCGATTTGGGAAATCGGCAAGCGATCATGCAATCGAAAATCGAAAATCGAGATTCGAAAATTCTCGATGTCGATTGGGAGGTCCTCCCGCCGGAAGAAAAACGGAAACGTCAGGGCCTCGAGCCGCTCTTCAAATGGCTTGCCTACATCATGGACGACGTCGTGCGCGTTCCCGGCACGACGTTTCGGTTCGGGCTCGATCCGCTCCTCGGCCTGATTCCCGGCATTGGCGACACCAGCTCAGCGCTGGTCTCCGCGATTGCGCTCGTTCAAGCGGTGCGCGTCGGCGTTCCGAAGGTTCTCCTCTTGCGGATGGCGGCCAACATTTTCGTTAACGAAATCATCGGAGTGGTCCCCGTTGTCGGCGACGCTTTCTCGTTTTGGTTCAAGTCGAACGCGCGAAATTACGAGATCCTGAAGCACCACCGGCTCGGTTCGAGTCCGCCGCGCGCCAGCGACTGGGTTTTTGTCGTGGGGATTCTGGCTGCTCTGGTCGTGGTCGTCTGCGTGGGAATAGCGATCAGCTTGTTGATTCTCGGCGCGCTCGTTCGGGTAATGTTCACCCGCTAAACGGCTACAGAAGATATCGAGAATAGACCGCGTGAATCCCACCGCGCGCCTGCCGATACGTTTCCGCAAACGCGTCCAGGCTCTTGGCACCGGCACGCTTCGCCAGTTTCTCTTGTTCGGCCTTGTCCGCGGGCAATGTCGAAATGCTCTTGTTCTCCCAGCGGCGCAGGATCGATTCGATCGAGCGCAAACAGGCGTAATGGCCCCAGAGCGCTTCGCCATCCGGCTTTCGCATAATGCCGGCCTCGACCAGTTGCTCTAATCCTCCCTGCATTTGCGGGTTCCAGATCCCACCTCGCATCTGGAGCGCCTGGACGAGAAACTCCGCCTCGATCACACCGCCTGCGCCCGTTTTAAAATCGAGTTCGTCGGACGTGCCGCGGTCGCGGCGGATCCGTTCGAGCATGGCGTTAATCTGGGCGAACAGGTCCGCGCGTTGGCCGGCGATTCCCCAGACGCGTCGGGCCAGCTGCATAAATTCACTCTGAAGCGGGCCGGCGATCGGGCGGGCGCGGGTCAAAGCCTGCGCCTCCCAAAGCTGGCCCCGCGTCTGGTAATAGGTTTCGTAGGCCGTGATCGAGCAGGAAAGAATTCCTTTCTCTCCGTCCGGGCGGAGCCGCGCATCCAGCGTCCAGATGCTGCCTTCACCGGTCGTTTGCGCCATCGCGACCATCAAATGCTGGGCTGCCCGCACATCCTCGCCCACAAAGACCACGTCGAGATCGGCGCCGTACCCGATTTCGCCGCCCCCAAATTTTCCGAGCGCAATAATCGTGAGATCGCTTTCGCTTCCGCGAAGCCGATTGACGAAAATCAGGCAGGCTTCCGCCAGGTTCGAGTGCTCGATAAGGATCGTCGACAGATCGGCAAGGCCAAGGATGTCCCGAAGAAAAATCCGGAGCAACTGCGTTTGCCGATAGACGCGAAGGAGATCGAGCGATTCGGCCCGGACATTCAGCGCTGCGAGGCGCTTGAGATGTTGCTCAACCGTGAGCGGGCGATCGAGCATGCCCGGTCGGGTGATTTCTTCGAGCAACTGCGGCCGGCGGATCAACAGGTCCCCGGCCTGCCGGCTGGCATCGAAGGTTTTGACCAGTAATTCGAGGAGCTTCGGGTTCACGACCAGCAGCTCGAACAACATGCTGCGCAACCCGTACGCTTCGACGAACCGGATACATTGATTCAGCGCCATGTCGGGATCGGCTGCTCGCTCCAGCCAGCGAAACAAAAGGGGCCGCAGGTTCCGCAGGACCTGCCGCGTCCGGGGCGCGACGTGGAAACGGCCAGGCGCCTTGGCCAGGTCCGCCAGACATTTCGCCGCCGCTTTCTGGTCGCGGAAGATCTCGAGACTTTCCTCGGCGGAAGCCGCGGCGCCATTCGGCGACGACATTACCCGATGGAAAATCGCGCGCACCTTTGCCATGTGCCCGCGCAACGCGGCGTTGAAGTTTTCCGTGGACGAAAACCCGAGACTCGCCGCCAGCCGGGCGAGGGCTTCCGAATTTTCCGGCACGGTATGCGTTTGTTGTTCCGCCTCGACCTGGAGGCGATGCTCGACCCGGCGCAAAAAGCGATAGGCGTCTTCCAGGGTGCGCGCCTCCCGGTGCGGCAACAACTCGAGATCGGCCAGGACCGGCAACACCTTCAACGTGTTCGTTTCCTGGAGGAAAGCGTGGCGCGCGCCGTGCAATAATTGCAGCGCCTGGACGACGAACTCGATCTCGCGGATCCCACCCGCGCCGAGCTTCACGTCGCGTCCGATATTCTCGTGACCGACGATGTCGCGTTCGATCCTTCGCTTGATGCTTCCGATTTCCTCCAGGACGTCGCGGGTGGGACTCTTCGGGAAAATAAACGGCTGATGTTGGCGGAGAAACTCGTAGGCAAGCTCGCGGCTGCCGGCGACGCCGCGGGCTTTGATCAACGCCAGGCGTTCCCAGGTTTCCCCAAAACCCGCATAGTAATTTTCCATGCTGTCGATCGAACGCGCGAGCGGACCGGCTGTGCCTTCAGGGCGGAGGCGCAGATCGATGCGAAAGAGCGAGCCGGCCGGGTCATGGGCCGCAAAAGTTTCGATGATTTTCGCGCCGAGTTGATTGAACCATTCGTGGTAGGTCAGGTTCGGCGAGACCTGCCCTTCCTCTCCATAAACAAAAATGACGTCGATGTCGGAGCTGTGGTTCAGCTCGCGCCCGCCGACTTTTCCCAGCCCGAGAATGGCAAACGGCGTGTCGGGACCACCGCGGCGGCTGCGCAGTTCGCAGTCCCAATAGGTGTAGACTTCCCGCAGACAGATCTCGGCCAGGTGCGACAATTCCAGCGTCGTCTCCTCGAGCGACGCCGCTTCCGCCACTTCGCGCAAGGCGATCCGGGTCATCTCGCGTCCCTTCCAAAAGCGAAGCGCCGCGAAATTACCCGCGAAGGTCGAGCCTTCCGCGATGCGTTGCAGATCAACCCGCATCGCCGGCCCGTGCCGCGGTTCGGCCGAGATTTCCGGACGCGAAAGCCAGAACAGGATCTCGGGATGCCGCACCAGCCGCGATGCGCAGATGCTTGAGACCGAGATCAAATGAAGCAGCGCCGCTTCACCGAGTGGGAAACGCTGCAGGAGTTCGGACAGAGGCGGATTATCTGCCGGCCACGTTTCCGCGAGACGCTCGAGGGTGTTTTGGACCTGTGGTGGATTGAGCGTCTTGGCCGCTGTCTCTTCAATCCAGTTTCGCACCGCCCTATACTTGTCATTCTGAGCGCAGTTTCGCGAACGCGAAACGCAGTCGAAGAATCTCTGACTTTTTCTTCGTCGGGCAGCGCGGAAATGATCAGAGATCCTTCGACTCCGCTGCGCTCCGCTCAGGATGACACTTAGAAGGGAGCGAGACGGGCTAGTTCTTCCCCGCAATCTTCTCCCGCGCCTTCGCCAGCAGTTTCCTCTCGGCCCGGGTCAGGCTGGCCATTCCTTCGCGCGAAATCTTGTCGAGAAGCGGATCGATTTCCTGGGCGATGAATTCTTCCGGCGTCATCGCGTTATAGCGTTCCGCTTCCGCGCGACGCTGGGTGAGCGCCCGTTGCAGGATCGAAGGCCGCCCGAACCCGAGCAGGTGCGCGTAAAACCATCCGGCGATGCACCCACCGAGAAACGAGCTGTGAGCAACCGTCGCCGTGCGATCAAAAATAATCCCGAGAACGGCCAGGCCGGCCGCGGCGTAGCCGAGATGTTTCGCTTTCAGCCGGATCGGCAGCAGGAAAAGAATTATCGAGGTCAATTCGAGCTCGGGAAGGATCGCCGCATAAGCGACCACGACAGCCGCCGGGCCGCCGGAGGCCGCAAGCAAGGCCGAGCTCTCCGGCATTAAAAACAAATGGCCGAGCTCACCGGCGAGCGTTCCGGTCAGATAGAGAAAAAGGAATTGGCGCTGCCCGATGATCGATTCCACGTCCCGGCCGAGCAAGTAGAGCAGGAACATGTTTCCGAGCAAATGCCACGGACCATCGTGGAGGAATGCCGCGGTGAGGAATTGCCAGCCGTAGGCGGACCGCAGCCCGCGATCGCTGAGCGCGAGATATTCGCGCACGAATCCCGGCTCGTAGGCGTCGAGGAAAAGTTGGGCGACAAAAACGGCGATGTTCGCCCCGATCAATCCGAGAAGCACGACGCGCGGCCGCTGGATCCAGCGCCGGGTGGTCGGCGACGGTTTTCGGCCGGAAAGGCGCATGTCCCCGACCTTATCGCAACGAAAAATCGTTGTCGATGGACTTGTGTTTTAGCGCGGCGTCAGGACGCGCAAGCCGCCCGCGCGGATCCTGAATTCCACCGGACAATTGCCCACGAGCTCGCCGTCAATCTCCACCGGCACGCTTTCCTCGCTGGTTACGCGGACCCGTTTGGTTTGGAAATATTCGACTTCCGGCGACGAGATTTGCGGAGTGAACACGACGTCCTGCAGGTAGCGGATGATGTCCACGTAGTTCAGGCGTTTGAAAACGATCACGTCGAGGAGGCCATCGTTCATGACCGCTTGTTTGAAGAAGGGGAATCGGCCGCCGTAAAGCCGGCCATTGCCCACCAGAACGAAGGAGCCTTCGCCGGTGATTGCTTCCTCCGCCTCGATCCGCAGAACCGGCGGCGTCCGCGACGCGATTTGGACCGCAGAAATAAGATAGCTGAGAGGCCCGAAACTGCGCTTGAAGGAGCGACTGGTTTCCTTGACTGCCTGCGCGTCGAGACCAACGCCGGCCAGCTGCACGAAATGTTTGCGATTCGCGCGCGGCAGGTCGACGCGGTCCGTCCGGTTGCGTTGAATGATTTTCCAGCAGGCCGCAAGATCGTTCAGCGGCAAACCGATCTCGGTCGCGAAGACGTTCATCGTTCCGAGCGGCAGTAAACCGAGCGAGACATCGTAGCCCGCGATGCCATTCACAATTTCGTTCACGGTCCCGTCGCCGCCTGCGGCGACGATCCTTCGGTACCCTTCCTTCGCCGCATTTCGCGCCAGGACTTCCGCCTGTCCGGCATCCGAAGTCGCGCAAAGAACCGATCCGCGGGCGAGCTTCTCGACTTGCGCCCGGAGACGCGGGGTCCTCGCGCCGCGTGCGGCCGGATTGAGAATGACAACGGTATCTTTCAAGATCGCGGAACTGGCTTTCGTCTTTTCTTCAAACCCCGGCGGCGTAACCTTCCGGCGTGCAAAAAATGAGCCGCATGATTTTGATCGGGCTGGGGCTGATCGTCGGCGTCGCCTTGCTCATTTTGCTCGGCGTGAACATGTATGTGCAGTCGCGCGGGACACAAGCGCGGATTCAGCAGGAACTTAGCCAGCGCCTCGGCGCCACTCTGCGCATCCAGCGGATCAGCGTCACCCCGTGGTGGGGCTTGAAACTCACCGGCATCACCATTCCCCAAAGCCAACCCGGCGCGTCCCCCGATTTTCTCACCGCAAAAGCATTCCGGCTGCGCATTCGCTTTTCGTCGCTCTTCGGCGGCCATCTCGTCATCAAGGAAATTTCGCTGGTGAACCCGGAGGTCGTCTGGGCCCAGAACGCCGAGGGCAAGTGGCGATTGCCGACCACGCCGCCCCCGCCGCCACCTCCGCCGACGGCGACGAAAACAATCGCGCCCGCGACGACGATGTCACCATCTCAAAGTTCCGCTTCGCCACCGCCGCTTGAAGAAAAAATCGTCGTCCAGGACGCGGTCCCGGCGTCGCCATCGCCCGCGGAGCACAAGCCGGCCGCATTCACTCCCGAGGTCGAGCGCGTGAACGTCATCCGGGCGCGCTTCCGTTTTCTCGATCAAAACTTGAAAGGCGTAGCGACGTTCGAGGACGTCGATTTCCGCTCCAGCTTCCGGACGGCAACCGATTTGCGCGGGAACATTGCCATCGCGAAAACATCTCTGCGGGATCGGTTCTTTCTCCAGCAACTTCAATCGCCGCTCCGTTACGATTCGAACGAGCTGGATTTCTCGCAGATCACCGCGCGCGCGGGCGACGGCCAGATCAGCGGACGTTTTACGATTCAGCCGCAGGCGGAGGATTCGCCGTTCACGGTCGACATCAAGTTCAAGGATGTGCAGGCGGACAAGGTAATCACCGAAGCCGGCGGACTGCCCGGCACCGTGACGGGCAAACTCGAGGGCCATCTCGGCGCGAGCGGCAAGACCGCTGATCCGAACGCTCTTGCCGGCAGTGGCGAAATCATTTTGCGCGACGGCCAGGTCCGCCAGTACAGCCTCCTCACCGCCCTCGGGCAATTGCTTCAAATCCGCGAACTGCAGCAACTGCGCCTCGATGAAGCCCAGGTGAAGTACCACATCAATCCGGGCGTCGTGACCATCGACGAACTGGTTTTTCGCTCGGAGAATATTCGGCTGACCGCAACCGGCACGGTTTCTTTCGAGGGCGAACTTCAGCTCGAATCGCAACTGGCCGTAAACGAGAAAATGCGGAGCCAGCTTTTCCGCGCGATCCGAGACAACTTCAAACCAATCGACGACCCGGGTTATACCGCCGTGAGTTTCCAGGTCAGCGGGACGGTGGGCCGGCCCAAGACAAACCTGATGGACAAACTGATCGGCCGCGATCTGAAAGACTTGAGCAGCGTGATCACAGGGCTGATTGGGGGGGGGAAATCGGAAAAGAAAAAGAAGCCGGCGGACGGACCGGCCGCGGCCGCGCCGGCATCGTCGCCCTCTCCCACGCCCGCGCCGAGCGCGTCACCATGAGAGTGATTGCCGGCTCGGCCGGCGGCATCCAGCTTGATGTTCCGCACAATGGCGTGCGGCCGACCATGGACCGCGTGAAAGGCGCGATCTTTTCGAGCCTCGGAGAACTGGTCATTGGCGCGCGCGTTCTCGATTTGTTCGCTGGGACAGGCGCGCTCGGGATTGAAGCGATGAGCCGCGGGGCGGGCTCGGTCCTGTTCGTGGAAGAGAACAACGCCGCCGCGAAGATCATCGAGCGAAATCTCGCGCGCACGAAACTCGCCGGCGCCGTTCGGCAGCAGGATGTTTTCGCTTTCCTGCGAGCGGCCTCAACGGCCGAGCCGTTCCGGATCATCTTCGCCGATCCGCCCTACGACAAAACCAAATCCGGGGGCGAGTTCACTCAGCTCCTCCTGGAAAACAGCGCGCTCGCCGAAAGGCTCGAGCCGTCCGGAATTTTTGTCCTCGAGAAACGGCCCGCGGAAAAAACACCGTCTGCGCCGCTCTGGAATCTGGTTCGCGCCCGGCGATATGGCGCCACCGAAGTGCTCTTCCTCCAACGGACCGCCGTCGGGACGGAAGCGCAGGCGCGCGCATGATCCGATTTTTCTACAATCTTTTTTACCCGATCGGCCTGCTTTTTTTTCTGCCTGGCCAGATCGCAAAGCTTGTCCGGCGCGGAAACTACCAGCACAAGCTCGGGCAACGTTTCGGAATTTACGGCGCCGACGTTCGCGCCCGCCTCGCCGCGCAACGCAACACCTGGATTCATGCGGTCAGTGTGGGCGAAGTTGCGGTGGCGCTGAAACTGATCGCCAGGCTGCGCCTGCTCGATCCGGAATTTTTCTGCGTCCTGACCACCACCACCACTACCGGGTTCCAAGTCGCGAACAGCGAAGCCGATAATCGAATGGAGGTCCTCTACAACCCGCTCGATTTCTGGCCGATCACGCGCCGTGCCTTCGCCGCGATTCGGCCGGTCCGCATCGTCCTCGTCGAAGCCGAGGTCTGGCCGAATCTGGTCGCGGAAGCACGAAGACGTCGCGTCCCCCTGGCCCTGGTCAACGCCCGGCTCTCGAAACGCTCGGAAGCGCGTTTCCATCGTTTCCTTTTTCTGATCGCGCCCACGTTCCGCTGTCTCGACGCCGTCTGCGTTCAGGAAACTGAAGATATCCGGCGCTGGGTCGAGCTCGGCGTGCCGCCCGCGCGCATCCATCATGTCGGCAGCATCAAATACGATCCCGCCGGCGTCCGGTTGAATCCCGATCTGCCTCTCGAAATTCTCGCCAGCTTCGGGATCGATCGCGACAGTCCGATTCTCTTCGGCGGCAGCACGCACGCTGGCGAAGAAGAGATCCTCGGTGAAATTTTTCAACGTCTGCGAACCGATTTTCCAACTTTCCGATTGATTATCGCGCCACGGCACGTGGAACGGGTCGGCGAAATTCGGACACGCCTCGAACGCCTCGGCCTGAACGTTTGCCTGCGGAATGAAGCCGGGAACAAATGCCCTGCGCAACCCGACTGCCTCCTGCTCGATACCACCGGCGAATTGCAACATTGGTACGCCGTCGCCACGATCGTATTCGTGGGCAAGAGCCTCACGGCGCGCGGCGGGCAGAATCCAGTCGAGCCGATCCTTGCCGGCAAACCGGTTCTTTTTGGTCCGCACATGGAAAATTTCTCCGCACTCGCCCAGGCTCTGATCGTGAACAAGGCCGCGGTGCAGGTCCGCGATCCGAACTCGTTGCAGGAGCAAATCGCGTGGCTCCTGCGCGACCGGGAAGCGGCGTTCAAGTTGGTGGCTAACGCCCTCGAAGTTCTGGCCCGGCATACCGGCGCCACGGAACGAACGGCCGCCATCGTGATGCAGCTCACTCCCCACTCCTGATGTTCAAACGGCTCCGCCATCTTCTCAGGGTCTTCGCACGCTCGGGTTCATGGCGTTTCGCCACCGACGTTGCCCAGGCGCGAACCCTCGCGCGCGCCGGCGTACGCGGGTTGCCACCGGCGAAACTGCACTGGCACGGTCGCGATGTTTTTTACCGGCCGGGCACGTCCGATCCGCTCGCGATTTACCAGGTGTTGCTCCGTCGCGGCGGCAAAGCCGAATATTATTTGCCTCCGACGCTTCAGCCGAGCGTGATTCTCGACATTGGCAGCAACATCGGAACGTCGGTCCTTTTCTTCCGAGAAAAGTTTCCAGCCGCGAAAATTTACGGGTTCGAGCCGCACCCAGAGACGTTTCGCATCCTGGAAAAAAACGTGGCCGGCCTTCCCGCCATCGAGGTCTTCAACTTTGGCCTGGGCGCTGCGAATGCCGACATTTCTGTTCCGTTCGACGGCGCGGACTTCAGCCGCTTCACGGTTGCGGAAATTGCCGGGGGCGATTGGTCAGGCCCGCTCTCGCCGACGGCCTGCCAGGTTCGGCACGTCGGCGAAGTCGTGGAAGAGCTTGGACTGGCCAAAGTCGATCTGATCAAGATCGATTGCGAAGGCGCCGAGTTCGATGTCCTGACCGCGCTCCCGCCGGAGCTGTTGCGCAACTGCAATTGGATCGTGGGCGAGATGCACGATGCTTCCGCTTTTCAATTACTCGCGTTGCTCGCTCCGCATTTCGATCTCGATTTGAAGAAGCGAATGTTCGCGCCCTTCTTCCGTTTCCACGCCTGCAATCACGCCTGCGCCCGCCAATTACGCGGCACCTTCGATCGCGATGCTCTCCAGCGGTGACCTGCGCTTTGTCGTCAGGGCCAAATCGAATTCAGGAGTGCGGCGAGCCGATATCCTCCCCAAGCCACTCTCTGTCGCGTGACCTTAATGCCTTTGGTCTTGTAGGCTGAGCTGGGCTCCATCCCGTTGCTCATGCCGTTATAAGCGACGCTTTTTGCCAGACTAAAACTCTCGTTTGCCCACGCGGAAAAATTAAACGGGTCATTCAGTCTTATGGCGGGGTCGGTGGCCGGATTGGCCGCCGTGGCCGCGGCCGCTGCCGGAGGAATCGTGCTTAGAGGCGGAGGCATATATTGAGGGGGAGGTCCGCCCTTCGGAAAACTTCCGAGGCCGCCGTCCCAGTAGCTGTGCAGATTGATGCTTTGCAGGTTCCCGTTGGGGCCCGGTATCTTAATCGTCACCAAATTTCCGCCGTGATCTCCGCCGGGAAGAGCGCTGCTGACTCTGTCGGTGCAGTGCAACGGCTGATGAATATCGCCCACGAAGTGAATAATCAGCCGCAAGGCCTGAGCCCGCGCGTTCTGGTCGGTACTCGTCTTGAGTATTTTTACATTATCCCGGAGCGCGGTCACGATGTTCGGCACAACTATGGACGGCAACGCCGTTCCATCGGTGGAAAACGACTTGTCGATGAAGTGAAGCGGTTTCAAGAAATCGAAGGCGGGAATTGATCTGAGATCGTCGGCCCAGTGCGACGCGCCGACGAAGTCTTTGCTCTTCGCTGATACGGCGGCCGGATTAATGGGGATGGCCAGCAGCGTTTTGGCCTGCGCTTTTGCCCGGGGATTCAGGCGCGCGAACGCGATTTGAGCCGTCATCATGTGCCCGCCGGGTCCCCACCCAAGGGAGATGGAGGGCGCGCAAAGCGTGAGGCAGACGAGGCCAAGTGCGATTGCGCAGCGGAATATGCGGCGGGGATTTTGTTTTTTCATGGGGAACTCCGTAGGGGAAAATGATTCGGCGGGTAGCCGACGCTCCAGCTTTATCGATCGCGCAGTGTCTGAGCAAGCCGAAACCACCGGCCCGCAAATAACTTGCAACCGCAGGGTCACCTTCTGATATTGCCCCCGCTTTTCCTGACCCTATCGTCCAGTGGCCTAGGACACCGCCCTTTCACGGCGGTAACACGGGTTCGAATCCCGTTAGGGTCGCCATCTCATAGCCGCCTGCCTCAGGGAAACGGGACGCCGATCTCGGTGCCGAGCTGGGTGAGGAATTGCTTCAGGAATTCTGCGCGTTGCTGGGCAGCGGCGCGGCCGGACGCGGTCTGCATTGTGTCGGCCAGCTTCAATAATTTCGTGAAGAAATGATCGACGATGCCCGTGCGATCGTCGGCCACGCGGGTGACGGGAAATGGCTCCGCAAAATCGTAGAACGGCGTGCCGTTCGCGCCGCCGGTAATCAAAGTCCGAGCGATCCCCACCGCGCCAAGAGCATCGAGACGATCGGCGTCCTGCACCACCTTCGCCTCGATCGTGCGCGGCGCGACGCGGGCGGAAAAACTGTGGGCCTCGATCGCGTGCTCGACGGCGGAAATATGTTCCGCCGGATATCCCGTTGCGCGGAGGAAGGCGCCGGCCTGGTCCGCGGCGAGCCGGGAAGCCGAAGAGCGTTGCGCTGAATTCTTCGCGATCACGACGCAGTCGTGCAACCAGGCTGCCGGCAGGACGACCGCGAGGTCGGCTCCCTCCGCCGCGGCGAGTTTTTTGGCGCTGGCGACGACTCGCCGGACATGGCCTTCGTCGTGGGCGGCGTCGCTCGCGCTCTGCTGCTCGGCCAGGAACGCGGCAAACCTGGGCTCCCATTCTGTTGCCGTCTCGATCATCGCCTAATGTATAACGGAGGCGTGCGAAATGGCAGAGCTGATGGTCAGTCCGAAGGTCTGACAAAATTGTGAGAACGGGACGCACGATTGCGCTCGGCCTGGTGCCGCTGGCTCTGTTGCTGGCGGCGATGCTCGCGCTCGCACCGGAACACAGCGACACGGCACCGAGTCAGGCGCGCGCCTTCGAGCCGTCGCACCATTTTCGCAGCGTCGTCTTCATCCTCGATAGCGCCGGCAAGTCGGACATGTTCGACTCGGAGTTGATGCCGTTTTTGGCGTCGTTGCGAACGTCGTCAGTCTCTGGACGATCGCGGTCGTGCGCGGCGAAGGCGACGTTTCCCTGCATCAAAAGCATCTTCGAAGGACGCGAAGCGACCATGGGAACGACGCTTCAGGATTTTTCGGCGTTCGCTTCCAGCCGGACGACCTGGCCGTCGTCGCTGGCCGCGCTGGGAACGCGGCTCGTGGTCGCGTCCGACCACACCCTGAACCGGCTTTATCCGCACGCCTTTGTGGATTCGATCAATTACGAGGACCTGCACGTCCCCTTGCTCGAGCGCGACGCGTTTGTTTACGGGAAGGCGCGCCAATGGCTCGGTGATCCGTCGATCGATGTGCTGGTCCTCCACATCATCGGAACGGACAAAGTTTCGCACGAGTACCCGGTCCGCGGCCCGGAGTACCGCGCGCAATATCGCGAGGTGGATGATTTCCTGCGCGAGGTCGCCGGCCGCCTTCAAGAAACGGATTATTTTTTCGCGATCAGCGACCACGGTCACAATGAGCTCGGCGGCCACACCGAAGATGCCGCTTATCTGGCGCGCGGTCCGATCTTCCCGCGTGATATTCGGCAGGATCTTAACGCGGAAGACATGCTGTTTCTCTTAAGCGTTCCCTACGGCCTGTCGCTGCCGGCTGAGTACGAAGGGCAGATTCGAATGGACCTGACGCGCCTGGCGCCGGAGACAGCGGAGCGCTGGCTTGCGGCACAGGCAGATGCGTGGCGCATCCCAATTGCCGGGGTGCCGATGGACCAGGCGCAGGCGCGATTGAACGAAGAAATCGTCCGGCGACGGACCGAAGACCACCGCCAGATCGCCATTCACACCGCCTGGCGAACCGCGCCCTTTTTACTGATCGCGGCTTTGTTTCTCGTGGCCGAATTGCGCGGGTGGCGGGCCGAGCCAAGGCGTGCCCTTTTTCTGGAACTCACACTGTTGGCGGTAATGCTGGCGCTAGGGTTCTGGCTGTTCCCAGCAGGCCTGACCTGGATCCACGACGTAACCCATCGCCCGCTGGGTTACGTCGCGTTCTATGCGGGAAGTGGACTCATCGCCTATGTCGGGTTTCGTTACCGAAACGTCGCGGACATACTTTGGGTCGCGGGCGTGGCAGTTTGGCTCCTCGCTTACTTCGGGCCGCTCGGTTACTCGCTCTTCCGGCATGGGTCTCTCTTTGTCCTGACAATTTTTCCGATCGCGGCAGTGATCGCTGCCGCTGGATGGCGCACGCTCTCGACCAGGCCGGCGCTGTTCCTCGCCGGATTGATTCCGCTCGTGATCTACGACGTCGAATCGTTCAATCTCAAGTACTTCCTGCTCGACCGGATTCCGCACCTGCTTCTCAGCGGCCAACTTCTTCTTGCCGCGATGGCAGCCGGACTATTTGTCGTGGCGCTTCCTCGTCGCAAGGTCGCCGCGCTTTTCGGCGTTTTGCTCTGGTTGATCCTGGCGCGGTTTTACTTTCAGTTCGATCTCGCGAAGCTCGTCGGTGCGTTGTTGGCTTGCTGCGGGTTTGCCGGCTGCCTGGAACTTTTCCGACGCGCCCGCCTTCCGCTGCGCTGGTTCGCGCTCGTTAGCGCCGTGTTCTTTTTCGTTCTGCTCACGTTCTTCCTCAACGGCTTCGCCTTGAGCCATGTCGATTTCCGTTTCGCCGCGACCAGGATTTTCCCGTTCGCGAAAGAGCTCTGGCGCGCGCCGCAGTTGATCGCCTGGGCGATGTTGAAATATGCCTTCGCCCTGGGGCCGGCGTTCGCGGTGCTGCGGCTGTCGGAAGACCGTAACGAAATCTGGCGGGAAATTTTGCTCCTGGGCTGGTGGCGCGAGTTGATGGTCGCGGCGAGTGCGCTTGGGCTCGCGATTTTTGACGAGCGAGGAATGCGCGACCTCTGCGGGGAGGAAATTTATTTCTGGACGTTCCTGAACCTGATTTTCTTTGCCGCGGCCCTCACCATGGCGTGGCGAGCGGACCGGCGGGTCGCTCGGGCCGTCGCATCGTGACAGTAGAAACCGCCTCTTTTTCTTATAGACGTTTCCAGGCCATTTCCGTATCTTGCTGGGCTGCTCAATCGAATGACCAACCCGGCGATCGCGGCTGCGACGCTCCTCATTCGCTGCCTCAGAAGCAACTACCTGGCGCGCCAGCGCCACGCCTTATCGTTATGCCATTGAATACCGACACTTCCGCGCCGGAAACCGACAACCAGTCCATGATCGAAACCGATCCTGGGAAGTTCAGCCTGAGCGATTTTCTGGTGGGCGACAGCAAAGATCCGCTCAAGCCGCCACCAGTTTTTACAAAATGGCACCACGCTGGCGAATGGGCGATCGAGCTTTACGAACCGGAGATGCTCGCGCCGGCGGAACCGCGGACCTTCCTTAACTACGGCGGCAAGGCCCATCCGGTCATCAATCTGTGTTCCTACAATTATCTCGGCCTGGCCAACCATCCGGAAGTCATCGCCGCCGCGCACGAAGCGCTCGACACCTACGGAATGGGCGCCTGCGGGTCGCCGATGCTCTCCGGCATGACCGACCTCCATCGGCAGCTGGAAAAACGAATGGCCGAATTTCTCGGTTACGAAGATGCGATGCTTTTCAATAGCGGCTTTGGCGGCGCACTCGGGACGATCTCGGGGTTACTCCGCAAGAGCGACGTGGCGGTGATGGATAATCGTTCTCACCTCAGTCTGCGCGACGGCGCGGTCCTGGCGAGGACCCGCACCGAGCGTTTCGAGCATAACGATCCGGAGTCGCTGGATGCGGCGCTCACCCGCCACAAAGGCAAACGCCATTTGGTGATCGTCGAAGGCATTTATTCGATGGACGGCGACTTCGGCCAATTGGACGCGCTGATGGATGTGGCCGACGCGCATGAAGCCCAGGTTTTCGTCGACGAAGCGCATTCGATGCTGGCCTGCGGCCCAACCGGACGCGGCGCGGTGGAACATTTCGGCGTCGAGAAACGGGTCCGGATTCTGTACGGAACGTTTTCGAAGGCGTTCGGCGCGCTGGGTGGTTTCGTCGCCGGCTCGAAGGAGACGCTCGATTATCTCCGGTTTTATTCGCACCCCTATGTTTATTCGTGCGCTCTGCCGCCGGTCGTGGTCGCCGCGATTCTGAAAGCGCTCGAGCTGGGGATATCGCATCCGGAATTGCGGAAACGGCTTTGGGAAAATGCGGACTATTTGCACAAAGGACTCCACGCCCTCGGCCTCGATACAGGCAACTCGACTACCTACATCATGCCAATCGTGATCGGCGACCGCGAGCGGATGTACCGGCTCGGCCACGAGCTGCGGCACCGCGGCTTATGGGTCGCGCCGGTCGATTATCCGGCCGTGCCGCAGGACAAGATTTGTTTCCGTGCCTGCGTCACCGCCAACCACACCCGCGCCGATCTCGACGAAGCGCTCAATATTCTATCCGACACTCTGGTTCCTGCACGGCTCCACGCGACGGCCAACGCCGGTTGATGCGGTGGCGAATCCGGCAATAATCAAGGTATGAAGCCGCGTTACGTTTCGAACAAAAACGAATCGGTCCGGTTCTTCGAAAACGATTTCATCGAGCGTTTCTCCCACGTCCACCCGGTCACGCCGGTGGTGGTTTTTCTGCCGGTGATTGCCGGCGCGCTCTATCTCGCGCTTGGACCCCGCGGCTTGTCGATTGGCGCGACCGCCGGGTTATTCGCGCTCGGTCTTATCATCTGGACCCTGGTCGAATACGCCATGCATCGCTACCTCTTCCATTACGAACCGAAAAGCCGCTGGGGAAAACGGCTCCACTTTTTTGTGCACGGGGCGCACCACGATTATCCGCAGGACGCCAGCCGGCTGGTCGCGCCGCCCGCCTTCAGCATCCCGGTGGCGTCGGTTTTTTATTTAATGTTTGTGGGCGTCTTCGGACGACTCGCGCCCGCGCCCTTCGCCGGCTTTATCTTCGGCTATCTCTGCTACGACATGATTCATTACGCGACCCACCATTTCTCGATGAAACGCGGGGTCGGCCTTTGGCTAAAGCAATATCACCTGCGGCATCACTACAAAGACGACGCCAGAGGATATGGCGTTAGTAATCCGCTCTGGGATTACGTTCTTGGGACGCGCCCTCCGCGGCCCGAAGCGTCACGCGATTTCGTAAGCTCGCCGAATCACTGAGAGGCAGAGGGCCGCTTCGTCGAAGGCATTTCTCGCTATTTCCGCCGACCGAAAGCTTGCCGCCACGTCCGGCAACATCGCCGCGAACCAATCGGCGTGATGCGATCCGGCCGACAGCGCGCTCTCGAAGCGGATTTCCTCGCGGCCGATCACGAGCGTGTCGTCGTTGATCGCCATCTCGCCTGCATCGCCTTTCAGTCGCATCGTGTTCCGCCGCCGATCGGCTCGCCACGTCAGGAAAATTCGGGCGCGGCCCTTCGGAAATTCAAGGGTGAGCGTGGCTTCATCCTCGATGCCGTTGGCCGCGCGATGCAACTGCGCCTCAATTCCGACCGGCTCATCTTCAAACCAATGGCGCGCCAGATAGATCGCGTGCCAGCCGTGGTCCATCAGAATTCCGCCTCCGGAAATGGCCGGGTCGCGGCGCCAGTTTGGATGCGCCGGATCGACCGCGGCGCAATCCTCGATCCGCCGCGTCTCTATCTGAAGCTCGCGCAATTCTCCAATCGCACCGGATCGGAGCGCATCCGTCGCTCGGCGAACGATCGGCGCATACTTCCAATTGTGGACCGGAACAACGACCCGACCTGATTCCCGCGACAGCGAGCGGACGTTTTCAAGTTCTCCCGGATCGAGCAGAAGTGGCTTTTCACACAAAACATCCCAGCCGCGCCTCAGGGCAGCTCGGATCGGTTCGCCGTGAAAGGCCGGCGGTGTGCAGATGTCGACGAAGTCGATCCCCTCCACGACTTCTTCGATAGTTGCGTAAGTGTTGACGCCGGGGATCGATTCTCGAGCACCTTGTCGCCGTTCTTCGGTCCGATCGACAACGGCGACGATCTCCGCTTCCCGCGATTGCGCGTAGGCCGGCCAATGCCCTTTCGCGGCGACCGCGCCGAAGCCGATGATCGCTCCTCGCAACACGGCTAGGCCGCTTCGAGTTCGTCGAGCACGGCGTCGATGATCGCGAGCGCGGAATTTGCCTGCTCGGCCGAGAGGATGAGCGGGGGATGAACGCGCACGCGCGGCGTGTAACTCATCATGATGAGTCCCCTGGCCAGGCAGCGCTGGAAGAATTCGACGCAGCGCTCCTTTGGCAGAAGAGCTTTCGTTTCCGGGTCCGCGACCAGATCGAAACCGATGAGCAAACCTTTCCCGCGCACGTTCGCGATGGAACGGCGTTTCCGCGCCAGCGCCTCGAATCCATCACGCAACAAGGCGCCGATCCTGGAAGAATTCTCGACCAGCTTGTCCGCCAAAATTGTCTGAATCGTAACCAGAGCAGCGGCGGCGGCCAGGGGATTGCCACCGTAACTCGATGACGACGCGCTTGGGAGCGAGAACGGTTTTGCCGCCATGATTTCGTCGGTCGAGACGAGCGCGCTCACCGGGAAACCGGAGGCCATTCCTTTGCCGAGCGTCATGATATCGGGCACGACGTCGTCGTGATTGCAGCCGAACAATTTTCCGGTACGGCCGAACCCGGTGATCATTTCGTCCGCGATCAGCAAGGCGCCATATTCGCGGGCGACGTCGCAAACGTCCCGCAGAAATCCCGGCGGCGGCACGATGTTACCGGCCGTTCCCTGGATCGGTTCGATCACGATCGCGGCGGGCCGGCCGGCAATTTCCTGTTCGATCACGCGCCGCAAATTCTTGATCGCGTCTTCGCGGCAATCATCCGGTGAACCGGCGAATCGGGTCGGATCGGCGTAGGGCCCGATGTGATAACCGGCCGGCAACGGACCGATGAGCGGCTTCCAATCGATGTCCGAGATCGGGAGAACGCCGGCTGTTTTTCCATGGAACCCGCCGGTGAATCCAACGACGTCGGTCCGCTTCGTGTAGGAACGCGCCAGCCGAATTCCCGCCTCGACCGCTTCGGCGCCGCCGCTGAAAAATTGGGTGCGGGCAAGTTCTCCGGGCACGAGCCCAGCGATTAGTTTGACGAGGTCGGCCCGCGGCTGGGAAGTGAAGCTGCCGACGCTGACCGCTTCGAGTTGTGCTGTGACCGCCGCGACGTACTTCGGGTGGGCATGACCGAGACTGGCGACGGAAACGCCGGCATTGAGATCGAGATAGGTGCGGCCGTCGAGATCGGTCAAAGTCGCGCCGCTGCCGCGAGCAATCGCCAGTTGAGACAGCAGCCCGATCGTCTGGACGCCGGGGGCGATGAACTCCTGCTCCTGCTGGAAGAGCGCCTGCGTTCGCGATGGAGTTTCCGTCCTAGCTGGCATGAACTTTTTTCGTGATAAAATCCGCGATGACATACGCCGCGCGTTCGCGGCAAGGGGCGAATGACGGCCAATCGTTCAGGTCGATCAAGGTCAATTCTCCGGCTGCGGAAACGATGACATCGCCGCCGTAAACGTCGAGGCCGGCAGCCGCCGCGGCGTCGTTCCCGAGTTTTTGGAGCTGCGACGAATCGAACGGGTGTTTGCGCGGGTTGCCTGAGTAGAACCAGTGAAAAAATGCGCCGCCGGCTACTCCGTAAAACTTGATCTCATCGCCCGCGCGATGCGCCTGCAACGCCGCCAGGTTGATTCCACGCCGGGCAAAATCCGCCAAGCCGGACGCCAGCCCCTCGCGGGAATCGATCCATTGCACATCCGCGGTGACCGAGGCGTGGATGTCGCCGCGCTTCAGCCAGATTCCCTCGCTCAGATGGAGTCCACGCAAATCCGGCTCGGCTTCGGTTGCGACCAGGTTGGTCTGGGGGAACGGAAGACGGGCCTCGATCATCAATGCGGGAAGACGGTCGCGGTGAGTATTGAGCGCGGCCCGCGGGCTGTTCACGATCCGGACGCCTTCTCGCTCCCATTGCGCAAGGTCTTCCAGCGCCGAACGCCCCTGGCACATCGAAAAGACGAGAGCGGCTTTTGTTCGCGCGCCGTTCGCCTCGTCGAGCGTCATCAGGTCGACGGCGAAGGCCCGTTCGCGCAGACGATGCGCGATCTGATCGAGCAAAAGGACGTCGTTCGATTGGTGCCGCCCAGGCGAATACTGTTTTTCGCGATACAACCCGAGGAGTTGTTTCATTTGGCAGCACTCCGCAGAAAAATCTCCGCTTCCGCCACGTCCGCCGGATGATCGACGTCGATGGATCGCGCCATGGGAATTCCGGCCAGCCGGTAGCCGCGTTCGAGAAGCCGGCGCAGAAATTCCCGCAAAGCCTCGAGGCCGTCGCGCCGGGCCGCTTCCGCTTCGTGCAAAACAATTGGGCGCACGGCGTAAACGCCGGCGGTGGCGTATTCGCCTTCCCCGAAGGCCGCGATCGAAGAATCGCCAGCGGCCAGGCGCACGAGCAGCGGCTTCTCGTCGTTTCCAGGCGCGGTGAGAGCGAGCGTGATCGCCGCGTCGTCGAGTTGCGCGCGCGCCATGAAATCGGCGTAAGCATTGGGACTGGTTACGGTGTCGACGGTCGAGAGCAGGAATGGCCCGTCGCTGTCGTCGGCGGCGAGGGTTTCGACGAGCCGGAGAAAACTGTGCATCGAGGTGGGCGTCGTCTCGACGATCCAGCGAAGCGCGAAAGGCCACTCGCTCCGCCCAACGTGGTCGCGCACAGCCACGGAATCTTCGTTGATGATCACAGTGACTTCGGCGGCGCCGGCTTTCGCCATCGATTTCAAGACATGCTCGATCAAAGTTTCGTCGCCGATCCGCGCGAGCGGTTTCAAGTCGGACGGCTGGCGTCGGAGACGTTCACCCCGACCGGCAGCCAGCACCCCGCCCCGAAGAACTCGATCGTTCATACGAGAGCGGGAGAAAGGATTGCTGCGTGCCGCAGCTCCGCCAGGGTCCGGAGATGGAGATCGACCAGCGCCGGCTCGGGACAATCGCGACGCTCGATCCCTTCGAGCCAGGCGGTTTTCATCCCGATTTTTTTCGACGGGCGCACGTCGCGCTCGAACGAATCGCCCACCATCATGATCTCCCCCGGTTCGCGACCCACCTTCTCAACCGCATAGGCGAAGATGGCGGGATCGGGTTTGAAAATTCCGACCCGGCGTGAATCGACGATCACGGAAAGAAAGGGAGCGTAACCGAAATCGGCGCAGAGTTGCTCGACGTTTCCGCACCCGTTCGAAACGACCCCGAGCTCGAATCCGCGCCCGGCGAGCTCGGCCAGCAACTCGACATTACTCGCGACCGCCTTTCGCACCGGTCCGCTGAAGCCCGCGACAAGGTCTTGCTTGAGGCGCGCACTCGTCAGGCCGAGATGGTCGAGCTGCCAGGTCACATAGAGTTCGATCATTTGCTGGAAGTTCGCCGAGCCGATCGTGTCGTCGAGATTCGCACGCCGCTCCGCTTCGTCGAACGCGCCGCGAAGCGTTTCCCGCGGCAACGTCACCGCGAAACTTCGGTAGAGGGCAACGAAGCGATCCAGCCAATGCTGGCCGTCGCCATCGAGGGTGCCTCCCATATCGAAGAGAATGGCGCGAATCATAATCCGGCGAGAAATTTGCGGTCGGCTGCGCGTTGCCAGAACCAGAGGGCGATTAATGCCAGATTCATCGGCAGCAGGATAAAGACAAGAAACAGATCAACCCGACCCAGCCAGATCAATATGCCAAGGGCATATAACCCGGTGTTTGATCCGAGTATATTCCAGCCACGGACCGGTCGATAAAAACATTCGCGGTAACGCACTTGATCTTCCTCCCGCACCCGGCCGGTAACCGATCGTGCCGCCAGCGCGGTTTCGACTTTCGCATGCTCGCCGATCAACCGCCGTTGCATTGCCAAATATCCGGAATAAAGCCACCTGATCCACGATGGGACTTTGGCCGAATCGTTCCGCGGCGCGCGGCCATCCCTGACCACCGTAACGTAGGCGGTCCGATGATAGTCGTACATCTGCGACTGGAGCGCGTTCGAGATTCCGGCCAGCAGCATCCAGACAACAATGGAACCATTGCCGCCGCGATGGATGATACCCGCCGCGATCGCGATGTAGACGGCCGCATGCCTGACGTAGTCACCCACGCCATCGATGACGCGGCCAAGCTCTGTCATTCGCCCGGTCATCCGCGCGAGTTGTCCATCGGCCGAATCGATGATCTCGGAAAGGAGGAGGAGCAGGAAGGAAAGCGCGCCGGGATTTTTATCGTAAAGCAATGCGCCGCCCGCGGTCCCAATCATCCCGCCCGCGATACTGAGATGAGTGGGCGTCATTCCGAGGGCGCGCGCTCCCCGGGCAATGACCCAGCCGCACGGCCGGAAAAAAAATACGTCTGCCAGCTCCTCGATCTCGAAAGCTTTGAAAGCGAGGCTCCGCACAAAAGCAGACTGGCCATCCCGAAAAGTCACAAGGCGGATGCTATTACGCGGTTTCCTTACCGCCGCAATCCCAGTTCGCTCTTGCACATGGCGGCGCTCCCGGTGAAATCAATTCTTCGTGCCTAGAATCGAAGTCACCCGGGTCCGTTCGTCCGCGGAACGTGATGCCTTCATAAAATTTCCCTGGCGGATCTATGCGAACGATCCGGTGTGGGTGCCGCCGCTCCTGCTCGAACGGAAGGAATTTCTCGATCGCAAAAAACATCCGTTTTATGAGCACGGTGATGCCGCGCTTTTTCTCGCCCGTGCCGGCGGCGAAATCGTTGGAAGGATCATGGCGAGCGACGATCCAAAGTATAACGCGCTCCATCAATCGAACCTCGGATTTTTCGGGATGTTCGAGTCGATCGACGACCAGGAGGTCGCGAATGCGTTGCTCGAGGCGGCGGCTGATTGGCTTCGGCAATTGGGTCGCGACGCGATCATTGGGCCGATCGATTATTCGATCTTCTATCTCTGCGGCGTGCTCATCGAAGGGTTTCAATTCCCGCCGATGATTTTGACCGCCCACAACCCTCCCTATTACGCGGGGCTGATCGAGCGAGCGGGGTTTGAAAAAGAGATCGATCTGTTCGGCTGGTGGTTCGCGGATCCCGCCGACGCCGCGAAACGGCTTCGCCGGCTGGCCGGCGCGCTGGAGAAGCGCCGCGAGATCACCCTGCGCCGCGGAGATCTGCGCAACCTCGCGGCGGAAGCGCGAAAACTTCTCGGCATCTATCATCAGGCATGGGCAAAAAATTGGGGCTTCGTTCAATTCACCGAGAAGGAATTCGAGCACATGACCCACGAGCTGAAGCCTATTCTCATGCCCGACTTTGTCTGGGTCGCGGAAATAAAGGGCGAACCGGTCGGATTCCTCCTCTGTGTGCCGGACATCAACGTGGCGCTGAAGCAGATCAACGGCCGCCTGACGACATTTGGATTGCCCATCGGTCTGGCCAAATTGCTCTACCACAAGACCCGCATCAAAACTGTCCGCCTCGTCGCCATGGGCGTGGTTCCGGAGCATCGACGGCATGGCGTCGCGGAGATGCTGGTTTTGCGAATCATTGAAGAAGCGATGATCAAGCGAGGCTTTGTGGGGGAGGCCAGCCTGATCCTGGAAAACAACAGGATGATGAACCGGTTTCTGGAGGCGATCGGCGGCGAAAAATACAAGACCTACCGGATCTATCGCCGCGGTCTCGCCGCGACCGCATGAACCCGCGTCGCTTCCTGATCCTGGCGGATCACTCCGCCGATTGGATGGTCGCGGGGCTGCGGCAGCTCGATCGAATCGCGCTGGCCATCGATGAGTTCGCAATCGACAACAATGAGACAGCGCCCGTGCTCGTCTCCATCTTCTGGCGGCCCGATCTCGACCAGTCGCAGCGCTGGCTTCCAACGAACCCGCGGCTAACGAAAGTCGCTTTCACGAACGAGCTCGACGGGGAGCCGTACGATCTGGTTCTGAGCACGCGCGTGGTTCTCTATAGAAAAGCAATCGCCAAACTTCTGGCCGAAGAAGTGCCACCCGCAATTCCGGAGTCGCCATCGTGGGAGAATTACTTCAGCGCCGGACAAATGCGGGAAACGTCGCGCCCCGCGGTTTGCGATTACATCACGAATGGCGATCAGATCGATGAGATCGAACGCCGATTTCTTCGCGGCAGCGGCAAATCCCAGGACGGATTTGTGTCGCGCTATTTAAACCGCCCGATATCGCGCGCGGTCACGCGCTTAATCCTGCGATTTCCGGCGTCTCCAGATGCGTGGACCTGGCTGATCTTTCCCATCCCGGTCATCGCGGCGTTTCTCCTGGCTCGCGGAACCTACTCGTCGTTTGTCTGGGGCTTGGTCCTCTTTCAGATTTTCAGCGTCCTTGACGGATGCGACGGCGAGATCGCCCGCGCCAAATTCATGGAAAGCGAAAGCGGCCGCCGGCTCGACGACCTGTTCGACGTGCTGAGCAACGTGCTGCTTGCGCTCGGACTCGGTTTTGGATTGAGCCGCGCGCATCCTCGGTTCGGCTGGCTGTTTCTCGTGGAAGGAATCGTGGCCGCCGGTTTGATCGCGCTGAACGAGTGGTTATTGGCCCGCCCGAGAGCTGCGCCAGCAATTGAACTGAAAAATGATTCCTTAGGCGGCGCGCTTTATCCTCGTCATCGAGAGCTGGTGGCGCGGTCGGGCCTTCTTTTTTTCGGAGACAAATTCGCGTTGCTGCTGATCCAACTGACCAAGCGCGACGTTGCCGTACTGCTCTTCGTTTTTGTGGCGGCCGTTAGCCTGCCATCTCTGATCCTGCATCTGTTGTTTGTCGTCACGGCGGTGAGCCTCCTCTTGGCGTTGCGCGCGCGTTCGGCGCTGTAGCCCGCTTCGCTGTGCGAAGCGTCATCGATTTCACGCGGCGAGTGGCGACGGCTACAGGGCGACGGCTACAGACGATTAATCTCCCGTTCCGCGCGGGCCAGCATCTGCGGTGTGTCGACGTCCTGCCACCAGGCCTTGCCGATATCGATCGCGATTCCGTGGCCTTCTTCCGCGATCAGGCGAACGCCGTCGGCCAAAGAGCAATCCCCGTTTATCAAGACGCGCCGCAAATATTCGAAAATGGATTCGGGACAGATAAAAATGCCAGTGTCGATCGCATTGTAGTCGTCCAGCTTTTTGCCGATCGCCACGATTCGATCGCCTTCGGTCCGGACTTTCATGGCGTCGTCCAGATCGAAGATCGACGAGATCTTTCGGTCGATGGCGAGATTGAGCGACGCCGGATTGGCGCGAGCCAGGAGCGTTTTTAGGATCGACGGTTCGAAGAGGTGATCGCCCATGGCGAGGAAGAACGGCGCGCGAACTTTTCCGGCAACCGTGAGGAGCGACACGCCGTTTTGCTTTTGCCAGTTCGGATTCGGAACCGGGTGGAACTTCATCCGATCCGGCAGCAATGGAGCGATGGCCGCGGCCAGTTCTTCACCGCTGGGACCGACGACGGCGTAGATGTTTTCCACGCCGGCCTTCTCGAACGAGTCGAGCGCGTAGGAAATGAGAGGCCGGCCACCGATCGGGATGAGCGGCTTGGCCGTCGTCTGGGCCGAACCGCGGAGACGCGAGCCGGTGCCCGCCATGAGAATGACCGCGTCGCTGATTCTCAATGGGGCAGCCCGTAATAATTCTTCAAGCCCCAAATCCGCACGCGCTGCGGCAGAAAACGGAAGATGAGCGGCGCGATCGCGGCCTCAAAAGTTCCGCCGACGGTCAGCCGCGGAGGCGGATTCTTCGCGTCGATCACTTTCGCGATGCGGCGCGCGACTAGTTCCGGGCCCGGCGCGGCTTTGATGTTTCGATTGGCCACGCGCCACACATTTTGCATCCGACTATCCGCAACGTTGTTCGGAATGCCGTCATGCAGCCTGGTGTCGCCGATATCGCCCGGTTGAACATCGATGATGCGAATCCCCGATCCTTCGCATTCCACCTGCATCGACATGGTCAGGGAGGCCATGGCGGCTTTCGCGGCGTTGTAGGGACCCTGAAATGGAACGGGCAATCGCGCGGCGAGCGACGTGACGTTGATAATGCGGCCCGTGCCGTGGGGCCGCATCGCGGCGAGGGCGAGCCGGCAAAGCTCAATGTGCGCGAACACCAGAGTCTGAAACTGGGCACGCAACGTCTCCAGCGAAAGAGATTCCATGGGCCCGAAATAGGCGATGTCGCCGGCATTGTTAATCACCACGTCGAAGCGGCCGGCCTCACGAAGCGCGGCGTTGAAACTTTCGCCTAACGACGCGGTATCGCCAAGGTCCAGGCGAACTGCGTGCAGTCGCGGCTGGTGCGGAATGCGCGATGGGTTGCGCGAAGTTCCCCAGACTTCATCGCCCCGCTCCGTCAGCAACTTGGCAGTGGCCAATCCGATCCCGGCGCTCGCTCCCGTGATAAAGACTCGTTTCATTTCAAGGAGCCGCCTTCATGCGTGAGATTCCCCGCGCCGTTGATAAAGCCAGGCGGCACCATAGATCAGCAGGAAAACCAGGGCGGCAATAATTTGACCAGCCGTTCCGTCGATCCAAAGCCGGCAAGCGATCGCGGGAATGCCGGCAATCGCAGCTGCGAGGAGCGGCCGGCCGATGTCCCCCCACGGATTTTGCCAGCGAAACACCATGCGCAGTGCGCGATACCGCAGAATTCCCTGGAGGACGTAGGGAAGTAAAATGCCAAGGGCCGCGCCGGTCGCGCCCCATCGGCTGATCAGCCAGAGATTCGCGGTGAGCGCGACGAAACAAGTGATGATCGAGTTCAGTAAATTGAGTCGCGGCTTTTGCACCATGATCACCGTCTCGGCCAAACTGACGAACGCGTTGGTCGCGCAAGCCAGGGCGACGATGCCGAGCCATAATCCGCCCTGCCGAAAGATCGGTCCGTAGATTCCGAGAATGACGGAGCCGGCCAGCGCGAGCACCGCGACGAGCGGCAGCAAAATCCAAAGCATCCATTGCGAGACGCGCGAGAACGCCATCGCGGCGTGGTCCTGGTCGCCGTCCGCGGTGAGGCCGGCCACGACCGGCGCGAAAATGGGGTTGAAGGCCTGGTTTAATTTTCGAAGGCCGCCGGCGACTTCGACGGTAGCGCCGTAGATTCCAAGCGTGGTCAGGGTCACACCCGGCGCGCGGCCCACGAAACATCCGAGCATGACCACGTCGAGCCGGACGATGATCGAATTCAGCAAATCGTACGCGCTGATCGGCGCGGCATACGTGAGAAGATCCCGCGCTTCGTTCGCGAAATGAAAATCCGCGGCGCGCCCGGCCTTGCGAAAGAGCGAAGCGGCCAGACACAGCGCGACAATTCCCGATGCGCCCATCCCGACAATCACCGCGACCTCGGGCGCAAACGTTTTGAAGCCGAGCCAAAGCGCGACCAGGAACGCTGCTGTAGTCACCACGGTCTCGGTGATGCCGCGCGAGAAAATGTCGTGGCGCATGACTTTCATTCCGCGCGAGACGGCAGTGTTGACTCGATAGAGCGCGATCACCGGCATGGCGCAGAACATCACCGATAAAGCGTCCGCCATTTGCGGATCGAGACCGAAACGCGCGCCCACGAGACGGACCAGGGCGATAGAAAAGGCGGCGAGGATCGCGCATTGAATTACTCCAAGAAAAACCACGAGCCGAAAGAGCGATCGGCTTCGCGCCCGATCGCCCCGCGCTTCCGCCCGCGCGATGAAAGTGATGATCGTATCATCGAGCCCGAAGATTCCGATCTTGCTTACAAGGTCGGTCGTGGCCCACGCGACGGAGAAAATGCCGAGCGCGGCCGGACCGAGGAGTCGCGCGACGAGAAAGGTAAACACGCCGCGGAAATTCGAGGCGAGCATGGCGATAAAATTCGCCCGCGCGCCGCGCTTTAATTCCGGCCCCGGATCGGCACGATGCACGACACCGCCCGGCGGCGGGATGGGGCGGAGCAGCGTTTCGGCGGCGCTCATCGGCGGCCGCGGGGATGACTGCCGACGATAAGCCCGTCCTGCATTTCGTGGATCCAATCGCACGCTTCCGCGATCTCGGGGTTATGGGTTACGAGGAGAAGCGCCTTCCGTTCTTCCTGCACGATCCGCTGGAGCAACTCGAAGGCGCGCCGGGAATTGGCGCTGTCGAGGTTCCCCGTTGGTTCGTCGGCAAGAATGACGCTCGGGTTGTTGGCCAGGGCGCGCGCGACGGCCACGCGCTGCTGTTCGCCGCCGGAAAGATGGCGGCTTGGCCGTTTCGCTTTTTTCCCGAGACCCACTTCATCGAGGAGAAACGCCGAACGCTCGAGCATTTCCGCTTCGCTTAACGCATTCAGGCGGCGCATCGGGATCATGACGTTTTCCTGCGCGGTAAAATCCTCGAGAAGAAAATGGAATTGAAAGATGAATCCGAGGAGCTCGTTTCTTTTCCGCGCCAGAGCGTCGTCAGCCAGGTGGGAAACATTCTCGTTCTCGATGCTGACCCAGCCGCTGTCGGCCTGGTCGAGCAGGCCGAGAATATAAAGCAACGTGCTTTTCCCACAGCCGGACGGCCCGACTACGGCATGGACGGTGCCGCGCTCGAGCTGCAATGAGACCCCGCGCAAGGCGTGGACGCGCGAGTCTTCCTCGCCGAGATAGCGCTCAATTCCTTCGCAGCTCAGCGAAACTTCTGCCTCCATAAAATTTTAAGGTAGCCACACTGACCGCGGCAGTGAAACCTTTTCGCGCTCGCCGCCTCGTTCCATGGATTTTCAGCGCCCGCAACTCGTCATTCTGGCCGACACCCCAGCCGCGCTCGTGGAGCTGTTCGGAATTTCGCTGGTGGAGCGGCTGCTTAGAACCGTCC
Source organism: Verrucomicrobiota bacterium (assembly GCA_041167265.1). Lineage (GTDB taxonomy): Bacteria > Verrucomicrobiota > Verrucomicrobiia > Chthoniobacterales > UBA10450 > AV80. Next base: position 116,092 of record JBEEHG010000022.1, on the reverse strand, counting down.
AACGGCTCGGGTTCCGCGAGGCGCTGATTGTGTCGAGCACGCCGGACGAAATCGCCGCGCACCTCGCGAAACCATCGTGGGCCCGGGCGCAAGTCGCGCTGAATTTTCGCACGCGCGAACCCGGTCCCGTCCTTATCGACAAAGTCGTTCCTGATCGCGGACGGACGCTTCTTGTCTCCGCCGATTTCTATTATGACGCGCGGCTCTTAAAGACATTGGCGGAGAAAACTGCGACGACTGTGCTGGTGGATTCGGCGCCGCCGGCTGAAGCCGTTCCGCTCTGGCACGACCACAGAATCGATTTCCGCGGCGCGGCCCTTTTGCCCACCGGCCAGATGCCTTCCGACGCCACGCTCGAGGGAGCTCAGCGATGTGATGCAGCCGCTGAACCGACTTACGTCACCTCGCTCCGCAAACACGTGCGTCCGGTTTTCTTTCCGGCGCCGACCCTGGAGCTTGTCCGGCTCGCGGAAAAATTCCCACGGGACGTGGCGCAGAACGGCGTCCTGGATTTTCCGGGGTTTTTCGATTCACCGATCGAGGATTGGATGGTGAAACGCGTTTGTCGCACCTCGATCCGGCCGAACCACGTGACGTTCCTGACAATGCTGATCGGGGTCGCGGTGACCGCGCTTTTCGCGACCGGTCGGCTTTGGTGGGGCGTCGTCCTGGCTTACGCGATCGAAGTTTTGGACGGCGTCGATGGAAAACTTGCCCGGACAAAAGTGGAAACCACGGCTGCGGGCGAATGGGAACACGACATCGATTACACGATCGAGCTTTCCTGGTGGACGGCGCTGGCGTTTCATTTTCGCGCGACCGGACTCACGAACGCATACTGGCTCCTTGCCCTGTATGTCGTTTCCGATCTCGTCGATCGCCTGGCGAAACGCGCCGTGAAACGGAAAGTCGGTCGAAATCTGGATGACGTTTCGAACTTCGACCGGTTCGTCCGGTGCATCGGCCCGCGGCGGAACATCAATATCTGGATTCTGATTGCCGCGCTCGCGCTTGGCGATGCCGTGCACGGATTCGTGCTCATCTGTTGGTGGGGTGCCCTCGGTGCGTTCGCTCACATGATCCGCGCGCTCCAAATCCGAATTGCTCGATAGCCATGCCACGGTAGGGACCGCGTCGCCCGTAGCGGAGAGATATTTGTGTCGCGCTGTAGCCGCGGCGCTCTGTCGCCGCGACTTGGGGTTGAGCGGCGGGATAGGCGGCGACCGAGCGCCGCCGCTACAGCACCGCAGGTTCCGCCGGGTGGGCAGGTGGAGGCGGAACGGTCGGCTCCGCTGGCTCCGGAGGGTTGATAGCTTGCTTGATCAAGCTAGGAATTCGTTTCGCGCGGCTCAGAATTTCTTTCGAGATCACGCTTACCGGCTTTTGCACCAGCATCGACGTGCTCACCGCGCAATAAACGCCGCAACCGGCCTGGCAGCTTTTCTTGCGGTAGTTCGCATAGAGATCGTCCAGGGTTACATCCATGATGTGTTTTTCGCCGTGGACCATGCTGCACTCCCAGAATTTCCCCTGGGCGGAGACGAAGAAAAGTTTGTAGCCGGCGGTGCAGGTCCACTCGACCGGCTCGTTCCGGAGCAGGCCTTTCTGGTATTGCAGGATCGCTTCGTTGGTATGGATTTTTTCCCCGCGGCGTTTCCGTTCGATCATCGAATCGATGAACGCTTCCAATTCCTCCTTGTTCCCGCGCTCGACGCGAAACCGGCTTAACGGATCGGCGTGGACCAGGCGCACCTCGGTTGGAATGCCACGGGCGAGTCCTGTCTCGAGGACGGCCTTCGATTCCGGCAAGGTGTCGGCGCAAATCACGCCGGTGATGTGCAGGTTGATCTTGGAATCTTTGAAGTAATCGAGCTTCGGCAAAATCGTCTTGAACGATTTCTTCGTGACCGGACTCGGCGTCATTCGGTCGACGCTGATCTGCATGACCTGGAGCCCGGCGTCTTCGAGTTCTTTCAAGAGCTTTCGAGTGAGAAGAAAGCCGTTCGTGGTCAGGCTGGTCGCGAACCCGAGCTCGCGGCAATAGCGGACAATCTCGACTACATTCGGATGGGTGAGTGGTTCGCCGCCTACCAGCGCGATCCGCATCGTGCCGAGATCGCGGATTTTTTTGAGCCAAAGCTTCAGGTCCTCCAGCTTTGGATGCGGCCGCGAGTTGTCGTACTCGGTGCAATAAGAGCAGTCGAGGTTGCACCGATCAGTCAGGTAGATACTGCACTGGAGCGGCTTTCGATCGAACAACCGCTTGCCCGATTCCAGCAGGTTATAGCCGGAAAATTCGCGGCCGATTTTATCGAGCAAATTCATGAGTTCCCGCGGGGACCGAGTTTACGAGGGATGAGGCCCTCTGTCATCTACGACCTGCAAGTAACGCGCTGAAGAAGCCGACGAGGCTTAGGACTATCATCAAACCGATCAGAGCCATGACGATGGTGTCGGGTCGCATCGTGGCCGGCAGCTGCGGGTCGAGGTTCACAAAGAGATCCATGTAGAATACTCCGGCGGTGAAAGCCCACGCGGCCACTAACGGATAAACGTCGCCGGAGTTACGCGTCTTGTAGAACGCATAGAACAACAAAGCCGCCATGAGGTAGTCGACAATCCAAAGCGGCGCGAACTGCCAGTGCCCCCAGCTAATGATCGTCTCGGCAATCGCTATTCCGATGGCACAGAGCAAAGCCAGATATCTCGACACGCCAAAAGCCATGCTTCCTTGTAGCGAGCGAGCGCCGGATTGTAAACGTCGCGAACTCAGGCGCTCGAACCGCGCAAGGTCTCGACCGGCGCGAGGCGCGCGGCCCGGCGGGCCGGAACGTAACTCGCAATGAAGGTGGCGATGATTGCCAGGATCGTCGCCCAGAGATAGTGCCGCCAATCCCAGGCCACGAGGAAGTGGTTCGCGTAGAGCAGTCCGCGGATTTCGATTGGAATTTTGGAGACGCCCCAGGTGAAGAGCGCCCCGGCGCCGCAACCGATGATGGATCCGGCGGCCGCGATCATTGCGCCTTGCCAGAGAAAAATGGCGGAGATGTCGCGGGAGCGGTAACCCATCGAGCGCAGGATTGCGATCTCCTTCAGCTTCGAGAGGACCGACATCGTCAGGACGTTGAAGATACCGAACCCGGCCAGCAGAATGATCAACGACACGGTGATCGCCGCGGACATCCTGATGGTAAGAAACAATTGAAGATTACCTTCTTCGCGGTCCTGCCAGCTTTGAACCTCGTGCTGGAAAAGCGATTCGAAGGCGTGCGCGACGGCTGGCGCGCGCTCGGGGTCCCGCAGTTTGTAAACGATCATCGAGGCGGCGAACGGTTTTCTAAGAAGCGTCTGCGCGACTCGCACATGGCAGTAAACCCGCACGGCATCGACGACGCCGACGCCGCTGCGGGCGGTCGCGGCAATGGCGAAGCGCCGGTATTCGCCGCCCGGCGAAAGTAATTGAATGACGTCTCCGGGCGTGACCTGAAGCGCGTCGGCCAGCCGGCTCCCGATGATGACGGCATTCGGATTGTTTCGGAAATCATCGAGATTACCGGCGGTGATCTGCTGACTCAGGTTGGTAGTCAGGAGATGCTGGGCGGCATCGATGCCGAAAAGGTCGACCGTAGCGTTATCGAAACCCGCCCGGGCATTGACGGTACCGCGGAGGACGGCCGAACAGGAAGCGACATCGGCGAACTGCCGGCTGACGCGCATGATTTCCGGCGCGTTCGAAATTCCATCGAGCGAATGGCGGCGGGGCTGGTCGGGGTTGCGGACATTTTTTGGGGGAACCAGCAGTCCCTTGGCCGCGTTTTGAAAACGGGAGCGGAGAAGGAGCGCGCCGTTACTGCCGAGGGTGGAATCGATAAAGTTCTTCGCGAACCCCTGGGTCTGCGCCTGGGTGCAGATGAAAATGGCGACGCCGAAGACCACGCCGAGCAGACTCAGAACGAAGGAGCGCCTGCGATGGCGCAAAAACCGAAGCGCGATGTAAAGCGTCGGCGTCACTGCACGTTAACGCGCGGGGTAACCTTAGAGACGCGGGTGCGCACCGGCCGGCCGGGCCGCAATTTGTCCTGGTCGGAGAGGACCACTCGATCGCCCTCGGAAACGCCGTCCAGAGCTTCCGAAAAATCGAGGGTGCGATAACCGATCTTCACCGTCCGTGATTGAACGAGGCCGTGCTTGATCACGAGAACCTGGTCGACCAGGAGCGCGCGCGTGGGCAGAAGGAGCGCGTCCGGATGCGTCCCAGTGATGATGTTCATCTCGCCGGTCATCCCCGCCATGAGGTTCTCCGGCGGATCTTCAAGGTCGAGCACGACGGTGTATCGTTGCGTTTCCACGTCGGCCGCCGGCTGAATGGCGGCGACCTTGGCGCGGAACGTCCGGGTGCGATACGCGTAGACCTGCACGATCGCTTCCATCCCGGCCTTCACTTCGCCGACGTCTTCCTCGTCGACTTCGCCCCGCACATAATTTTTCCGGGAAGCGACCGTGAAGAGTTCCGCGCGTTCGGCGACCAGTTCGCCGTCGATCGTCTTGATGCCGGTGAGCAATCCGTCCATGGGCGAACGGATTTCGGAGTTCTTCATCTGCGCTTCGAGTTTCTTCGCGGCGTCGTCGAGCGCGGCGAGGTTGCGATCGCGCTCGATCCGTTCCGTCTCGACCAGCGCCTTGAGCCGGTTCACTTCGCTCTTCGCTTTCTCGAACTCGACCTGCGGAACGTTGCTTAGCCCGGTCAGCTTCTGGAGCCGGCTCAGGTTGTCCTCGGCCACCTTGAGAGCTTCGGTCGAAGGCAGCGGCAATTCCGCCCGCTGCCGCGCTGCCTGGAGATCGGCCCGCGCCTGTTTGAGGAGCCGCGCCGTTGCTTCATCGGCAATCGTCGCCAGCAATTCGCCCTTCTCGACATTGCGCCCGATCGCGCCCCGGCCCGCGGAAAGCGCTTCGCCCAATTGGATGAACCCCGAGTTCTGGGCGCGCACCGGAATGACCAGCGACGGCTCGATCCGCACCGTGCCGTAGACGGCCGAGATCGCGGTGCCGCGTTGCACGACCGCGACTTCAGCGACGGGCAACGTCGTGAAATAAATGATCGCGAAGATCACCAGCACGGCGGCGATCCCGGCGAGGATGAGATTTTTCGAGGCCGGAAACTTCAACGGCTGCAACTAACGCACCTTTGCCGCGGTGTCGTTTGAAAATTGAAAGTAGCGCCCGGTGGCGCGGTCCCACTCGGCCTGGGCGATGTTTTGCTGGTAGGCGGCGGCGAGAAGGGCGCTCCTGGTTTCCAGGAAACTGCTTTCGGCGGTCCGGAATTCGAGCTGCGAGGAAAGGCCTTCGGTCAAAGTGCGCTGAATGACGTCGACGTTTTGCTCGGCGCCCGAGATGGCGGCATTGAGCGATTTCCACCGGCCCTCGATCGCGCGGAAATTGTTCGCGATCCGTTTCAGGTCGACTGCGGCGTTCGCTTCCAATTGGCGAAGCGAAATCTCGTTCATCTCGCGGATGGCGCGTTGCCGCGCGACCTGGCCGCCGACGAAGCCATTGTCGACCACCCGCCAGGTGAAGGCGACGCCGCCTGCGATTTCCGACGAAAGAATATCGTCCGAGGTGCGGGCCGAACCGCTATTGCTCCTGCGCACGGTGGTGGGAATGCCGGTGCCGGAGAGAACGGCGTCGAGCGCGGGATAATATTGCGCTTCGATGATGCGCTGGTCTTCTTCCGCCGCGCGAACCATGAGCCGGGCGAGCTGAAGATCGGCGCGTTGGCTCAGCGCCGTCGACGTCTCGGAGGCGACGTCGTAATGGATGGCGGCGAATTGCAATTGGCCCTGCGGCCGCACGGTTTCGTCGGCGTTCCCCATGGCGACCGCAAGGGTGAGGAGCGCGCCTTCGTAACCGCGTTGCACTTCCTGGATGCGCGGCTCGAGTTCGCGCTCGAGTAATTGCGCATTCACGATCGCCGCGCGATTTGCCTGCCCGGCGGCATAACGGTCCGATTGGGTCGTGACGTTTTGGGCGAGACGCTCGCGTTGCGCTTCGCCGAGGCCGCGCAGCGATTCATTGTAGAGGGCCGTGTAAAAAGCGACGCGCGTCGTGTGCAAATGCTCGACGATGGCGACGTTCAAACGCTGTTCAGCGATCAGCACTTCGATGTTGCCGCGGCGAAAGGAAGCGGGAACGGCGGCGTCGAGGAGTGGCTGGGAAAAAAAGCCGCGCGCGAACGCGAACGGCTGGACCGGCGGTTCGTCGGCGCGCTTGCCGCCCTGGATTCCGGCAAGGCCCTGGATCCTGATGTCGGGAAAACCGGTGGAACGGAAGACGAGGCGGCGGCCGGCCGCTTGTTCGAGCGCGATGCGGGCCTGCACGATCTCGGGATTTTTCTCGAGGGTCCGCGCGAGCGCGGCATCGAGGGTGATCGCGTTGGCGTTGCCAGCGCAGAGCGAAACCAATGCAATCGCCAGCGTCTTCTGTAGCCGTCGCCCTGTGGGCGACGTGGGGGCGCGCGCTGATAAATTCATGACCGATCTCGCGCTTCGCACAGCGAAGCGGCTACAGAACAGCTTCATCGCCCACCTCCCAACGTCGCCGGCGGGGCGGCGACTTCCGCGACGGCTTTCGAACCCGGAGGATTTTTCGTGGTCTTTGGCGCGAAGCGGAGCGCGTCGGGTTCGCGCGCGGTGGCGCGGGCGAGCTTCGCCAAAGCAACGTTGTGCAGATAAATCGCGCTGAGCCGTGTCGTCCGGGTGCGAGTCACGTCAGACGCTGCTTGGAGCACGTCGAGCTGGGTCCCAAGGCCCGCGCCCAAATTTCCCTTCGCGATTTCGAGCGCTTCATCGGCGTTCTGGACATTGCGCGTCTCCGATTGGAGAACGCGCTCCGCCTGCTGGAGATCGAGAAAGGCGCTCCGCACATCGGAGGAGACGGAAAGCTTCGCGGATTCCAAGGCATGGAGCGCGGCTTCGCGCCGCGCCCGCGTCGCCTGCATCCGCCCGCGCGTGGCGTAGCCATCGAAAATATGCCAGGTGCCGTTGAGGCCAATGACGAAACCGTGATTGAATTCAGGGCCGACGTCCGGGTCGCGCTCGCTGTAAACTTCGTAGCCGGCAAATGCTTCCAGGCGCGGCCGCGTCTCGCTTCGATCGAGGATGAGCTGGGCATCTTCAATCTCGACGTCGATCTGCCGCGCCCGGATCTCTGGCCGGGTCACGTCGGCGTAAGCCAGACATTCGCTGAGGTCGGGATGTTTCGGCGCATACTGCAACTGGCCGGACGCCTCGGCGGAAATCGGCTGGCCTGAGGAATCGATCCCGATCAGTTGGCCGAGCCGCAGCTCGGAATTGAGGAGGCGCGTCTGGGCGTCGATCAATTCGGGCTGCTCGTTCGCCAGCGCTACTTCGGCCCGGCTGACGTTGAGCGAACCGACTGTGCCCGCTTCCAAACGTTCCTTTTGCGTCTTCAATTCTTCCTCGTAAACGTGGACCGATTGCTCGCGCACGCGGATTTTGGCGCGGTTCAGGAGCACGTCGTAATACGCCAGCCGGACATCCATCGAGACGCGGTTGACCAGCGCCTGATATTCCAGCGCCCGCTTTTCCTCGTTCAACCGCGCGATCGCGAGTTGGCTGGTAATGGCGCCGCCGGTATAAAGATTTTGCACGACTCGAACCGACGCATCGTAATCATCGGAACGCAGCCGCGAAGATTCGGCACGCTCTCGTTTTCGGAGCAAACCGGTAGAGACGACGCCCGGCAGAAATCCGGCGCGCGCCTCGATCACGCTGCCTTTGGCGGCCTCGAGCTGTTTAGCCGCCATCAAAATCTCGGGGTTTTTCCTGCGGGCAGCAGCGACCGCTTCGTCGGCGGTGAATGCCGGGCCGGCCTTGGAAACGGCCGTTCCCAAGCCCAGGATCACCAGCAGACTAACGGCCCACCCATGACGGCGCATCCATCCTATCTCACGTGCGCCAGCCGGCTTTATCAACAAAATTCCCATAATGCGACGGAGGAAAGGCCAGCCGGCGTGCCGGCCGCGAAAGTACTAGCGCCATATTGCATCGGGCTGCTTTTGCTCTATGATGCCCACCTTTCCGCCTTGCTCACCCCCGTCAGCAGCGGCTAATTTCGATCTTTTCCGGGAATGAACAAAATCAGAATCGCCGTCGTCGGGGTGGGGAATTGTTTCAGCTCGCTCTTGCAGGGAATTAATTTTTACGGGCAGCCCTCGAAGAACGGCTCAGCCGACATCGGCCTCATGCATCGCCGCATCGGTCCCTACGAACCGCAGGACATCGAGGTCGTGGCCGCGTTCGATATCGATCGCCGCAAGGTCGGGCTCGATGCCGCCGAAGCGATCTTCGCCCAGCCCAATTGCACCAAAATTTTCTGCGATAAAATCGCCCCGACGGGTGCGATCGTCATGATGGGCTGCGTCTTCGACGGCTGCGCGGAGCACATGAAGGATTACGCGCCAGAGCGGACGTTCCTTCCCCTGGAAAAAGAATCGACTCGCGAGCAGATCATCGAAGAACTGAAGAGGTCCGGCGCGGAAATCATGGCGAACTACCTGCCGGTCGGTTCCGAGGAAGCGACCCGTTTTTATGCCGCGTGCGCGCTCGAGGCCGGCCTCGGGTTCGTCAACAACATCCCGGTTTTCATCGCCAGCGATCCGGTCTGGGCGAAGCGCTTCGCGGACAAGAATCTGCCGATCGTGGGCGACGACATTAAGGCGCAGCTTGGGGCGACGGTCCTGCACCGGACGATTGTGGATCTGTTTCGCAAGCGCGGGGTGAAAGTCGAACGGACTTACCAGCTCAACACCGGCGGCAACACCGATTTCCTGAACATGCTGAACCGGAGCCGGCTCGCATCGAAGAAAGCTTCCAAGACCGAGGCGGTCCAATCCGTGATGGGCGCCCGGCTCGCTGATGAAAATATCCACATCGGCCCGAGCGATTACGTTCCGTGGCAGAACGACAACAAGATTTGTTTCATCCGCGTGGAAGGAAAACTTTTCGGCGACGTGCCGATGGAACTCGACGTGAAACTTTCCGTGGAAGATTCGCCGAACTCGGCGGGCGTGGCGATCGACGCGATTCGCTGCTGCAAACTGGCGCTCGACCGGAAGCAGGGCGGCGTCCTCGATTCGGCTTCCGCCTATTTCTCCAAGCATCCGCCCCGGCAGATGACCGACGACGAAGCCTACCAGAGCGTCGAAGAGTTCATCGCGGGGACGCGCGAGAGATAGATTGCGCTGAAAACCGGTGTCATCCCGAGGCTGGCGAAGCGCGCCGAGGGACCTCTCAAGCGCTCAACCGCTAGCGCGTTATAACACGGAGTTTCCGTCAGCACCGCGTGAATCTTGGCGTAAGCCGATTTTGCAACTGCGAGGTCCCTCGCCGTCTGCGCGGCTCGGGATGACACGTCGTTAAGCGCGAGATATCTCCGCGCTCAGTCGATCCTCCGGCAACCCTTGCAAGCGTTCCCATTCGGCCTCTAGCTCGACAGTGTCGTATGGGAGGAATTTCCCTGTCGCGGTGGCGAAAATACCGGCGGTCACCTCCAGCTTTGTCATTTCGCTCACCGCTTTCCAATAAGCGGCGATCTGTGGCCGATAGCGTTGTTGCAGGTCGGCCGTGCCGGCCGGCGTCATGCGATTCGTTTTCCAATCAATAAGCAACGCGCTGCCTGCGGCCGGATCGACCAGGAGAAGATCGATCACTCCTTCGACGCAGCTCCGGTCGTTCATACGCCAGAGAAACGGCAGCTCGGTGTGCGTGACGATTGCGGGACGCGCCAGATATTTCGCGAGAACGGAAGCCGGCGAGGTTTTGGTGAAAAGTTTCCATTCGCGCGCGGAACGATCGGGATCGGGCGAGCTCGATTGCATGGCGGCAAACGCGGTCTGCCATTGCTCCGCGCCACTCGTCCAGGGGAAATGCTGGAAGAGCGTGTGCCACCAACTCCCGTAAAGCGTGGCGGCGTTGTCCGCGGTGGAACGCGCCGGCAAAGCTGCGCGGCGAAAGGCCGATTCGGGCGGCGGTTCAGGTGATTCCTCGTAACCGCTGGGATTTTGTTTGCGGATGAAATCGGACGCGCGCCCGCGAGCCTGCGCCAGCAGGCCGCGCTCCAATGGGGTGAAGGCAAACGCCGGGGACTTGGTCGCGTGGATTTCTTTGGCCGTAACGCGCAACGTTTCCGGACATGCTTCCGCGTCGGTGCCCAGTGCGTCGAGCACGACACAGCTCGGTTCGCCTTTATCGCCCCGGAGATATTTAAGCTGCGACTCCGCCGCCAGCCGATCGTGCACCGGCGAAAAAAGATTACGATCGAGCGCCAGCACGAGTGTGTGCCGGGCGCGCGTGACAGCCACATACAAGAGCCGTTCCATTTCCTGGCGCCGCAGGATTTTCGTGGCTTCCTTGATCTCCTCTTCGCGATCTTCCTTGTGCAAGGCCGCGATCACTTCGTCCTTTCCAGGCACCCGGATGATCGACGGGTAACGCGGCGAAAATCCGGTGATGCGCCGGCTCAGGAAGGGAACGATGACGGCGTCCCATTCCGAGCCTTTGGCTTTCTGCGCGGTGATCAACTGGATCGCGTCCCGGTCGGAAAGACGGGCGGGGCGCTGTCGTTCCATTTCGGAACGAAGACGCTCCGCGAAATCAGCGAGGGTCGCCCCGGACCCGGCCGATTCAGCGGCAAGGGTGACGAAGGTGTCGAGATCGGCCAGCGGGTCCTTGAAGTCTTCCGGCGGGAGCGACGCGAGCCGCCCTCGCAAGGCCGTGCGGGCGATCAGTTGCTCAACCGCGCTAAAGAGCGGCATTTCCCGGAGGGCGCTGCGAATCTCGGCGAGCTCGGCGATTTGCGATGAGACAATGCCGGCCGCTTTGCGCGGAGTTTCAATTTGAAACCGATTCCCGTGTCCTTCGCTGAAGACCGCGAGGTCGTGGTCCGAAACGCCGTAAACTTCGCGCAGCACGCCGACGATCTCGTAGTGGTTCCGCGGCTCGACCATGATCGTGCAGAGCGCGGTCAACCACGCGCAGGCGGGTGAGTCCGCCTGCAAATCGCTTTCCGATTGGACTTCGACCGGCAACCCCATTTTCTGGAGCGCGATCGCCGTCGTCCTCAACCAATCGCGCCGCGGACACAGAATCGCGACCTCGCGCCAGCTCCGCGCGCGCAGCTTTTCGGGGCCTTGTTCCTTCAGCCAGCGCGCGAGCTCGTCGGCTTCGATGCGCGCGACCTGGCGGTCTTTCAATTTCTCTTTGCCGTTGCGCAGCTCCGCCGAAAGCGAAAGGCGGATCACCTGGCCCGGCAAAATTTTTGGGCGCGGCTCCAGCTCGACGAACTTCACCTGGCCGCCGGCGCCATGGAGAATCTCGCTGAACGTCGCGTTGACGAAATCGAGCTGGCGTTGATCGAGCCGGAACGTCACGGAAAACGTGACCGCTTCTCCGGCCTCGGCGGCGACGAGCGCGTCGTGCACGCGCTGGTAGTGAGCGAGATCGGCGCGATCGTGATAGATCGATTGTTGGAAATCGCCGACCATCGAGAAACTCCCGGGGCGCGGCGGATCGATCTTCGTTTCGAGCCAGCGTCCGGTTGCCTCGGGCGGCCGAGTCATTTCGAGCAGCACGGAAAACTGCGCGGGATCGGTGTCCTGCGCTTCGTCGAGAATCACGATCGGGTCGAGCTGGCGAATCCGGCGCGCCGCTTCGGGATGTTGGAGAAGTTCGTCGGCGAGCGCGATCTGGTCGGCATACGTGACGACGCCGCGTTCGAGCCGGAAATTGCGGTAATCCCGCTGCACTTCCGCGGCGACGCAGATCGCGGTCTGGTTCACCCAGCGGCGCAACGGAATGAAAGCCTGCTCCCAGATCTGGTCGATGCCCTGCGCCTTGGTGCTGCAAATCGGCCAGCGCAGGAAACCAGTCTCTTCGCGATAACCCTGCTCCCAGGCCTGGAGCTGGGCGATGGAATTCCCGATCGTGTCGCTTTTCCTCGCCGCCCGCGCCGCGCGGTAAACTTCTTCCAGGTCAATCCCGGGACAGAGACATTGTTCGCCCGGACGTAGCAACGCCGACCCGGCTTGTCGGCCCAGTTCCATGATGTGTCGCATGGAAGCGAGCCGCAGCAGCATGGCGCGATTTTCCGCTGAGAGGGAACGGCCCACGTGCGTTTGCTGCTGAACGAATTCGTTCCAGAGATCGTCGTCATCCGTGATCAGCTCCAGCGGCGCGGGCAGGCCGAGGTAGTGGCCGTAGTCGTTCAGCAACTTGAGACAAAAAGCGTGAATGGTTCCGAACCACGCCCGGTTGAACGCCGCCAGGATTTCCGGTTGCGGTTTGCCGACAAGAATTTGTTCGCGGGCGCGTTGCTGCATTTCGTCCGCCGCGCGATTCGCGAACGTGAGGACGACGAGACGTGGTAACATTGTCACCGCATCGTGCGCCTTCGCGATTTGCGCGATCCGATCGGTCACCGCCCGGGTCTTGCCGGAGCCGGCCGCCGCGACCACCGAGAAATTGCGGTCGAGCGTTTTGGCAAAACGATCGCGGGCAGCCTGGTCGCCTGCTTCCATTACCAGCTCTCCTCTTCCAGCGCGAGATCGGGGTGGGTGAGCTCCCAGCGTTCGTCGACGATTTCGGGATCGATCGAGATGGTGGCCAGCGGATAATCTTTCGTGAAACTGAAGGCGTCCCGGAGCCGGCCTTTCATTCCGAAGATTCCGGTGGCCTGCATCCGAGCCAGGTCCCGAAATGCCGGGCCGCAATCCGCAAAATCGTCATCGCGCAATTGCGGCTCCGGTTTCGCGATCACCGGGGAAAAAATGCTGACTTCCAGGTGGCTGGCGCCGAGCTGTCGGGCCGCGAGGCTGTAGAGGGCAAGCTGGAGGGCGTCACCTTTCAGGACCGATTTCAGGACGCGCGGCGCGCGGGGCTCATCTCTTTTTCGGCTCCTGGGAGCGAGCGACTTCTTGTTGCCTGTTTTGAAATCGACGATCCAGAGATCGGGCACGGCGAGCGAGGTCGGCAACCGGTCGGCTTTGCCTAACAAGAGGTCGGCCTGGCCGCGCAGAAGAAGAGTAAGATCGTCGCCAACTGCGATCGGTTGCGCCTTGAGCTTCCACTCCGCCGCCGCCCATTTCCAACCTTCGATTCCGCTCACGATTCGGCCGAGCGTTTGCGCGAGGCAGAGCGCGTTCTCCCAGCCGGACTCCCACCAATCGGGAATCGTCCGGCCGGCCAGCCGGCAGAGGGCGCGCACTTCCGCGCGTTTCCGTTCCGCGGCGGCGGAAATGCGGGCGGCGAACTCGTCGGCGCCGGGAAGGGGGGCGAAGGTTTCGGTGACGGCGAAAACGGCGGCAAGCCATTCGTGGGTCCATTTGCCGATGGTCGCGTTCCAGACATAGGTGGCGTCTTCCGCGCCGGCGACGCCGAGAAAGCGCTCCATCCAGACAAGCGCGGGCGACTTGAGTAACGCCTCCGTGTCGCTCACGCTCAGCGGCTTGATGTCGTTAGGCGCGGACTTAAGCGCGAAGTCGTATTCGTCGGACGGTTTGAGCGCGCGCCGGGCCAGATAAGCGACGCGGGTTTGAAGAACACCGGGTGTTTCCGATGGCTCGTCAGGCGCGGCAAGGTTGGCGGCTTCGAGCCAGCGGCGGGTTTGATCGCGCAACGCGCGCAGGTTCGCCTGCGAAACCGGTTCGCCGACGACCTCGTGATAAACGCGACCGAAGAATTCGCCGGGATTGGAAAGGCGTTCCGGCGCGGATTCCTGGACGAGGCTGACAGTAAGGGCAAGGCCGTGGCTCGCGGATTCACGGAGCCCGTCGAACTGGGCGCGGGCGAGCTGACGTTGTTGCTCCGCGCCGAGGAAAAGCGTGGCGCCTTCGCGCACCACGGCGTGGCCTTCGCCCTGGCTGCCCCGCCGCGTGGCCGCGCGATTGAGTTTCCGCACGCTTTGGTTGAGCGCATCGATCTGACCAGCCGGGAGAAAATCGCCGCGCGCGCCCGCGGGCCAGGCGCCTTCGTTCAAGCCGCAGAGGATGAGATGCGACCACGATTGATCCTCGGCCTGCGCGGGCGTGACGAGCTGGATGCGCGCGTAAGGATGTTCGCCGAGAAGATCGCGCGTGATGCGGACGCTGACCGCGAGCTCGTCCAGCCATTGGAGAAAGAGAGTGCGCGAAAACTCGGCTTCGACCTTCGCCGTCCACGCTGTGCGGTGCGCGATTTCCCGCCAGCGTTCGTTCCAACCGAGAAGCGCGAAGGCGTTTGCCGACACCCGAACAAATTCCGCGAACGTCGCGCTGTCCGGCAGAAAGACGACGTTTTCCAAAGCGGCAAAAATGCTCTCGCCGTCGCCTTCACGGGCGCGGGCCGCTGCGATCAGGAGCGGGAGATCGTCGATGGCGATGTCGGCCAGGGCCCGGTGGAGGGCGCGTTTGATCCTGTCGCGGGAAGGGTCCTGCAAAAACGACTGGTCGTTAGGCAGGCTGGTCAGGAATCGAAGGAGCACGTTCAAACGCGGCGTGCGCTGCAATTCCATCCAGCTCCAGAAATCGGCCGCTTCGAAAAGGCCCGGGGCGATCTGGCCCATCGCGTCGTAATGGGGGAGGCCCTGGCGGGTCAGCGCCGCCGCGACGAGGCGCGGGAGCGGCCCGGTTGCGGGGAAAACGATTCCAAGACGGGTGCAATCTTCGTCGGCCAGAAACTGATGCGCCGTCGCCGCGATCGCTTCGGACTGCTCCTGCGCATCCATGCCGGCCAAAAAGAGGGTCGGAGGCGTCGCGAGGAGTGGATCCCGGTCCGACCCGACGAAGTCCGCTTCGCCGAGCATTTCCTCCCACGTGCCGATCCAGGCAGAATCGAGATCGTCGGCTTCGTCGCGCGGATTTTGCAGGACCACCGTCGCGTGTTGCGAAGCGTGCACCGCGGCGCGCAGCAAATGCGCAAGCGGCCAGTGGCCGCCGTGAAATCCGGCGATAAGAAGCTGAGCCATTGCAGGGCCAGCTTGCCGTGCATGCGCCAGCGCTCGCCGATCGCTCTCCGGGAAAATTTCGAACCCGGTCGCTTTGAGATACGCGCGAAATTTCCGGACAACGGGGCGAAAAGCCGGCAGGTCGACTTTCTCGAAATCCGCTCCCGCGGCGCCGAGTTGTTCGAGCAGGCGCAGGAGATGGTCCGGAGTGCGGCGGACAGAAACGGCGGCGAGACGCTCGGCTTCGGGAAGGGTTTCGTCGGCGAGTAATTGTTCGGCGGCGAGCGCGAGCAACAAGGGCAGATGTTCGCGCGCGGCGGGGACGCTGTCGCTCTGCGCGGCCAGCAGCGCCCGAAGATAGGGCGGCGTCACGAACTGCAATCCGAGCGCGGAAAGGCCGGCTTCGAGCAGCCGAAGTTTGAGCGCCTGGAGTTGACCGCGAGTCGGAACGACGACCACAACAGGGCGTTCGCTCTGCCAAACCTCTGCCGCGGCCTGCTTGAACCAACTTTCGAGCGCACCGCGCCACGCCGCTTCCGGAGATGAAGCGAGGAACAACGCGTGCCTTCGACGCGGTTGAAGCTCCAGTTCCAGTTGCACCCGGTGACCTTAGCAGAAGGGCAGGACAAAAACTGTCCTGCCCTCGCTAAAAATTCCGCCGGCGCGCGTTGGGATTCTGCAGCGCTACGGCAGGTTGTAAATTTCGATCAGGCCGATGCCGGGCGTGGTCTTGCTGCGCACAATCGCGGTGTAAGGCGCGGGTGCCACCGTTATCAGGATGGCGGATTCCGCGTCGTTCTTGGGCTGCGCCCCCGTGGCCTCGATGGCCGCGCGGTTGGGCGCGTCTTTCCAATTGTCGTTCGTCGCGAGGGAGGTTCCGTTCTGGTTGTACAGTTCCAGCGTCGGATCGTCGATGGCGTTTGCTAATCCCGGCTTGAGGGAGGGACCGGTGGCGCGGGCGAGGATCTTCGAGCTGCCAGTCTGGTTCCCGAGAATGAAGCCGCCGATCAGAACGTTGGGATCGCTCTCGACGAAACCGCGGGTGCTGATGTTGGCAAACTTCGAGTCGACCGCGGGGTTGCGATCGTAAACTTCCACCGTGCCGATTCCCGGCACGCCGTTCTTGCTCCGGACAATGGCGGTGTACTGACCCGGATTGATAACGCGCGCGATCGCGGATTCCAGATCGTCCGTCGGCGCCAGGCCGCTGTTCTCAATCTCGACTTTGTCCGCTGGCACAGTCTGAGTTTTCCAGTTGTCGTTCGAAGCGATCGACGTTCCGTTCTGGTCGTAGAGTTCCAGGGTAGGATCGGCCAGCCGTCCGGCCAGCGGGGTGCCGTTCACGGTGATCGAGGGTCCGATTGCCCGGAGGATGAGCCGTTTCGGAGTGAGCCCGTCGACGATGAACCCGGCGATGAGCACTTTCTCGTCGTTCTGAACTTTCAGGCGGGAGGAGATGTTCAACAGCCGCGCGGGGGTGGCGGTTGCAGTGGGTGTGCCCGTCGGGGTCGCGGTGGGACTGGCGGTGGCCGTGGCCGTCGCGCTCGGGCTGGCCGTCGCAGTGGCCGTCGCTGACGGACTGGCGGTAGGCGTGGCGGCCGGGGTGGCGGTCGCAGTCGCCGAAGGGGTAGCCGTCGGGCTGGCGGTCGCCGTCGCAACTGGAGTTGCCGTTGCTGTAGCGACAGGGGTAGCAGTCGCGGTTGCAACCGGAGTTGCGGTGGCAGTGGCAGCCGGCGTTGCCGTTGCAGTAGCGGCTGGCGTTGCCGTTGCAGTCGCGGTCGCGACCGGAGTAGCCGTGGCCGACGGCGTCGCGGTGGGCGTCGGCGTTGGAGTTGCGTTGGGCGACCCGACATCAATCATCTTCACCGCGGCGTTCTCACTCATCTTGTTGCGCGAATCCCGCACCCGCACTCGCGCCAGGTAATTGCTCGGGTTGTTGTAAGTGTGCTGGATCGTGGGACTCGATTGGCTCACGTCCGGCGTGTCGTCGCCGAAGGTAAAGATGTACGAGCTAATCTGATCCTGGTCCGCGTCGGTGCTCCCGGAAGCGTTGAAAGTGACCGTCAATGGCGCGGGGCCGCTCTCCGGAGTCGCCACCAGATTTGCCAAGGGCGCCGTGTTCGGCCGGCAGAAGTCGTTTCCGACCACGGTGTACTGGCCTTCGGCCCCGAGGCTGTCCGGCATGTTGTCCGGCGTGACGCCGGCGGGATCGATGCGAACGCGCAGGAGGAAACCGACGAGCTGGCCGCCGATGCCCACGTTATTCAATTTACTCCGCGAAATGACGATCGTGATCGTGCCGTCCGGATCGTAAGTGCTCTCGGCATCGGCGTCGCCAATCGTGGTGAAGGTGCTGCTGTAAGCGCCGCTGTTCACGACGAACGTTCCATACTTGAAGCTCACCGCACCGGTGGCGCTCGATTGCATGCTCACGAATCGACCGATCGCAGGATCGTCTCCGGCGATCCGGAATTGCACGGGCCAGCGCGTGCTCGGCGGCACGGTCTGCAAGCCTTCCGTCTTGATCGTGAACACGATCTTGTTGTTAAACGTCGCGCCGAACGGTTCGGCTAATGACAGGCTGCGCAAATCGTAACCGGGATACGAAGTCGTGCCGGTCGCTGTGATCAGGTCGCCGTTTTTATCGGTCAATACGGTTACGCCCGGAAGCTTGCACGGGTCGATCACCGGAGCGGCCGCGGGTGACACTTCGCCGCAGTACGGACCTTCACCGACCGCGTTGACGGCGGTGACGCGGTAATAATAAGTGATGCCCGCGATCGCGGTCGTATCGACAAACGTCCCTTTGGTCCCGGCGTTGGCGATAAAGGATTCGCCCCCGGGAACCGTGCCGCGGTAAATCTTGTATCCGGTAATCGGCGAGCCGCCGTCATCCGGGAACGGCCAGGAAAGGGTGACGCCGGTGCTGTCTGCGGTTGCGCTCACCAACGGCGCGCCCGGCAGCGCGGGCTCCGGCGGGTCGTAAGCCGCGAACATCCGTTTGCCGCCGCTCTGGCGCGCGATGGCCGCTTTAGCCGTGAAGGAATTTCCGCCGCCCTGCACGCAGGGACCCACGCAGCCGTCGTCGTAACCAATCAGGATCCGGCCTTCCTTGTCGATGGTGGCATCGAAGAAATCCAGCAGGTTGCGGCAGGTTTCGCTGGTCCCGTTGCAAATCCCTCCGCGCTGGATCGGATCGTCTGGCGTGACGTTGATCGTCGTCCAGGTCGCACCGCCATCATAAGTGACGGAGAGGTAAAGGTACCAGACGCCTTGGAAGCCGGCCTGGTTCCAGTCGGTCCCCGGGGTCGTGGAACCGTAGAACGCGAAGGCCGCCCGGTTCGGGTCGCCGGCGACCACCTCGGGGAACGCCATATTCACCACTCCGACCTGGGCGCCCACGTCCACGGGTGTGCTCCAGGTGACCCCTTTGTCGTGACTCACCGCAATGCGGGCGTGGTTGTCCTTCGATTGCATGCCGAAATAGATGGTTCCGTCCGTGGCGATGCCAATCGACGGATCGCGATTGCTCGTCGTGTCCGTGTTCGGAATCTTGCGAACGCTCCAAGTAATGCCGTTGTCTTCCGAAACGATGACCGCTTGCTGGCCGTCTTCGTGGCCCGGCTGGGCGCTTCCGCCGCAGGCATTATTCGGGACATAAACGGTGCCGACGTGACCGTTCGCCAGGGTCGCCGGCGTCTCGGGCGTTACCTTGATGTGTCCGTGCAACCCGCCGCAATCCGCGGTCGTATACATCGGGATGGAAGGCAGGAACGTGATCCCGCCGTCATCGCTTCGCGAAATGCGGGCGTCAGCCACGTTTTGGGCGGCGTAATAGACGGCGCGTTTCCGCCCGGTGCCGGGATAGCTCGCCGTCGCCGGGATCGGATCGCGATATGGACCAGACGCAATCGTCTGGTGGTCGAATCCCGAAAAGGCGCCGGCGCCCTGGCTGGGCATGAACGTGTCGCCGTCGTTGTCGGTTACGTCGGTCGTGCTCCCCGCCGCGCTTTCTTCCTGGGAGACAAAGGTGCGCCCGGTGACGTTGTCCGTGAAGAGAATCGGATCGCCCACGCCGCGCGGCGTTGCCGCGAGAACAAGCGGTTTATTTTCCCACAATGCTGTGGCTGGCGAAGTACAGTCGTTGAACGTGATCTTTAGCATGTTGGCGTCGAACCCGCCGTAGTAGGTCGCAGTTCCGCCATTGGGGAGCGGGACCAGGCTGCTGTTGCTGAAAGTTTTCTCCGTCCGGTAATTGGACCCGATGGAAGGTTCGCCGGCGTCATCGCCATATCCCGGAGGCGACGGGAACACGGACATCCGCACTGTCCCCGGGACCGGCGTGGGCGTTACGATCGGATTCGGCGCGCTCGCCGAGACCACCGAGACGACGCCACTGTATTGATCGATCGGCGTCGGCACGGGCGGGACCGACCAGTAAACGACGTGGACGACGAACACGCCCGTGCCGACGCCTGCCTTGTTTGGATCGATCTCGGCTGATTCCGAAGTCGTGCCGCCCTGGGCTGATGAGGCCACGATCGTCCCTGTAACCGTGCCCTTGTGGACATACATGTCGTAATCGTTCCCGCTGTTGGTCCAATGGATATCGACCCGCGCTTTTTTCCCGGCCCAGTCCGCCGGGTTCGCCGTCAGGGTAAGCGTGAAGACGTCGCAGGTTTGTCCATCGACGCAGGTATCTTCGCCGCCGGCCGTGCCGCTGGGATCGGCGAATCCACCCTTTGCGGTTCCAACAAAGTTTAACGGCGTGGTCGTCGTTGGGCTCACGCTGCCGGCGGTGGGATTCGCCCCGAAGCTCACGAAGGCGAGGAAGGACGCCGCGCCGATTAAGAGCAAACCCAGGAATATTCGAGGGAGCGAGAATCCGTTTTGCGAGAAGGAGTTAGTGCGCATAGGTCTGGCCTTTCGGGCGGAAAATGCCGACGCTGGGACAAGCGTCGAAGTTGCGGGACTTGCTTTCTATTCGGCGGAAACGGTCGCCGCGGATGGATTTGAATGGTGACAATTTCCCGCCACGGTGCCATCGCGTTGCGCCGCCGTCTGCTGAATGTTACCCTCGCCGCTCCGCGCATGAGTCAGAACTACAAGGACACTCTCAATCTGCCCAAGACGGATTTTCCGATGAAGGCGAGCCTCACCTCCCGCGAGCCGGAAATGCTGAAGCAGTGGGAAGCCGCCGGTCTTTACGAGCAGATCCAGAACGCGCGCGCAGGCGCGGAATTGTTCGTTCTCCACGACGGGCCGCCCTTCGCGAACGGCGACGTCCACATGGGCACCGCGTTGAACAAGATCCTGAAAGATCTCGTCGTGAAATCCAAAACGATGGCCGGCTTTCGCGCGCCCTACGTCCCCGGCTGGGATTGCCACGGCTTGCCGATCGAGTACAAGGTCGTGAAGGAATCCCGCGGGCTTTCGCCGCTCGAAGTGCGGAAAAGATCGGAGGCGTTCGCGCGGAAGTTCATCGATATCCAGCGGGGCCAATTCAAACGGCTCGGGGTTTTTGGCCAGTGGGAAAAACCGTATCTGACGCTGGATCCGAAGTACGAAGCCGAAATTCTTCGGGCCTTCGCGATCTTCGTTGAAAAGGGGCTGGTTTACGAAAGTCTCAAGCCAGTTTTCTGGAGCAGCGGCGCGCAGACTGCGCTCGCGGAAGCGGAGGTGGAATACCAGGACCGCGAAGACACCGCGGTTTACGTGAAGTTTCCGATCGTCTCCGGCGACCTCGCGGGAAAGGCGAGCATCGCGATCTGGACGACCACGCCGTGGACGTTGCCGGCGAACCTGGCGATCGCCGTTCATCCGAAAGAACTTTATGTGATGCGCGAGTTCCGAAAGGAAGGCGCGGCGGAAGTCCTGGTGCTGGCCGCGTCGCTCGTCGAGGCGTTTTGCGGCGCGACTGGCTTCGAGCCGACCGGCGAACCAATCAGTTCGTTTCCTGGAAACCAGCTCGAAGGCGTTACCGCGCAACATCCCTTTCTGCCGCGCACGGCGGCTGTCGTGGCGGCTGATTTTGTCACGATGGATTCCGGCACGGGCGGCGTCCATATCGCGCCCGGGCACGGCGAGGAGGATTACTCGTTAGGCCGGGCCCGCGGCTTCCAGATTCTTTCGCCGGTGGACGATCATGGAAAGTTCACGGCTGAAGCGGGCTTGCCCGACCTGACCGGCAAATACGTTTTCGACGCGAACCCGGACATCGTCGCCCTTCTGCGCTCGAAAGGGATGCTGCTCGCCGAACAGGTTTACCAGCATTCCTATCCGTATTGCTGGCGGTCGAAGACGCCGATCATCTTCCGCGCGGTCGAACAATTCTTTATCCGCATCGACGACCTGCGCGCCAACGCGCTTGCCGCCATCAAAGGCGTGAATTGGATTCCCGCCTGGGGCGAAAACCGGATCGCCGGGACAGTGGAATCGCGGCCGGACTGGGTGATCTCCCGGCAACGGAGCTGGGGCGTCCCGTTGCCGGTGTTTTATTCGGCAACCGGCGAAACGATCCTGGATCCAACGTGGATCAGGAAGCTCGCGGACGTTGTCGCGGAACGCGGCTCCAACGTCTGGTTCGAATTGGATGACGCCGCTCTCGCGCGCGAGTTGGGATTGCCCGAAGGCACGCGGCATCGGAGCGACACCATCGACGTCTGGATCGATTCCGGCGTGTCGCATGCGGCTGTCCTCGCGACGAACCCGGAGCTGCGGGACCCGGCGGACATGTATCTCGAAGCGACGGATCAACACCGCGGCTGGTTCCAATCGTCGCTCATGACCAGCATCGCCCTGCACAACCGTTCGCCTTACAAAACATGCGTCACCCACGGGTTCGTGGTCGACGTCGACGGCAAAAAGATTTCGAAATCGAGCAGCTACAGCAAGCCGATGGATGCCGGGCATTTCGTGGCGAAACACGGCGCGGATATCGTCCGGCTTTGGGTGAGCAGCATCAACTACACGGATGACGTTCCGTTCTCGGAAGAAATGTTCACCCGGCTCGGCGACACCTACCGGCGGATTCGGAACACGCTCCGGATTTTGTTGGGAAATCTGCATGATTTCCCTGGACAAGGAGGGGCGCTTTCCAAACCGCCCTTGTTTGACGCAGCTGCAGACGGCGGTTTGGAAAGCGCCGCTCCTTGGAGCTTCACACTCGTCGATCGTTGGATTCTCGATCGGCTCAGTAACGTAATCGCAGACTGCACGTCTGCCTATGCCGATTACGAGTTCCACACAGTTTATCACACGCTAAATGAATTCTGCGCGGTCGACCTGAGCAGCCTGTACATCGATATTACGAAAGACCGGATGTACTGCGACGCGCGGACCGCGCCGCGCAGACAAGCAACACAGTTTGCGATGCGGAAAATCTTCGACGCGCTTTGCCGCCTTCTCGCACCCATCCTCGTTTTCACTGCGGAAGAAGCGTGGGGGTATCTCGGCACAGATTCTTCAGTCCACACACGTTTATTCCCGCCCGTGACATACGGCGGTCGCGACGCGAAGGCGGAGAATCAAGTGAGTGCGTTACTATCTTTGCGCGCGCTGATTGGCCAGGCGGTCGAAAAGGCGCGACAGGACAAATTGATTGGTAATGCTCTCGAGGCCGCCGTGACCTTAACTTACGATGAAGAGATAGTAGCGGCGGTCCCGAAGGATGAGCTCGAGGAATTTTTCATCCTTAGCGATCTGACTTTACTGCCGGGCATGAAGCCAGCCGCTTCTATTACCAAAACGTCTTATCAAAAATGCGCACGCTGCTGGCGGCATCGGCCGAGCGTGGGAAAGAGTTCGTCGCATCCGCATCTGTGCGACCGGTGCGAGAGCGTTGTCCTCTCAACCTCTCAATCCCTCAACTCCTCAACCGAATGAAATACATTCTCCTGCTCTCGCTCCCGCTTTACCTGCTCGATCAAATCACCAAGCATCTGGTGCTGCGTTTCGTTGGGGCCGAGGACATTCACGTCGTCGTCCCGGATTTCTTCGCGGTGGTCAACGTGACGAACGACGGAGCGGCTTTCGGTTCGTTCAAGAACAACAACGCGTTCTTCATCGTGCTGTCGTGTGTCGCCTTCGTTTTCGTCTTCGCCCTGCTCCTGCGTCGAACGCTCGCGCGCGATCGATTCCGCGATGTCTCGCTCGCGTTGCTGCTGGCCGGAATCATGGGGAACCTGACGGACCGGTTACTGCACGGCCACGTGATCGATTTCGCGCTCTTCGATCTGCACGTGCCGCTCGCGCATCCCTGGCCCGCCTTCAACGTGGCCGATTCGTGCATCTGCATCGCCGTCATTTGTTTCATCATCCATTCGCTAAGGGGGCGAAAAACGGCGGCGGCGCTGTAGCCGCGGCTACAGCGAGCGGAAGGCCCTTTTCTCTATCGCGGGAATTCCGAGCCGACGTGCGGTTCCGGCAGGTAGAAAAACAGAATGCCGAGGATCAGGTAGAGCGAAAGCAACTGGACGCCCTCGATCCAGTTCGTTTCGCCGTCGCCGCTGATCTGGAAGATGATGTAAACGGAGGCGACCACCGCGAACACTTCCGGGAGTGTAAATTCCAAGTCCATCGGGCGTCCAAAAAAGTAGGAAAGAAAAACGAGAAGCGGCGCGACGAAGAGCGCCACCTGGAGGCTGGAGCCGATCGCGATCCCGACGCTCAGGTCCATCTTGTTTTTCATCGCCATGACGATGGCCGTGGAGTGTTCGGCGGCGTTGCCGACAATCGCGACCACGATGACCCCGACGAAAACTTCAGTGAGACCGAGCGAAGCGCGCACGGCTTCGATGGTCCCAACCAGGAATTCCGAAAGAAGCGCGACGACCGCCGTCGCGGCGATCAGGACCACCACCGATTTCCAGCGCGGCCAGTGGGCGACTTCCTCCTCGAGCTCGCCTTCGCAGCCGATAAAGAAATGCTTATGAGTGCCGAGGGTGAAAACGAGGACGCAGACATACGTCGCGAAGAGCACAATCGCGATGCCTAACGAGAGCTGATGCTCGACCTTTGGGCTCCAGCCGGTCGGGCTCGCGGCCGCGGTCAGGTGAAAAACGGTCGGGATAATGAGCGCGATCGCGGCCAGGGAAAGGGAGATTACCGAGGTCCGCGCTCCACTTTTGTTGAAGACCTGTTCCTTGTGTTTGATCCCGCCGAACAACGCGGAAAGGCCGAGGACGAGGAGAATATTGCCGATGATCGAACCGGTAATTGATGCTTTCACCACACCGATCAGGCCTTTCTGGAGCGCGATCCCGGCGATGATCAGTTCGGCGGCATTCCCGAAGGTGGCGTTCAACAATCCGCCGAGCCCTTCGCCGACGCGCGCCGCCAGTTCTTCCGTGGCGCGCCCGATCCAGCCCGCGACCGGAACGATCGCGATCGCCGAGCAGATGAAAAGCGCGGTCGGATTCGAAATCGCAGGCCAGTAACGCAAGGCGACGGCTACAGGAACCGCTGGCAGCAACCAGTTGAGCGAAGGTTTCAGCAGATTGCTTGTGGCCGGTGAACCGCCGCTCATGCAGCGGAAATGTTCACACCACTAGCCGCAAGTCGAGGACAAATCGCGCGACGCAACGCTGCTGCAGGAAAGTTCGCAGTTCGCCAATATCAGCCTGGCCGAAGTTTATAACTTGAGATAACGGCAAACGCTTTGCTTTTGTCGGGACAGCCAGAGGACGAAAGGGACTTAAGCGACATTAGGTTTGTGATTTCTGTGGCGAAGTCGGGCGCGCGTCATGCGTTCGCGCAGGCCGCCTTCGGCTAGAAAGGCGCGTTCGAGCGTGGCGAGCTGGCGATCGAGAAGGTAGTTGGTTACGCGCACCAAGCCGAGGATCACGTTGGCGGCGATCTCAGGGTTCGCGCTTTCGATTCCTTTTCGAAAGGTCGCATAGGTGGCATTCGGCGTTCTGTTCAGGGTGCGGAGGCGGCGCGCATAGGCGTGGTCCGGCGGCCACTCGAGCAACCGGCGCGTCCGCAAGAAATCCTGATAATCTTCCTCCAATTCCGCGAGGCTGGCTCGCGCCACGTTCGTTAGCTTGATCTCCATCTCTTTCGATGTGCCGGAAGCCTGGCTGGCTTCGACGATGTTTTGTTTCCCGGAGCGCGCGGCTTGGACCATCTGGTCGACGGTGCGGTCGCGCTTGTCCAGGAACCGGCGGCAGAAGAAGACGGTGGCGTCGAAGACGATCTGCGCTTTCTGGTAGGAGCGCAGTTTTCGGTAGCCGCCGTGGGCGGGGATGAAGCCGTCTTGGGGGGACATCGCTTGAAGGACAGAAAGGACGAAAGGGACAGAAAGGACAACTCAAAAGTCACTTTCGTCCTTGCGTCCCTTAGGTCTCTCGACAGTCCAAAGCGCGCCTGCGACAATTCCAGCGTCGATGGAAAACACCTCGTCATCCATGGAACACGCGGCGCGCGATATCGCGGGCCGGCTCCGCGCCGCCGGCCACACGGCCTACTTCGCAGGCGGCTGCGTGCGCGATCTGTTGAGCGGCACGGCGCCGAAGGACATCGATATCGCGACGGACGCGCGGCCGGACGTCGTCCAGAAATTGTTTGCGCGCACCTACGCGGTCGGTGCGCATTTCGGCGTCATCGTGGTGCTCGAAAACGGATTTCAGTTCGAGGTGGCCACCTTTCGTTCGGATGGCGCCTATATCGATGGCCGCCATCCGGTAGAAGTCCATTTCGCTACCGCGGAAGAAGACGCGGCTCGGCGCGACTTCACGATCAACGGCATGTTCTTCGATCCGGAAAAAGAAGAGGTCATCGATTTTGTCGGCGGCCGCGCCGATCTCGAGCGGCGGTTGCTTCGTGCTATTGGCGACCCGGCCCAACGCTTCGCCGAAGACCGGCTGCGAATGTTGCGCGCCGTCCGATTCGCCACCGTGCTTGGGTTCGAGATCGATCCGGCGACGTGGGAGGCAGTCGTCGCCAGCGCGTCCTCCATTTTGCAGATCAGCGCGGAGCGGATCCGGGAAGAGCTGGTAAAGATTTTTCTTTCGCCGAACCGGGCGCGCGGGTGGGACCTCCTCGATGCGAGCGGGCTCATGGGCGCGGTCCTGCCGGAGATCGAGAAAATGAAAGGCTGCGAGCAACCGCCGCAGTTCCATCCCGAAGGCGACGTGTTTAAGCACACCCGGATCATGCTCGAAATGCTGCCGGCCGAGGCGTCGTTGCCGCTCGTTTTCAGCGTGTTGTTTCACGACGTGGCGAAGCCGGCGACGGCGATCGTCGATGAGGAAGGACGGATCCGCTTCAACGGCCACGATCGGGTCGGCGCCGAAATGACGGAAGCGATCATGGAGCGGCTCCGTTTTTCGCGGGCGGAAATCGACGCGACGGTGGAAGCGGTGCGACAGCACATGGTATTCAAGGACGTGCCGAACATGCGGGTCGCGAAACTGAAGCGCTTCATGGCGCGGCCGACGTTTGAGGACGAGCTGGAGCTGCATCGGGTGGATTGCGCGAGCAGCCACGCGATGCTGGATAACTACGAGTTTCTCCTCCGGAAAAAGGAGGAGTTCGCGAGCGAACCGATCATTCCGCCGCCGTTGGTGCGGGGCGACGATCTGATCGCATTAGGGCTGAAGCCGGGCCCGCGGTTCGGCGAGATCCTTGAGGCGGTGGAGACGCGGCAGCTGGAGGGAGCGCTGAAGAATCGGGAGGAAGCGCTCGAGTGGGTGCGAAAGGAAGTTGAGAGGTTGAGGGGTTGAGAGGTTTTTCTTGGCTGCGTCTTGATCTTCTCAACCTCTCAACCTATCAACCACTCAACCTAAAATGCGAATCCTCATGATCAGTGCGGAAGGTCCGCCGCTCGCTCGCGCCACGGCGCTCGTGGATGTGCTCGAGGCGTTGCCACGGGAGCTGCGCGCCCGCAAACACGAGGTCGGCATCGTGATGCCGTTCTATCGCGAGATCAGCGAGAACATGGCGATCGATCTGCGCGATACCGGGATCACGGTCGATGTCCGGCTCGGCGAAAAGAATTACGTCGCGGAATTTGTGGAAGGCCGGACCGCCGGCGGCGTCCAGACGTTCTTCGTTCGGTGCGACGCGTTCTTCGATCGGGCCAGCATTTACGGCGAGCACGGCGTCGCTTACGAAGATAACGCGGCCCGTTTCATTTTCTTCTGCAAAGCCGCGGTCGAAATGGCGCGCCGGATGACGCCGACGCCGCAGATCTTGCATTGCCACGATTGGGCAGCGGCATTCGTTCCCGTCCTCGTGGCGGAGCAGAGGCTGCCGTTCGCCACCGTCCTCACGATTCATCACCTGGCGGAGCAGGGGAGCTTTTGGGGCCTCGATTTCGGGCTCACGAATTTGCCCGAGCGCTATTTCAAACCGCAGGGCGTGGAATATTTCGGCCGGCTCAATCTGCTCAAGGGCGGGATCGTGTTCGCGGGTAAAATCACGACCGTCAGCGAGCGGTATCGCCGCGAAATGTTGAGCCCGGACGGCGGCTGCAACCTCGATATTGTCCTGCGTGAGCACGCGCACCGGCTGACAGCCATTCTCAACGGCGCGGATTATCGCCGGTGGAATCCGGAAACCGATCACCTTCTTCCGCGTCAGTTCGGGCCGGGAAATCTGGAGGGCAAGGCGGTTTGCCGCGATCTGTTGCTCGATGGCCTCGGTCTGGCGCCGGCGCCGGCGGGGCCGGTCTTTGGAATGG
This sequence comes from Verrucomicrobiota bacterium, assembly GCA_041167265.1. Lineage (GTDB taxonomy): Bacteria > Verrucomicrobiota > Verrucomicrobiia > Chthoniobacterales > UBA10450 > AV80. The sequence continues at coordinate 88,416 of JBEEHG010000022.1, read as the reverse complement.
TGACGCGCCTTGTTCCGGAGAAAGGATTCGATCTGCTGATGCCGTTGCTCGACCGCCTGCTTTCCGACGATGTCCGCCTGATCATTCTCGGCGAAGGCGACGCCGGCTACGAAACGGCGCTTGCCATCGCCTCGCGAAAGTATCCGGCGAAGTTTGCCTACCGCAGTCACTACGACGAAACGCTCGCGCACCTGATCGAGGCCGGCGCCGACATCACCCTGATCCCGTCGAAGATCGAGCCCAGCGGGCTAAGCGCGATGTACAGCCTGAAGTACGGCGCTCTTCCCGTGGCCCGCGCCACCGGCGGAATCCAGGAGATCATCGAGGACTACGATTGCACGCTCGATTCCGGATTCGGTTTCCTCTGCTACGAAACAACTCCCGACGCCTTCTGGGATTCCATCAAACGCGCGCGCGAAATTTTTCATGACAAGACGACGTGGACGACGCTAATGGAACGCGCCATGGCCCGCGATTTTTCGTGGAGCGAAGCAGCGGCCAGCTACGAGAGCATTTATGGCGACCTCGCCGGCGCCGGAACGATCGCGGCCTGAGCCGAAAAGACGAGACGGGCAATTGTTGGCTAGGGATTTCGACGAGCCGTCGTTCATTCGGAGGACCGATTGCGCCGGCGCAGATCGCCGAGTCCGATGATTGAGTGCACCTGCAAACCGAGCCGATCCCATTGGCCAGTCATGTTCAACGGCGCGCGCGCCCCCAAGGCGCCGAACTCACCGACCGCGGCGTGCATTATCGAACACGGTCCAAGCACGATCCCGTAGAGGTCGTGATCTTCGACCGCGCCGGAAAGATCGTCCGGACCGTCGGGCTGGAACGGGAATCCGATCGGTATTTCAGCGGCTTCGATCGGGCGGGGGCGAAGGGCGACCTCTACAAGTACCGCTTTGGGGAGAGCCAGCCGTGGCCCGATCCAGCTTCCTGTTACCAGCCCGACGGAGTTCATGGCCCGTCGATGGTCACCGACGCCGGCGGGTATGTCTGGGCGCACGAAGAGTGGTCGCGAACTCAGTTTAGCGATCTGGTTATCTACGAGCTGCACGTCGGCACTTTCACACCGGAGGGAACTTTCCGCGGGGCAATTGCGCGGCTGCCGCATCTGGCCGCCCTGGGTGTAACCGCAATCGAGCTGATGCCCATCGCGGATTTTCCTGGAGACCGCAATTGGGGCTACGACGGCGTGATGCTTTATGCGCCGGCCCGCGCTTACGGGACGCCCGACGATCTCCGGGCGCTGGTCGATGCCGCACACGGCCACGGTATCGCGGTGATCCTGGACGTGGTTTACAACCATCTCGGGCCGGACGGCAATTACCTCGCCGTTTACGACGACGGGTATTATGCGCAGCCGCGAAGGGAAACCGCCTGGGGCGCCGCGCTCGATTACGAAGCGCCGGCCGTGCGCACCTTTTTTGTCGAGAACGCACTCTACTGGATGCGCGACTTTCGCATCGACGGTTTCCGCCTCGACGCAACTCACGCGATCGTCGACAACTCAGCGCGCCATTTACTGGCGGAGATAGCGGAGGCAGTCCAGACCGAAGGCGGCTTTGTGATCGCGGAGGACGAGCGAAACGAAGCCGCGATCGTTGGCCCGCGAGATTCCGACGGCTGGGGATTTGATGGAGTTTGGGCGGACGATTTTCACCACGTCGTCCGAACGATGCTGACCGGCGAACGCGAGGGATATTACGGCAACTTCGAGGGCACCGGAACCGAGCTCGCTCAAACCATCAGACATGGGTGGCTCTACCGTGGCCAGGCGCAGGTCACGTCTGGAAAGCGGCGCGGCACCGATCCTAGCCACGCCGCCCCCGAGCAATTCGTTTATTGCATCTCCAACCATGACCAAGTGGGCAATCGCGCCTTTGGCGAGCGGTTGAACCAAAACATTTCCGCCGCAGCGTACCGGGCTGCGTCGGCTTTGCTTTGTCTGGTCCCGCAAACGCCGATGCTCTTCATGGGCCAGGAATGGGCCGCCTCGACTCCGTTTCAATTTTTCACCGACCACAATGCCGACCTGGGGGAGGCGATCACGAAAGGGCGGCGCCGGGAATTCAGAGACTTCGCCGCCTTCCGCGACCGACGGCTCTTGGAAACGATTCCCGATCCGCAGTCCGAGCAGACGTTCCATGATTCGAAGTTGATCTGGAGCGAACTCGAGACACCGGCGTCATCCGCAACCTTTCTCCTTTATTCCGAATTTCTGCGGGCGCGGCGAACGTCGCGCGCGTTCCAAAATCGGAAACGTGATTCGTATGTGGTGCTGGACGAAGGCGACGGGATCGTGGCCATTCTGTTCGGAGCGCAGGGTGATTTGACGCTCGCCGTTGTAGCGAACCTTCTCGGAGTGCGCGCTGCGCCCAATATGGACGACGCAAGGCTGAGCCCGGGACAAGGCCGCGACTGGAAGGCCGTTCTGTCGAGCAACGAAGAACGCTTCGGAGGCAACGGCTCGGTGAGCGCGGTCCAACCAGGCACCATCCTTTTCGAGGCGTTCTAGACAGGGCCGATGTATCGTCGGCGATGGCGCGGCTGCGATACAGGACCGACGATGAGTTGCGGGATGAGACGGCCGCAAAGTTTCATCACAACGTTTACGTGATTCTCCTCGATCCGAAGGTGGCGAAACATCCGACGGTTTTGCGGGTGAATCCGAAACGGGATCCGAAAAAGCCGTGCGTCTACGTCGGGATGAGCGGGCTGCCGCCCGAGCATCGGTTCGAGAACCACAAGCATGGTTACAAGGCGGCGTGGGTGGTGGAAAAGTACGGGGTGCGACTGTTGCCGGAGCTGTTTGAGCATCTGAACCCGATGCCGTATGAAGCGGCGCTCCAAATGGAATTGGAGCTGGCCGAAGATCTTCGCGACGAAGGCTACACGGTAATGGGAGGACACTGAGGCGCCACGGGCGCCTCAGAAGCTCCAAATCCCGAATCCCAAGCTCCAAGGAAGCACCAAACATCAAAGCACCAAACATCGATCGAGTACGAAGTTTGGAGCTTGGAATTTGAAATTTCCTTGGAGCTTGGAGCTTGGGATTTGGAGCTTCGACGAAGGGCGTCGAGCCCTCGGCGCGCTCGGACACGGCGGTCGATTCGGTTCACCGAATAAACCCCGCACCCCGCCGTCCAAGTTTCCTCTGAAAACAGAAACGGACATCCAAGTCATCGATCCCATGCGCTTTTCTCGGGTGGAAACGGCGTTTCTGAGGCCTTGTAATGCCCAAAGCTTTCGTGTCTCCTCGGCCCTTCCGACGTCGGCGACGATGAATCCCAAGCCAATCCTGTTCAGACCGTGGGCCTTGGGATTGGCGGTCACGTTGCTCCAGATTTTTGTCGCGGTCGTCCTGATCGCGCCGGAAGGCCCGTTGTCGTTCCGCTACGATTCGCTCGTGCAGCACGACAGCTACTGGTTCGCGAACATTATCGATCGCGGCTACGAAACGACCGTCCCGCCCGCCAGCCACAAGATGATGGAAGTCTCCAACGTCGCCTTTTTCCCGGCTTACCCGGCCATCGCGGGGATCCTTCATTACGGCGCCCGGCTCAGTATTTATCAATCGTTGTTGATCACGGCGCAGGCGGCCGCCTGGGGATTTTGGAGTTATTTCTTCCTTTTCTGCGAGCGCTGGAACATCTCGCCGCTCCTGCAATTTTTTGGGGCGCTCGCGGTCATCGCGCATCCGACCGCGTTCTTTCTCGTCGCGGGATACTCGGAGTCTCTCTTCATGATGGGGTTGTTTGGATTTATGTTCTGGAGCACGGCGGAGGGAAGGGGAGCGGGGGCCCTTGCCGTGCTTCACGGCTTTCTCATGTCGGCGACGCGGATCGTAGGGATTCCGTGCGCCGGTTACCCGGTCGTCCAATCGCTGTTTCAGAATGGCTGGCGGGGTGTGATCGATGTCCGGTCGTGGATCAGGCGATACGGCGCTTCCCTGCTGGTGATGTTCGGCGCCACTTTCGGGGCAGGCGCGTTTTTCTTCTATTGCCTGCTGCGCTGGGGCCGTTGGGACATGTACATGCTGACCCAGCAATCCGGCTGGGCGATCGTGCCCGATTATCTGGCGGTGTTCAGGCCTTCCAGTTATCGCTGGCTCATTCCAGCGTTGAAAAATCCGACCGAAGCGAGCCAGCTGACCATGACCGTTGGCGGCGTTCTGTTACTGGCTGTGATGTTGTGCGAACTGCTCCCGATTCTCCGCCGCAAATTCGCCTGGACCACGCGGGTCGGCTTTTATTTCTGCGCGGCGGTCATTTATTACATCTCCGTCAGCGGGGTGGCCTCGGTGGAGATGGAGAGCATGCTCCGCTACGAATTTTGCGTGCACGCGTTAATCGTGCTGGCAATTGTCCATTTTTTGCATCAATTACCGGCCCCGCGACTGTGGGTGCGAGCGACTGGCATGGCGGCCATCGCGTTGCTCAGCGCGGCAGGGCTCAGCGTGCAAGGGTGGTACGTATGGAATTTTACGAGGGGCAACTGGGTAGCTTAACGATTCATGAAAACTAACGTAGCAATCATAGGTGCGGGACCGGCGGGTTTGACCGCGGCGTATCTCCTTTCTAAGAACAACGTGCCGGTCACGGTCCTCGAGGCCGACCCGGTTTACGTCGGCGGCATCTCCCGGACCGCGACCTACAAGGGTTTTCACTTCGATATTGGCGGGCACCGGTTCTTCTCCAAGTCGAAAGAAGTCAACGATTTCTGGAACGAGATTCTGCCCGACGACATGCTCGACCGGCCCCGGTCCTCGCGCATTTATTACAACGGCAAATTCTTTGCCTATCCCCTGCGCGCCTTTGAAGCGCTGATCAAGCTGGGGGTGGTCCGCTCGGCCTTGTGCCTCCTTTCCTATTTCAAGGCGAAGATGTTCCCGGTGCCGAATCCGCGGAATTTCGAGGACTGGGTCACGAACCAATTCGGGAAGCGCCTCTTCAACACGTTCTTCAAGACCTACACCGAGAAGGTGTGGGGCATGAGCTGCAAGGAGATCTCGGCGGACTGGGCCGCGCAACGCATCAAAGGCCTCTCGTTAGGCAGCGCGATCAAGAACGCCCTTCTGCCGGCGAAGCAGCCGAAAGACAGCAGCAAAGTCATCAAGACCCTCATCAATTGTTTCAAGTACCCGCGCAAAGGTCCCGGCATGATGTGGGAAGCCTGCGCGGCCAAGACCCAGGCGATGGGTGGCAAAGTGGAGATGAACTGCAAGGTCGTTGGCCTGGATTACGACGCCGGCAACGAAACCTGGACGGTCTCGTTCAAGGATCCGCAGGGGCAAACCCAGACGCTCGAAGCCGAGCACGTGATTTCGTCGGCTCCGATGCGCGAGCTCGTGCGCGGAATTCGTCCGGCTGTTTCCGAGGCGGCCAAGACAGCGGCCGATTCACTGAAGTATCGCGACTTTCTCACCGTGATGTTGATCGTGAAGAACCGGGACGCGTTTAACGACAACTGGATTTACATTCACGACCCGAACGTGAAGGTCGGCCGGATCCAGAACTTCCGTTCCTGGTCGCCTGAGATGGTGCCGGACGCGGACAAGGCCTGCTACGGCCTCGAGTATTTCTGTTTTGAGCACGATGGCGTCTGGGATGCGAAGGACGACGAGCTGATCAAGCTGGCGGAGCGCGAGCTGTTGCAGATCGGCCTGGCTAAATCGGGCGACGTTCTGGATGGCACGGTGGTTCGCCAGAAAAAAGCGTATCCGGTTTACGACGACGATTACGCGACGCACGTCGACACCGTGCGCGAGGAGCTGGAATCGCGATATCCGAACCTGCATTTGGTCGGGCGCAACGGGATGCACAAATACAACAATCAGGACCACGCCATGATGACTGCCATGTTGTGCGTGGAAAATATCCTGGCCGACACGAAGCTTTACGATCTCTGGGAAGTGAACAGCGATGCCGAGTATCACGAAGCGGGCGAAGCTGCCGCCCAAGAGACGAATGGCACCGCACTTCGCCAGGTCCCGAGACGCGTGACCGCGACGCCGGAGCTGGCGTCCGAGCAGACGTAATTAGCTGTGGCCGCGTCCCTGTGGGACGCGTGAGACTGGCGCCGTAACGTAGCTCGATGCGCCGCCCACAAGGCGGCGGCTACAAATCGATCGGCGGGCAGGTGCAGAACAAATTCCGGTCGCCGTAAACGCTGTCGATCCGGCCAATCGCGGGCCAGAACTTATGTTCGCGGGTCCAGGGCGCGGGATAGGCAGCCTCCTCTCGCGAATACGGCCGGTCCCACTTATCCGCGATAACCTGCTCGGCAGTGTGGGGCGCGTTTTTCAAGACGTTGTTCTTCTTGTCGGCCCTGCCCGATACGACCGCCTCGATCTCCGCGTGAATGGAGATCATTGCTTCGCAAAAACGATCGAGCTCCGCTTTCGCTTCACTCTCGGTCGGCTCGATCATCATCGTTCCCGCCACCGGAAACGAAACCGTCGGCGCATGAAACCCGTAATCCATGAGCCGTTTCGCGGCGTCTTCGACTTCCACGCCGCCGGCCTTGTATTGGCGGAGATCGACGATGCACTCGTGCGCAACCAGCCCGCGTTTGCCTTTGAACAGGACCGGGAAATAACCGTCGAGCCGTTTCGCGATGTAGTTGGCGTTGAGGATGGCGACCTTGGTGGCTTCGGTGAGCCCTTCGCCGCCCATCATCCGGATATACATCCAGGAGATCGTGAGGATGCTGGCGCTGCCGTACGGAGCGGAGGTCACAGGGCCGACGGCGGCGGGCGAGGATGGAGGATGGACGATGGAGGATAGTGCCGGAAGAAACGGGACTAGATGTTTGGCGACGCCGATCGGGCCGACGCCGGGACCGCCGCCGCCGTGAGGGATGCAAAAGGTTTTGTGCAGGTTGAGGTGGCAAACGTCGGCGCCGATGTCGCCGGGGCGGCACAAGCCCACCTGCGCGTTCATGTTTGCGCCGTCCATGTAAACCTGGCCGCCGTGCGAATGAACCACCTCGCAGATCTCGCGGATCGTTGTTTCGAAAACGCCGTGTGTCGAAGGATAGGTCACCATGAGCGCCGCGAGATCGTCTTTGTGTGCGTCGGCTTTGGCGCGCAGGTCCGCGAGATCGATGTCGCCATCCTTCAGGCACGCGACCGGAACAACCTTGAACCCTGCCATGACGGCACTGGCTGGATTCGTCCCGTGCGCGGAAGTGGGAATCAGGCAGATGTTGCGCGCCGCCTGGCCGCGTGAAGCATGATACTCGCGGATCGCGAGCAAGCCGGCGTATTCGCCTTGCGATCCAGCGTTCGGCTGCAACGCGACGGCGGCGAATCCGGTGATCTCCGCGAGCCAGCCCGCGAGCTGATCGCACATTTCGCGGTAACCGCTCGTTTGTTCGTCCGGCGCAAATGGATGGAGCCGGGCGAACTCGGGCCACGAAATCGGGAACATCTCGGCGGTCGCGTTCAACTTCATCGTACAGGAACCGAGCGGGATCATCGAAGTCGTGAGCGACAGGTCGCGTGATTCCAGTTTGCGCAGGTAGCGCAACATCTCGGTCTCCGTGTGGTGGGTGTTGAAAACCGGATGCGTCAGGAAGTCGGATTTTCGATTTTCGATTTTCGAATTTCGATCGGAAGAACCTTGGAATTCGGCGCCGAACAGATCGCACAGCGCGGCGAGATCTCGCTCCCTGGTTGTCTCGTCGACCGAAATCCCGATCGCTCGAGGGCCGAGGCGACGCAGATTCATGCCGGCCTTGAGGGCGCGAGAGATGAAGGTGTCGACGTTTCCAGTGTCGATTCGCAGGGTGTCGAAGAAATCTTGGTGAACCACCTCGACCCCGGCGGCGCGCAACGAGTTCGCGAGCTGATTAGCCAGGCCATGGACCCGCTGGGCGATCGCACGCAGGCCGCGCGGACCGTGATAGACGGCATACATGGAAGCGATCACGGCGAGAAGAACCTGGGCGGTGCAGATGTTACTCGTCGCTTTGTCGCGGCGAATGTGTTGCTCGCGCGTTTGCATCGAAAGCCGGTACCCGGCGCGTCCGCTGGCGTCGTGCGACACGCCGACCAGGCGTCCGGCCATGTGCCGCTTGTAAGCATCGCGGGTCGCAAAATAGGCCGCATGCGGTCCTCCGAATCCGAGCGGAACGCCGAAGCGTTGCGTGCTGCCGACGGCGACATCGGCGCCGAATTCGCCCGGCGGCTTGAGCAGAGTCAGGGCCAGGATGTCCGCGGCGACGACGAGCAATGCGCCAGCGTCGTGCGCCCCTTTGGCGAACGATTCATAATCGACGATCGCGCCGTCCGTCGCGGGATATTGGACGAGCGCGCCAAAAACCGTCTCGTCGAATTTGAAACTCGAGAAAGCGCCGACGACGACTTTGATGCCGAGCGGCTTTGCCCGCGTTTGAACAATGTCGATCGTTTGCGGATGGCAATTGTCGGCGACGAAAAACGTTTGCCGTTCAGACCCCACAGAGGCCCGGCAGAGTGCCATCGCTTCGGCCGCCGCGGTGCCTTCGTCCAGAAGCGACGCGTTGGCGATGTCGAGGGCAGTCAGGTCGGTGATCATCGTCTGGAAATTCAGGAGCGCCTCGAGCCGGCCCTGCGCGATTTCGGCCTGGTAAGGGGTGTAGGCGGTGTACCAACCGGGGTTCTCCAGGATGTTGCGCTGGATGACCGGCGGTGTGATCGAATCTGAGTAACCGGCGCCGATGAAGGAGCGCGCGACGATGTTTTTCCTGGCGAGATCTCTCAGCTCCTCCAGCGCCTGGTTTTCCGATTTTGCTTCGGGCAAGTTCAGCCGGCCATCGAACCGGATGTTCTTCGGAACCGTTGCGTCGATCAGTGCGTCGAGATTTTCGAAGCCGAGCTCCGCGAGCATCGCCGCACGCGCTGGTTTGTTGGGGCCGATATGCCGATGCGCGAACGAGTCGACGCGATCCTTTTCCCGGGCAGGGTGTGTCGCTGCCGCGGATTCGGTAGCGGACGACTCAGTTTCAGCGGTTGGCATCCGCCAAACTACGAAGTGCCCTTAGGCGTTCAAGCATCGAGTGTTTGCACACCGCTTTCGCGCAATCGGTCGCGCAGTTCGGCAAGGTGAGCGTGGTTCCGGGTTTCGACGGTGCACTGGACGTGAACGGCGGAAACATCGGACCCGGCGAAGGCGCGATCGTGGACGACCTGCTTGATGCTCGCGCCGGCCGACGCGATTTTGGCCGCGAGATCAGCGAGGCCGCCGGGCCGATCGCTAATGATCGCGGTGAACCGGGCGAGCCGGCCGTCGGCGACGAGACCGCGTTCGATGACGCGGCTCAACACATTGGGATCGATGTTGCCGCCGCAAAGAAGAAGGACAACGCGTTTGCCGGCGAGTTCCGGGAGTTGCCCCGAAAGACACGCCGCGAGCGGCGTTGCCGCCGAGCCTTCGACCACGCCTTTCTCGAGTTCGAGAATGCGCAACACCGAAATGGCGATCTGTTCCTCGCTGACCACAAGGATGCGGTCGATCAGGGGTGCCGCGGTGGCGAACGCGTTGGCGCCGACCTGCGCGATCGCGAGACCGTCCGCGAGCGTCGGCTGCATTTGGATGCGCACCGGTTTTCCCGCCTGGATCGCGGCGGAGAAACTGGCAACGTGATCCGCTTCCACGGCGATCACCTTGGCTTGCGGACGCAGACTTTTCAGGGCGAGCGCCACGCCGGCCAGCAATCCTCCGCCGCCCACTGGAACGACAACGGCGTCGAGCTCGGGGACCTGTTCGAGGATTTCCAAGCCCGTGGTGCCCTGGCCGGCGATGATGGCCGGATCGTCGTAACCGTCGATGTAGGCGAGGCCCTGCTCCTTCGCGATTTCATGCGCTTTCTCTTTCGCTTCGCTGAAATCTTTTCCGTGTAAGACCACAGTCGCGCCGAGCTTTTCGCAGTTACCGATCTTAATGAGCGGCGCGTACTTCGGCATCACGACGGTTGCCGGAATCCCGAGCAGTTTTCCCTGGTAAGCGAGGGCTTGGGCATGATTGCCGGCGGAAGCCGCGATTACGCCGCGCGCCTGCTGGTCCTGCGGCAACTGGGCCAGGGCGTTGCGCGCGCCGCGTTCCTTGAAACTCCCGGTGCGCTGCTCGTAGTCGAGCTTGGTGAAGATCTTCATCCCGGTGAGTTCGCTCAGCGGGATCGATTGCGGGCAGGGCGAATAATAGACCGCGCCTTCGATGCGTTTACGCGCGGCTTGAATGTCTTCGAGCGTCACGCCGGCCATGGGTCATATAAGACCTGTTTGACCTAAGCGTCGAGGGCCTGGCGGATTTTGGTCGCGAGTTGTTGCGGGTCGAACGGTTTGGGCAGGAAAAACATTTCCTGGTCGCGGCGATCCTCCGGATGAACAGACTCCTCCAGGTAGCCGGAAATAAAAATCACCTTGGTCCCTGGGCTCGTTTTATTCATCCAATCGGCAAAACAACGGCCGCTCATCTGCGGCATGACGACGTCAGTCAGCAACAGATCGATTTTCCTGCCGTTGCGGCGGCCGATCAATTGCTGGGCGTCATCGCCATTCGCCGCTTCCAGAACTTCGTAGCCGAGGCTGCGCAGAACGCGCACCGAAAGATGCCGCACGCTGATGTCGTCCTCGAGCACGAGGACCGTTTCGGTGCCGGTGGGGAGTTTGTTCGCGCCCGGTTTCTTGTAGGAGAGCGGCGGAGGCGCCGGGACTTTCGGCAGATAAATTCGAACCGTAGTGCCCTTGCCGAGCTCGCTCTCGACGCAGATGTGGCCGCCGCTCTGCCGGACAATCCCGTAGCTGGTCGCGAGGCCGAGCCCGCTGCCGCCTTCATCTTTGGTGGTGAAGAACGGCTCAAAGAGATGCTGCTTCACTTCCTCGGTCATGCCTGTCCCGTTGTCGCTGACGCTGATCCGGACGTAATCGCCGGCAGGCAATTCCTCTAACGTGCATTCGTGTTCGTCCGCCGGTTCGATGGTGACCGCGCTGGTTTCCAGTGCGAGACAGCCGCCGCCTGGCATGGCATCGCGCGCATTCACAACCAGGTTCAACATGATCTGGGTGAGCTGGCCCGGATCGACCCTGGTGTGCATTCCATCGGTGTCGCGCTCGAAATCGCATTGCACGGAAATGTTTTCCCCGAGCAACCGCAGGACGGAGCGCTCGAGGTTCGTCAGAAGCGTGTTCACGTCGACGACGGAGGGCGCGAGCGGATGTTTTCGGCTGAACGCCAGAAGCTGACCGGTCAAGGCAGAGGCGCGCGCCGCTGCCCCGCGGATTTCGCGGATGTGGTCCGCCACTTCGCCTTTCGTGTCCAGCTCGTCGAGCAGAAGATCGCTGTAGCCGAGAATCGTGGTGAGGAAATTATTAAAGTCGTGGGCGACGCCGCCGGCGAGCTGTCCGAACGCTTCCATCTTTTGCGAGCGCACCAGCTGATCCTGGAGTTGTTTCCGCGCCGTGATGTTCATCAGCGAACCGACGAACTGAACCGGCCTGCCGTTCTCGTCGCGCACCACGCAGGCGCGTTCGAGGAGATCGAGGTACGAGCCATCAACGTGGCGGAAGCGATATTCACCGGTCCAATGGTCGGTGTTGCTGTCAATGGCCTCGCGGATACTGGCGGCAGCGCGAGCGCGGTCCTGGGGATGGAGATGTTTCTGCCAGAAACCGATGTCGTCAGTGAGAGGGGAAGGAGAATAGCCGAGGAGCGCTTCGAGGCCCTGGGGCCAGGAGAGGGCGCCGGTGGCTACAGACCAAACCCGAACAGCATCATGCGTAGCTTGGGCAGCGCGCGCAAGATGTTGCGAGACTTCAGTCGGGCAGCGCGTAAGGTCAGTAGGAATTTCATGGGATTGGTAGGCCGTTTTCTGGGCCATGTATTGGTTGTGGTGGGCTGCCTCGTCGCCCTGAATTTCGGTAGCAAATCGCATGTTCAGGTCGTGGTGGAACCCGCAATTCCAGAAAGCTAATTCCATGCCTCTGGCCTCGACGCCGATCGGCCGGTGAAACCGGTCGCGTGAGCTGGCGCGAAGTGAAGTTACCTGGATTTAACACGTCATGAACGCTTCGCCAGATCCACTCAAACCACTAAAAAACCAGAAAGCGCTGGTGACAGGCGCGAACTCCGGCATTGGTGAAGCGTGCGCTCTCGCGCTCGGTGCGGCAGGTGCGGATGTGGTCGTGAATTACCATTCAAATCCAGCCGAGGCGGATCGAGTCGTGAATGCGATTGAGGCGAAAGGGAGCAAAGCAATCGCAGTCCGCGCGGATGTCAGCCGCGAGGACGAAGTGCAGGCGATGTTCGCCGAAATGCTGAGGCGATTCGGCACCATCGACATTCTCGTAAACAACGCCGGCCTCCAGCGCGACGCTGCCTTTCACGAGATGAGCCTCGAACAGTGGAATACGGTGATGGCAACGAACCTGACCGGCCAGTTTCTTTGTGCACGCGAAGCGGTGCGCGAATTTCTGCGGCGCGGCGTCGCCCCGGAAATTTCGTCCGCGGCGGGGAAGATCATCTGCATGAGCTCCGTCCACGAAGTGATCCCGTGGGCCCGGCACGTGAACTACGCGGCGTCGAAAGGCGGGGTGATGCAACTGATGAAAAGCATGGCGCAGGAGCTCGCGCCAAAAAAGATCCGGGTAAACAGCATTGCGCCTGGAGCAATCAAGACTCCGATCAACCGTGCCGCGTGGGAAAAGCCGGAAGCCGAAGCGGAGTTATTGAAGTTGATCCCGGAAGGCCGCGTCGGTGTGCCCGAAGATGTGGCGCGGGCGGCGGTGTGGCTGGCGACGGATGCGTCGGATTACGTCACCGGGACAACGCTGTTCGTGGATGGAGGGATGACGCTCTACCCGGGATTTGCGACGGGCGGTTAGCTGTCGGCCGCAGCGGTCTTCATTACTGTCTGCGAATCGTGCTGGAGTAGCTTGCGGGTAGCGGCAGTCAGGAGCTGTTGTTCTTCGGGAAGGAGCTGGGCCTTGTTCGCCGCCGAGAGAAATGAGTGGGCGCGCTCCATTTTTCCGTTCTCGACCAGCATGACAAAATAATAGGCCGCGATCGCGGGGTGCTGCAGCTGCGGTTCTTTCAATAATTCCATTTCGCGGAGTGCCTCGCTGGTTTTGCCTTCGGTAAATAGCGCGAACGCGTAGGTGGATCGGAAAGCAGCGTTCGTCGGATTTTCGGCGTGCAATTTCGTCGCAAGCCGGCGCGCCGAGCTGTCGCCTGTAAGGAGCAAACCGAGGCTCGCATAATTATTCGCCGCGGCCAGGTCCCCTGGGTTCAATTCCAGCGCGCGTTTAGCCACGCGGAGTAAGCCACGGCTGTTCTGTTTCGCCTTGTAGAGGCGATGCAACGCGGTGAGTGCTTCCTTCGCGTTTTCGTTTCCGTTCGCGATCAACCACCACGCGTCCGCTGCTTCGTCGGCGTAATTCCAGCCCTCGGCGAGCAGCGCGATTGCGGCCAGCCGATCCGGGCGACTCTTCGTCGCCTTCAGCGCCGCCGCCCATGCGGTCTGGGATTCCATGGACGCGCGATCGCCCGGCGTCAGATGATGGAGCGCGTGACTTAGCACCGCGAGCCGGAAGAATTCTTCATCGCCCCAATTCTTTTGATCGACCCAGCCGTGCAGTCCGTTCCAATCCTGGAGGAAACTGTAGGATTCCGCCAGGGCGAGAGGGACCGGCTGCGCATTTAAAATTTCCTTTGGCAAGCTCAGCGCCCAATCGCGGGCCGCGGTTGCCATCTCGTGTCGATTCATCCAGGTGATCAGGGCTGCGGCCGTCACCGGCGATCTGGCTGCATTCGTTTCCGCGTCGCGCACCGCGATGTCTCCGCCCGCGGACATTTTGGTCGCTTCGACGTAGAGAAGCAGATCGGCGAAGGTCGCCGCTTTTTCGGAACGCAATTGCTTCGCCCATTTTTCCGCGGCGGCCTTCGACTTGTGCGCCAGGGCGTCGGCGGTCAATGCGCGAAGTGCTTCGAGACGGACGGTGTTTTGTTCCGCCAGACGAATCAATTCAGCGCGGGCTTTCTCCTGGGTTCCCGCGTCGGGCGAAGTCAGCCGAACGCTGGCGAGATTCAGCGCGAGTTGCTGGTTGCCCGGCTCCAGTTGGAGGGCGGCGACGAATTCGGTTTCGGCCAAAGCCGGTTTTTTTTCGGCGATCGCGAGCGCTCCGGCGAGCTGGTGATACTTGGTGTTGGCTCGATCCGGGAGGTCGACGGCGTCGAGCGTGCGATGGGCAAGATCAAGCTGTCCAAAGCGAAGCGCCGTGTTGGCGAGCGCGATTTTGTTCGCCGCCAGCGGCTCGAAGGTGACGACTTGTTCGCGCCACGAAAGGGCGTCACGTTTGCCCGCAAGCTCGGCCGCCTCGGCCATGACCCGGCAAGCAGGCGGGCTTGTTGGATCCAACTGCAAGAGATGGCGCGCGACCAGTACCGCGCTTTGGTAATCTTTCTGCGCCAGGAAATCCTGAGCCTGCTGAGACAAATGCCGTTTCCGCCAAACGCCATAACCGTGGTAACCGCCGCAGGCGACCATCCCGGCGAGCAGACCGACGGCTAGACGGCGCGCCCAGCGTTTGCAGAAATCCCGCCGCTCAAGAGCGCGGACGTTGCCGAAACAATCGTTACTTCCGGAATTTTGCACTGTGGCGAAGGATTAAAGCTGCCGCGACCAGGCAGGAGCCGAATGCGCCCCACGCGGGGTTGATCTCCGGAACCGGAGTGAAAGTGATGTCACCGATCCCCACGTGCTGGTAGGTCGGATCGGCGGCGGTGCCGCTCCCGCTGCCATAGGTGAACGTGAAAGATCGGATCGCAGTGGCGCCGAAAGTAATGGTCACATTCCCGTTGCCCGAGCCGGGTCCGGAATCAGCCGTGCTGACGATTCCGGTCACGGCCTGAGTGAGATCCGTGCCGGTAAGGGTGTTGTTGGCGCTGGTGGTGATCGTGGGCGCGACCAGCGTGGTGCCGTCAGTGGAAAGGGCGGTGATTCCGCTCAAGAAATCCTGGTAATTGCTGCCGCTCGCCGCTGAAAAATCGACGTCGAACAAGGTGAACGAAACGTTTTGAGCTCCGAGACTGTAAGCCGCGGAAAAATCCACCGTGACCGTGACCGACTGGCTTTGATTGGCCAAGTCGACTGCGAGACAGAGCGCGTTTTCGGCGGTTCCGAAGCCGCCTTCAAAATCCATCGTCACCGCCGGTGTCAGCGGATTAGGCGCAACAGTTTCCGGGCGGAACTGGGTGGTGTTTCCCGAGATGGTGACCGTGATGTCGTTTCCGGGCCTGGCCGCGTCGATATCGTAGGAATTGCTGAGCGACCCGGCAGTCCACGTCACCGTATCCCAGTCCAACGTCCCTGCGCGCGACGTGGCGATGAAGAAACTCCCCAGCAACGAAGCCAGGAACAAATGTCGAAATGAATGCATGCAGCAGAGCAGAGAAGGTCCTCCTGTTTTAGCATCCACCGTGCCGCTAGGTAGCCTATGGAGGCCAGTCGCTGCAGCGATTCCTCCTTTCCCTTTTGGTCAGGCCTGAGGAAGCTTCGCGAATGCCGCGGCGTCCACTTTTGACCCATATCGCACCGTGGATCGCGACGGCGGCCTTATGGCTTTGGCTCTTTTTTCATCTTAGCGCCGAATGGTCGCTGAACCCGCAGTACAACTACGGCTGGGGCGTGCCCTTTCTGGCGCTCCTGGTCTTTTATTTTCGCTGGCAACGCCGCCCCCCGCCGGACATCAGCGGCCGAAACAATGGAATGCTCACAATCGGGATGGCATTCGTCCTTGTGCTGCTCTTTCCGGTCCGCGTGGTCGAAGAAGCGAATCCGGATTGGCGTTTATTAAGTTGGATCCTCGCGTTCTGCGTCGTCGATTTTTCGCTCCTGTCGCTCATGCGGGCGGGCGGGGCAAAATGGGTGCGGCACTTCGCGTTTCCAGTCTGCTTTCCGCTGGTCGCGGTGCCGTGGCCGGTGCAGCTCGAGAATTTCGTCGTTCAGACGATGATGCGCGCGGTTGCCTACGTGGCGGTTGAGATCGCCGCCTGGTTTGGCGTCGGCGCCTATCAACTCGGCAACGTCATCCAATTGCGGAACGGGTTTGTTGGCGTGGACGAAGCGTGCAGTGGCGTAAAAACGCTTCAGGCCGGCATCATGGTTGCGTTGGTCCTGGGCGAATTGCTCCAGCTGCGATGGCCGCGACGCGTTGCCCTCGTCCTCCTCGGGTGCGCCTGGGTTTTTATCTGCAACGTTTTTCGGGCGACGGTCCTGGTGTTCGTTGCGGCCGACAGCGGTCTCGATGCCCTCGGTCGCTGGCACGATGCGATCGGTGCTGCCGCGTTGGTTGGCGGAATGGTGGGCATTCTCGGCCTGGCGTGGCTCTGGAAAGGCGAAGCGCGAGTTTCTGGGCCGGGCGGTCCCGCGCGGATTTCTTCGCCGCAATGGGGTGCGCTCGCCTGGCTCGTTCTGGTGTTTGCCGGCACCGAGATTTGGTACCGCAGCCATGAACGGCTGTTGATCGAGCGTCCGGCTTGGCAGGTCGCGTGGCCGCGGGAAAACAATTCCGTCACGCTCCTCCCTATTGCGGATTCGACCCGCGTGATTTTGCATTACGACGACGCAAAGACAGCTGCATGGGAAGAGCCGCGCGGCGTGCGCTGGTGGGCTTTTTTCGCGCAGTGGAAACCGCAGCGTGCCGCGCTCCAACTCGTCCGCAGCCATTCGCCGGAAATTTGTTTACCCGCAGTGGGCCGCACCTTTCGCGCGACGCAACCGGATGTAAACGTGCCCGCGGAAACGGTCTCGCTTGATTTTCGTTCCTACGAGTTCGAGCAGAACGGCGGCCCGCTCTTTGTCTTCGTCTGCATTCAGGAGGACAAACGCGTCGCGTCCGGTTTGCCAGACTCCGGTGAATGGAACTTGCAGGGCCGTTTGCGCGCAGCATGGCAGGGCAAACGTAATCTCGGCCAGCGCTTGCTCGAGATCGCCGTCTCAGGCTTCGATGATTTTCCGCAGGCGAGTGAGGCCCTCTCGCAAACCGCCCGGGAAATTTTGCAGGCGGAAAAAACTACTCGCTGACGATGGGCAACATCGGCGGCTGCACGATGAGCGGCGGGCTCATCAGGCCGATGGAGTTGTCCGCGTAAATGTCCGGCAGCTCCACTGTGCTCAACATCGACAGCGACATTTCGCCATAGGCGCTTACCTCGGCGACCTCAAAACCATGGGGTGCGTTCGCGTTTGCGGGCGTCCAGCGCAAGGCAACATAGCGCGCGCCGCTCGGATCGAAGTCGAGCGACGCCTTTCCACCGCCCTCCGCGTCCGTGACCGACGCGATCGGGGTCCTGCCGCTCAGGTCTCCCGGGTTCGTTCCGAGATCCTGAAGCAGGAACACATCGAGCCGGCCTTTCTCCATTTTATAAACCGCGCTGACGCGATGCAATCGTTCGCGTTCGGCCAGTTCTACGATCACAGTCGGATGCGGATCCGCGGGCGCGAACTGGAACGACGTGATGACATCATCGTCGATCATGCGCTTCGCATATTCCTCCGGGCCTGAGCTGATAAAAACGATCGCGGCCCGGGCGTAGAGATTGGCGAAATTGAAGTTGAGCATGTCCTCGAGCCGCCGGGTCGCGGCAGTGTTGGTCATGCGGGTTGTGCCGCGCTGGCGGGCCGCAAATTTCTGGAGTGATTGTTCGCCGTAGAGGCCGAGCCCGGCGATCAGGCCGCCCTGCGTAACGTGAAAGGAAATTTTCACATAGCGCGCCTCGGTTCCCGCCAGGGAAAGATCGAACAGGCGTTTACCCGTGAAGGACGTCCCGCTATTTACGTCAATCCATTTCCGGCTGTTAGCAGGCAGTCGATAATTCGAAACGGCGATTTTGATTTCGCCCGTCGCGGCCGCGTTCTCGTTCACGAACGTGAAACGGGCGAGCGTGGAAGTCCTCGGAAAGGAGATAACGAAAGTTGTGTCGCCTTCGGAAAGTGGATAGTTGAGCGTGTCATCATCGAGCAGGAGGTTGCCCGCGCTCGAGTTTTTGCTGGTGACGACAACGGCGCGTCCATCTGCCCCGATCAGATCGATCGTCGCTCCGCAATTCATGCGCGCGAGGTTCTTCGCCGGATTGCTCGTGTCGTAAGCACCGGTCAGCTCCGTCGTCGCTTCGCTCGCAAATGCCGAATGCGCGATCACTGCGAAAAACATGATGCTCGCGACAACGCGTGTGCGAAAAACTCGGGGAGCCAAACACCAACTCATATTGGTTCCCCGAAAAGCTAAGAATGCGCCAACTACGTAGTTTTTTTAGAGCGAACCCGTAAGCGCCTCGTTCTTACCGTTCCGGTAAACCAGTCAGTATTTTCCCGATCTCGGCATCCGGCGCGTTCGTCAGGGGCGATTTTCCTTGCTGTGCGGCACATCTCATAGAAGAATCGCGGACAAACGCCTCAACCTTGAAACCAGTTTTGAATCCCAAACGGGCCTCCGCCGAGTCGGCGCGAGGCCATGAGACGGCTGCGGGCCGAGCTCGAAACGCTTTGGTATTGCATCTGCTAACCTACCGGACCGACATCCACATGAGTCACGTTAATTTTCCTTCTCTGCTCGCCCGCCGACTCGGGCTAACCCTGCTGATTCCACTGTTTTTTGTGGGTAACGTTCTGCGAGCCCAGGATGCGATCAGGCCATCTCTCGCCGGCGAGGCCGCCGCGGAAGCGCGCCGTCAATCGATCGACAAAATCCCGTATAATTTGCAGTTGGGCCCGATCAAGTTTCGCTTCAGCGCCTCGATGGGCATCGAGTATAACGACAACATCAATCTCGCCGAAGACGGCTCCGCGGTTTTTGCGACCCCGACCGGACCAATCACCCTGAGCACGCAGCCGCAGGAGGACATCATTCTTCGCCCGCAGGTAAACCTGAATGCCCTCTGGCCGATCACGCAGCTGAACACTCTTCGGCTCGATCTCGGCGTCGGTTACTCCATTTACCTCGACCACTCGAGCAACAACACCAATTCCATCCTCCTTTCACCGGGATCGCAACTCGCGTTCGACATTTTCGTGGGCGATTTTCGCATCAATCTGCACGACCGCTTTTCCCTCCAGCAGGATCCGATTTCCGAAGCGCAGCTGAGCAACGTGGCCGATTACGGGCGGTTTGAGAACCTGGCCGGCGTGTCGGTTCTCTGGGATCTTAACCAGGCGGTCGTAACTGTTGGCTACGATCACTATAACTTTATCGCGATGAACGACGCCTTCCAGTACCTGGATCGCAACGCCGATATTTTGTCAGGCTCGATTGGTTTCACGCCGAGCTCAACGATGACTGTAGGTGCGGAAGGATCGGTCACGAACACCTACTACGACCTCAATGTCCTGAATGATTCGCTCGCCTATTCAGCTGGTCTATTCCTGGAGACGCAGATCACGTCCAATTTTCGGGTCCGGGTCGCTGGCGGGTATCAATGGATCAATTTCGATAGCGGCGGCCTCGTTAACGACTTGCAGGACGTGAAGGATTATTACGCGAACCTGGTCCTCTCCCATCGCCTAAACTCGGTCTTTACGCACAACCTCGCGATTGGTCACGAAAACACGATCGGGGTGAACTCAAACTACGTAACCCTCAATTACGTTCGGCACACCGCGACCTGGAATGTCTTTTATCACTCGCTCGTCACGACCGAATTGTTCTATGAAGACGCCGCGGATTCCGGCGGATTGGGGACAAGGCTGCTGCCGGGGCCGGGTCTGCCGCTTTTCAATCCGTTCGTGGCCGAGAATTTCCATCGCTATGGCGGCGCGATCAGCTTCGGGTATCAGCTCACGCCGCACGTGACCCTCGGATTTCGTTATCAATATACTCAAAAGGATTCGGATCAGCCGCTCCGCGATTATCGGCAGAATCGCGTTGCGATCGACGGCACTTATAGCTTCTAACGAGGACACGCTTGCAACCGCATGAGAACCTGGACCTTCACCTTAGCCGCCATCGCCTGCCTCGCCGGGATGGACGCGCTCCAGGCGCAGGATTCGAGTCCCATGCCAGCAATCCCGAAAGCGACCACGGTCGAGCCTCCCACCACCAGTACGGTGATGCGGACGAACTCGATGGCCGTGCTCGACGACAAGAAGCGGCTTGGGGCTAACGACTACGTCAGCTTTCGCGTTGTCGAAGATCGCGACAACGAATCCCAGCATCTCCGTGTCAACGACAACGGCGAGCTCGAAGTTCCTTACATTGGGCTCGTCCCGGCGTCGGGCCGCACCTGCAAGGAGCTGGCCCATTCCGTAAGGAGTCTGCTCGAGCGCGAATATTATTATCACGCCACCGTGATCATCGCCGTCGATCGCGTCAGCGAAAAGTCACGTGGCAAAGTTTACGTTTACGGTTCGGTGAAAGGCCAGGGCCCGCAGGAAATTCCGGCCGACGAAACCTACACCGTCAGCAAGGCCATTATCCGTGCGGGTGGATTTGGCGATTTTGCGGACAAGAAGAAAATCAAGCTGACCCGCAAGAATGGCGAGTCGGTTGTCATTAATTTGAAACGAGTCATTGAAGAAGGCCACACCGATGAGGACGTGACGGTGGGACCGGACGACCAGATTTACGTTCCGCAGAAGCTGGTGAATTTCTAATCATGCACGCGCCTGCTCCCGCCGCTTCCGATCGGCCTGCTTCCGCTCCCTGGAGCACGGCGTTTATTACCCGGCTGCACCGTTACAAGGCCTTGCTTCAGCGCCGCTGGTGGATTCCGGTGCTTACGATCTGCCTCGGGCTCTTTGTCCAGGCGTGGCTGATTTATCAGACGCCGCCCTCGTTCCAATCCATCAGCAAGATGATGCTTGCTGGCAAACTGAACATCAGCCAGAGCGCCGTTTACAGCGAGGACAGCGTCAACTTCTACGGCACCCAGATCCAACTCATGCAGAGCCAGGAAGTGCGACGCAGCGCCGAGCAACTCGTCCGTGCGACCCATCCTGAGATGCAGCCCGTCCAGGTGGAAATTAGCGTTGTCCAAAAGCCGCGGACCTCGATCTTTGATCTCGTCGCCATCGGCAGCACGCCCGATTACACGCAGGCCTATCTGAACGCGGTGATGCAGAAGTATTTGGATTTCAAGAAAGGCATGCGCGAGAACCAGGGATCGACGGTCACGACCGCCATCACCGAACAACTCATCCAGGTCGAGAAAGATCTCCGCGGCGCCGAGGACGAGATGATCGAGTTTCAAAAGCAGAATAACATCGGGTTCATCCAGGAAGAGGGAAACAGCGCGGCGGCGTATCTGGTGCGCTTGAACCAGCAGTACGCGCAGCTCAAGACCGAATACGACCTGCTCAGCCTCCTCGATCTCGACCAAAATCTTGACCGGACCCAAGGCAAGAACGACGGCACCACGCCGCCGAGCACACAACCGACCGACGAAAAAGCTCCGGGGATGGCGTTCTCCGACGTCGGCCCGGAAGCCGATTACCTCAAGGCGAAGCAAGCGCTTCAATTATTGAAGGCCGAGCGAGAAACACTCGCGAAAGACCTTCGCCCCAAGCACCCGAAGATCATTAAGCTGAATGACGAGATCACGAAGCAGGAAAAGTTGATCGATCTTTTTCGCCAGGACACGGTCGAGAAGCTCGATACACGCCGAAAATCCATCGGCAAACAGATGGAAAATCTCCAGACAAATATCAAGGAGTGGGAAGCAAAGGCGCTCGATCTCAGCCAGCGGCTCGCGCAGTTCAACCGCATCAAGGGAAAAGCCGAGCGGCTTAAGACGCTTTACGATCGCCTCACGAACAGCCTCAAGGACGTCAACGTTTCCCAGAGCGTCGACAGCGGCGACCAGGTCTCGATCATGGAAATGGCGGGCGCTCCCATCTCCGTTCGCCCCGGTTTGCTGAAGAGCCTGCTGATCGGATTAGGCATTGGCGCACTCGCTGGCATCGGCATACTCCTGCTCCTGGACCGGATCGACGATCGGATGGCTTCGTTCGGCGAATTCCAGAATCATTTCTCCGAGAACGTCCTTGGCCAGATTCCAAAGGAAAAAACCAAGGGCCGCGTCACCTTGTTGCAACCCGACGACGCCCGGCACGTTTTCGCGGAATCTTACCGAAATGTTCGCTCCTCGATTTTCTTCATGCCGTATGAAGGCCCGCGGCCGAAGACGATGCTCGTGACCAGCTCTGTGCCCAACGAAGGCAAGTCCACGATCTCCTCCAATCTGGCGATCACGATGGCGCTTTCCGGCGCGCGCACGCTCCTCATCGATGGCGATCTGCGCCGCGGCGCGTTACGCGAAGCGTTTGGTATATCCTCAAAGATCGGTTTCTCGGAAGTCCTGAAACAGGAGGTCAACTGGCAGGAAGTCGTCGTGCCCACTTCCTACCCAAACCTTTTCATCCTGCCTCGCGGCAAAACCCTTGGCCAGCCGAGCGAACATCTCCTTCGCGATTCCACGGACGCGTTGCTTGCCGACATCTACAACCAGTACGATTACATCATCATCGACAGTTCGCCGGTCCTGGCGGCGGATGATTCCACCAGCCTCGCGCCGAAGATCGACGCCACGCTATTCGTAGTGCGGCTCTCCTATACTTCGGCCCGCCTCGTCCGCAAATCGCTCGAATTGCTTTACAACCGCCAGGTCAACGTGCCCGGCGTCATTTTGAATTACGTCGATACCTCACTGCCGGAATATTATTACTACCAGTATTCGGAGTACTACAATACGCCGCTGGCGGTGGAAGAAACCGACGACGTCGCCGCCGCCGCGCATCGGCATCACCAACCGAGACAGATCCAGTCTTCCTAGCGCGCGTTCCGATTTGCGGACCGTGATCTCGGCCGGTCCAGCGTCGCGCGAAATCTCCCGATGAGTTTCTTCGGCCCGATTTCGCCGCCCGTCCTGAACGAAGCCTCCACGCCCGTCATCCGGCGTGCCCTGCACCGCGCGCGCGTCGTGAGCAATTTTGCCTTCGTCCAGGGCGTCGTCCAGGTAATTGGATTCTTCAGCGGCATCCTCTTGATCCGCCATCTCGATCAACGGGAATACGCTTACTTCACGATCGCGAACACGATGCAGGGAACGTTGAACGTGCTCGCGGACATTGGTATCAGCATCGGACTGGTCTCCATCGGCGGGCGCGTCTGGCAGGATCGGCATCGCTTTGGACAACTCGTGAACACCGCGCTAGGTCTGCGGCGAAAACTTGGTCTCGTGTCGGTGATCGTTGTCGTCCCGATTCTTTATTACCTGCTTGTTAAAAACGGCGCGGCCACGAGCTACACCGCTCTTCTCGTCGTCGCTGTCCTGATTGGTCTGGTCGTCCAGCTTTCCATTGGCGTTCTCAGCGTCGTTCCGCGGCTCCGCTCGGATGTCAGCCGGATTCAGGCGATTGATCTTATTGGGGCGGTCGCGCGTTTTCTCGCGCTGGCGGCCCTGATGTATTTATTTCTCAACGGAGCGGTCGCTCTTGCGATCGGCTCCGCCACTCTGGTTCTCCAATACTGGATGCTTCGGCGTTACGTGGCCGGCGTTATCGATGTGGCGGCGCCCGAGAATCCCGAGGATCGCGCGGCGATGGTTGGCTTCATTCGCAGCCAGGCGGCGAATGCGGTTTTCTTCTGCGTGCAGGGTCAGATTACCGTTTTCCTGATCAGCATTTTCGGAAGAAAGGTCAGTTCGATCGCCGAAGTGGGCGCCCTGGGCCGCCTCGCGATGATCTTCGCCGTCCTGAGCCATCTTCTCGCTAACGTGTTCGCTCCCGCGTTCGCGCGTTGCCAGGATCGCACGCGACTTCGCTGGCAATACGCCGCGATCCTGAGCGCCGTCGCTGCATTCAGCCTGGCGATTGTCGGCGCAGCCTACTTTTTCCCGCAACAATTCCTCTTCGTCCTCGGCAACAAGTACGCGCACCTCGGTCGCGAACTGTTGCTGATGGTCGGCGGCGCTGTCATTACGGCGATCGCGAGCACGCTCTGGTCGTTAAACGCGGCCAAAGCCTGGATCGCCGGTTCCTGGCTTTACATTCCGTTGACTCTCGGGACCCAGCTTGCCCTGATTCCGTTCACGGATTTTTCCAGTGTGCCCGGCGTGCTGACCTTCAACCTCATCTCCGCGATCCCGAGTCTACTCCTGAACGTTATCCTGAGTTTTCGCGGGTTCCGCCGCTGGCAGCCGGCGCTGGGCTGAGGCAATGCCAAACTACGGCTACCATCTTGCCCGCGCGAAAGGCCGGATTGTCCGGGCAGCCTATCGAGCCCTGCTTCGTGCGCATTCGAGAATCGAGCCCGCCCGCTCCTTTCCGCTCGAAGTTTTTTCGTACTCGGGCGAATCGGCTTTGCCGGAGCAAGTCGCCTCGATTCGCTCTTTCCTCCGCCACGTTGGCCGCCCGAAGATGTTCAACGTCGTATCGGACGACAGCTATTCCGAGGCGAGTAAACGCATTCTCCAGGACATCGACCCTTCCATCTCCGTCCGCGAGGCCGCTGACTGGGTGCCCAAGGATCTTCCGGCAAATATTTATCCGTATCTGAAAAATCATCCGACCGGCCGCCAGCTCGCCCTCATCATGTCGTTGCCGATTGACGCACCGGTTCTTTACCTCGACTCCGACATTTTATTTTTCGCGGGAGCGGCCGATTTGCACGCGCACATCGATAAACGCGATGTGCCGGCCCTCTATCTCGCCGATTGCCATTTTTCAGGGGACGAACGCTTGCTCCGTGGCGCGGACGAAGCGGCCCAGCCGGTTAACACCGGATTTCTTCTCCTCTTTCAACAGCTCGATTGGTCGCTGAGCGTGGAGCGTTTTCTGGAGTTAAGAGGCGCCCCGACTTTCTTCACCAACCAGACGATGACGCACCTGACCATGCACGCGAACGGCGCCGCGGCCTTCGATTCTCGAAAATATGTCCTCCAGCTTGACGACCAGTTCGTTTATCCGGATCGCTACGCGAATCGC
This sequence comes from Verrucomicrobiota bacterium, assembly GCA_041167265.1. Taxonomy (GTDB): domain Bacteria; phylum Verrucomicrobiota; class Verrucomicrobiia; order Chthoniobacterales; family UBA10450; genus AV80. The sequence continues at coordinate 63,456 of JBEEHG010000022.1, read as the reverse complement.
GCCATCGCCCTCCGTCATTATGTTAATCCGGTCCGCCACAAATTCTGGACGAGCCTTGTTGTTTGAATGGACAAGCCGCTTCGCATCCTTGCCGTCGTCAACGTCCCATGGGACCCGCGCCTCGGCGCGGCTCGCGTCTGGATCGAGCTCACCGATGAATGGCGCAAGGCCGGCCATCACGTCGAAAAATTTTGCCTGACCGATGCGTTTCCGGAACCGGTTTCCTCTCCGGCGCACGCCGCGCTCCGCTTGCTCGGCTTTCCGCAACGCGCCGCGAAATTCATCCGGCAGAACGCAGAGCGCTTCGACGTTATCGATGCGTTGATCGGCACGCTGCCGTTGCCAAAGAAGTCGTTAGGCTTTCGCGGTCTTCTCGTGGCTCGGTCCGTCGGTCTGTATCATCTCTACGAAAAATTTGAACGCATGGCCGCGCAAAGATGGGCGCCGCCATCGCGGGGCAAAGTGCTCGCTCGCCCCTTTTACTGGTTTTTCAATCAACGGGCCCGCGCTGCCTCCGCCGCGTCGGTCCGCCATTGCGATCTGCTCAATCTTCCGAACTCCGACGAGCTGGCGTGCGTTCGCGATGAAATCGGATCCTCCAAACCGGCGATCGTTCAGCCGTACGGTTTGCGGCCCGAGTGCGCCGACGCGCTGGCCGGCGAAGCGTCCCGGCCGGAAGCGCGCTGGGCCAATCAAAAGGTCGTTTTCGTCGGCATGTGGAGCGTTCGAAAGGGCGCCAGGGACTGGGCCGAAATCATCCGGCAAGTGCGCGCCCGCGTTCCGACTGCCCGCTTTGTCTTTCTCGGCACGATGATCGCGAACGAAAAAGTGTGGAACGATCTCGAACTCGAGCCCGTCGATTTTATCGAGATCGTCCCGCAGTTTCACCCGGACCGGTTGCCGAGTCTGCTGGCCGACTGCACGGTCGCAGCGTTTCCGAGTTACGTGGAAGGTTTCGGGATGGCCGTTGTCGAGCAACTGGCCGCTGGGCTGCCCACCGTCACCTACGATGCGCCCGGGCCGCGCGACATTTTGCGGGGCGAACTCGCTCGGCTCCTCGTTCCGGCCGGAGATGCCGCGCGCTTTGCCGCCGCTCTTGCGGATCTTCTGGCGAACGACTTCGAACGTTACCGGGAATTAAGCGGCTTAAGTTTCGAGACAGCGCGCAAATTTTCGTGGCCGCAGATCGCGACCGCGACCGCGGCCGAGTATCGAAGATATTTACACGATGCCGGCGCGTGACACAGTTTTGCAAATCGTGCCGCAGCTGCCCGGCACGTTCGATGGCGTGGGCGATTATGCGCTTAACCTTGCCCGCGCGCTCTCTGCCGACCATGGCATCACCAGCACGTTTCTGGTGGCGGCAAGGACGTCCGTAACTTCCCGGGACAATTACACCGTAATCTCAGGATTGAATCCCGCCGCTTCGGCTGAATTGGCCAGCCGTCACGAACATGTGATTTTGCATTATGCGAATTACGGCTATCAGGCGCGTGGCGTTCCGTCACGGTTGCGCGCTTTCGCGAAACGTTTGCGGCCGCAACTTCGTGGCCGATGGGTGACGATGTTCCATGAGCTCTACGCCTCCGCGCCGCCTTGGAGCAGTGCGTTCTGGCTCCGGCCCTTTCAGGTTCGGATTGCGCGCGATCTCATCGACGTTTCGAGTTCCTGCGTGGTCAGCAATCCGCCGATCGAAGCGGCCATTCACGGTTACGATTCCGCCAAACAAGTCCGCATCGTTCCTGTGTTGTCGAACTTTGGCGAACCTGTGCTGACCGAGTTCGCCGCTATCTCCCGAAAACGATGGGCGATTTGCGGTGGGACGGCCCTGATCGCGCGTTCGCTGCGCCTGTTCGAGCAATTGCTCCCGCTCATCCCGGCCGCCTTCACGCCCGAACATCTCGACGTTGTCGGCGGCCGCGCGGATCCGTCGATCATCGCCGCGATGGACCGGTTGAAGCACGCCATGTCGGTCCACCACTATTCGGAGGTCGAACCGCATCTTGCTTCCGAGGTGCTGCGCGAATGCTCTTTTGGTTGGATCGATTATTTTGGCTCCGGAAAAATGTGGCCCGGCATGCTCCTGAAATCTGGCGCCTTCGCCGCTCTTTGCGCCCATGGCGTCATCCCGATCGTCTCGCACCGCGAGCCACCGATTGCGGTGGAGCGAGACGCATTGCCAGGACCGTATTGGCTTTTGCCCGGCGCCGTGAATTTCCCGCAGCCGGATGAATTGCCCGCGGTGCGTGAGCGTTTCTACGCTTGGTATCATGCGCACGCCGGCTCGCGGCAAACGGCGCGAATTTACGCGGAGGCGCTGCGATGACCTCTTTTGCGGACCTGTCGATCGCGACGACGACGCATAACAATTATCAGATGCTGGCGGACATGCTCCGGTCCTTCGAAACCAACCTGGGCACCGTCGATAAAATTGTGATTGTCGACGACGGATCGAGGCGGCCCTGCGCGCTTCCGCCCGTCAGCAGCGGCGTGCGCTTGATTCGGAACGAGCAGCCCCACGGTTTCTGCCAGGCGTCCGACACGGTCTTGCGCGCGGTCCGAACCAAATATGCGTTGCTCGTGGACGCCGATGTCCTTTTCGAGCCGGGCGATTTCGCCGGCGGGTTTGCGGAATTTCAAAAACAAAACTGGGCCTGGGTGAATTTTCGCCAGACGAATTTCCATGGCCAACCGCAGGCGGGTTACGAACAACCCTTGATGCCGCCCTGGATATTCGCCGCCGGGAATCAGGCGCTGAGCTGGTGGGAAAAGCTCCAACAACCTCCGGTCCGCCGGCCCGGCGAAAGGATCGTCGAGGTCGAAGCGGCTCACTCCAGCTGCACGCTCGTGAACATGGAAGCATTCCGCGCCGTCGACGGCTTCGACCATTGGTACTGGCAATGCCAATCCGACATCGACCTGAGTCTGCGCCTGCGCAAAGCCGGATGGCGGGTGGGAGTCGATCTCGGTTACCAGGTGAAGCACGAGGGCGCCGGGGGCAAGAGTGGGGGAGCGCCGCGCGTGCTCGACCTGTACCGCTCGCGAGTTCATCTCTACGAACAATTTTATCCGAGCTCGCGTTTTTATCTGCGCGCGCTTCTATTCGTTAGGCACCTGTTCGAGGTCGCCTGGTTCGCGATGGTTGCTCTGTTCAAAAACGAGCCGAGACTGCCCCTGCGAATCGAAATGGTGAAAGGAGTTCTGAAAGGTTATCGCTGAATTCAACCCGGCTCCTGCCAATGCCACTCTCACAGATCAATTGCAGCGGCTTGTCGACGACTTCCAGCGCACGGCTGGCCACGCCGAACAAGTTCCTGCCTGGATTCTTCCGCCGCGCAGCTGCGAATTCCTGGAAAAGGTAGCCGCTCTTCTTCCGCCCGGCAGTACCGCTTTCGAATTCGGGTCGGGCCGTTCCACCCATTCCCTTCGGCGCGCTTCGGCCGGCGCGGCCAGCATCGAAGATTCAGCGAATTACCTTGCTCGGACCGAAGCTCTGGAGAACGGAATCGCTAAACGCGACTCTGATTTTTCCGGCGTCGTTCCACTTACGCGTTGCTGGAATCGCTTGCGGCCGATCGAGTCGTTCAATGTCCTGGCGCAACGCGAATCGCTCGACCGTCTGCAAAAGGCCAGGCTTGTCCTGGTTGATAGCCCGCCCAATCCGGCGAAGCGCGAGCACGCCCTTTTCCTCGCCATGGACCAGGCACCGGAGGGCGCCGTTATCGTCCTGGATGACCTCGAAGTCGACGCGACCAGCCGGTTCGCTCATCGCCTCGCCCGTCAAAACGCCGACCGATTCCGGTTTTGGTTTCTCGAGATCGATCATAAACTCGGCGTTTTTCTGAAAGTGCGGGCCGGCACAATTCGGTCGCGCCCTTCCTTCCGGGAAATCGTCGGGGCCTGGTTGCGCGCGTGAAGATTCTGCTCGGCTCGCACTATTTTTTTCCGAGCACCGGCGGGATCGAAACGGTCTCGAGTCTGTTAGCGCGGGAGTTCGTCAGGCAGGGCCACGAAGTCCGCGTTATCACCCAGACGCCCGGGGACGGCGAGTTTCCTTTTGCCGTTATTCGCCGGCCGGGCCCGGTGGAGCTGCTGCGCCAGGTCCGTTGGAGCGACGTTTTTCTGCAAAACAATATTTCTCTGCGAACGCTTTGGCCGCTCTTGTTGGTTCGCCGCCCGCTCTTTATCACGCACCAGACCTGGATCACAAATCCTGATGGCAGCACCGGCTGGCAGCATCGCCTGAAACGGTTCGTCCTTCCGTCCGCGACCTCGTTCGCAATCAGCGGCGCGATTGCGAATTCGCTTCCACGTCCGTCGGTTTGCGTCGGCAATCCGTACGACGATGCGATCTTCAGAGATGCCGCCGGCAGCCGTCCAAAGGATCTGATTTTCGTGGGCCGTCTCGTTTCCGACAAAGGCGCAGCGCTTTTGCTCGATGCTTTGAAACTCCTGAATACCCGGCCGCACCTGACAATCGTTGGGGACGGACCGGAGCGGGCCGCTCTCGAGAAACAAGCCGCCGAGTTGCAATTGCAGGCGCAGATTGAATTCGCCGGTTCGCTGAAGGGCGAGCCACTGGCGGACTTGCTCCGGCAACATCAGGTCATGGTAGTGCCGTCGCTGTGGCAGGAGCCATTTGGAATCGTGGCGCTGGAAGCCATCGCGTGCGGCTGCGTCGTGATCGGCTCGACCGGTGGGGGTTTGCCCGAGGCGATCGGCCCGTGCGGAGCGACCTTTCCCAACGGCGACGTGCCGGCTCTCGCCGCCGCCATTTCACGCCTTCTCGGCGATCCGGCCGAACGCGAGCGGCTCCGCCGGAACGCGCCAGCCCATCTGGCACATTTCACCCCTCGGCACGTAGCGGCACTCTATTTGGAATCGATGGAGCACGCGCTACGATGATGCTGCTCGTCCATCCTTTCGGGAATGCCAATGTCCGCGCGGTTCTCGCGGCCCTCGATCGGACCGATCGGCTGGCGAAATTTCTGACGACCCTCGGCTGGTCGAACAACTCCCCGTTCCTGCAGGCGCTTCCGGAAAATCTTCGAACCGAAATGATGCGACGCGGATACGATTTGCCGCACTACAAAATCCGGACTCATCCAGGCCGCGAGATCGTGCGCCAGCTCGCGGAGAAGCTTGGCCTGCGCGCGCTCACGAAACACGAGACGGGTTGGGCGAGCATCGATCGGGTGTGGCAGGGAGTGGATCGCGTCGCGGCGCATTACCTCGCGGACAGTCGTGAGCGACTAAAGATCGACGGCGTTTACGCCTATGAAGATTGTGCCCTCCGCTTATTCGAGACAGCCCGTGAGTTCGGTTTCCGGCGAATCTACGATTTGCCGATCGCCTACTGGGAAACGGCGCAACGCCTTTTGCGCGGCGAAGCCGAGCGCTACCCCGAATGGGAACCGACTCTTGGCGGGACGCGTGATTCGGACGAAAAGCTCGCCCGCAAAACGCGCGAGCTGGAGCTCGCGGAGATCGTGATTTGTCCCAGCGCATTCGTTTTGGAATCGTTGCCCGAGCAGATGCGCGCCGCCAGAAAATGCGTGGTCGCCCCATTCGGTTCGCCGCCGCCGAACATGTCGCGTGAGTCCAGTGGGACGTCCCCAACCCTGCGCTTTCTTTTTGCCGGCGCGCTCTCGCAACGCAAAGGCCTCGCCGACCTTTTCGCTGCCATGAAATTGGTGCGCTCTCCCGATGCTGAGCTTGTCGTGATGGGTTCGGCCATTTTGCCGATGCAATTTTACCGGAACCAGTTTCCGGGTTTCGTCTACGAGCCGCCCCGGTCGCACGAAGCGGTCCTGCGTCTGATGGCGTCGTGCGATGTTCTGGTTTTGCCATCGATCGTTGAAGGTCGCGCTCTTGTTCAACAGGAAGCGATGGCGTGCGGGCTTCCGTTAATCGTCACACGAAACGCTGGTGGCGAAGATCTCATTGTCGAGGGCGAAACCGGCTTCCTGGTGCCCGCCGGCGCCCCGGAAGTTATCGCCGAAAAGATCGAATGGTTTCTCCAAAATCGCCACAAATTGGCCGGGATGCGCGAGGCCGCGCGCGCAAAAGCTGCTAAATTGACCTGGGCCGCCTACGGCGACCAAATTCTCCATGCAATCGGCGACTAACGAACGGACCATCAGGCGGCTGAAGTGGGCGATCTGGGTCTACTTTTTCCTCCTCATTTTCGAGGGCGTTTTTCGGAAATGGCTCCTGCCTCAATATTCCGATGTCCTGCTCGTGGTGCGCGATCCGGTCGTGCTCGTGATTTATATGCTCGCGATCAAGGCGAAGATGTTTCCGCGGACGAACTGGATCCTTTCGCTTGGCATTATCGGGATTCTTTCGTGGCTCGTGGCCGTCGTCGTTGTCGAACCCTATTTGTCGCTTAAACCGCTGATCCTCGTCACTGGATTCGGGTTTCGCTGCAACTTCCTTCATCTGCCCCTCATCTTTGTCATGGGCCGCGTCCTCGATGCCGACGACGTCAAGAATCTCGGGCGGTGGATGCTGATCGGTCTGCTGCCGATGTGCCTGCTCCTGGCCCTTCAGTTCAACTCCGATCCTGAATCGTTTATCAATCGCACCGCCGGTCTCGGCGAAACCCAGCAGATCACGGCCGGCGGCGGAAAGATCAGGCCGCCAGGGACGTTTTCCTTTGTCTCCGGCGTGATTTTCTACGCCGCGATGTCGGCCGCATATCTTCTTTACGGCGCGTTAACGCGCGGTCTTTATCGCAACTGGCTGCTCTTCAGCGCGGGGTTCGCGCTTGTCGTTACGATCGGCGTGTCCGGCAGTCGCTCCGTGCTTCTCGCTGTCATGGTCGTGCTCGCTTCGATGGGTCTCATTATTTTTGTCCGGCCGGGCGCCGTGAATTCGTTCGGGCGGAACCTCCTCATCGTCGTCGTCGTTTTGCTGATTGCGCTCCGCCTTCCCATTTTCAATGAAGGCGTAAAGGTGTTGTCCGATCGCTTCACCGCAGTGGCCGAAGCGGAGGAAACATCCATCGCCGGCGGCCTGGTGACGCGCATCGTGAGCGGATTCACCGAAGGATTCCTGCTTCTCGACCGCGCGCCGATCGGTGGCTATGGCCTGGGCATCGGCACGAATGGCGGCGCGAAATTCCTGACCGGACGCGCCCTGTTTCTTCTCACCGAAGGCGAATGGGGCCGCGTCGTTCTCGAAAGCGGACCGATTCTTGGCGTCGCCTACCTTGTCTGGCGCACGATGTTGACCTTTAGCCTCGCCTTCTTCAGTTACCGGCAACTGAAACGCGGCGAGATTCTTCCGATCATGCTTTACGCGGCCGGCTTCCTTTCGCTGCTCAATGGCCAATTTGGACAGCCCACCAACCTTGGGTTTGCTGTCTTCATTTGCGGTCTCTGTCTCGCGGCCGGCAATACCACGACGCCGCCCGACGCCGAACCGACTGCGCATGGTCCGGGCCGCCGCCGGATCGCGCGGCGGTCGCGTTTCGCCGCAGAGTTGCACGGCGCGACCGCGGCGCCCTCTCATCCTGATGATTCTGCTGATCGGTAATTACCCGCTCGACCGGCAGCAAAGCATGGAGCGATTCGCGATGATGATGCTCGATGGATTACACGCGGCGGGAACCCCGGCCGAATTGATCCGGCCACAGCCTTTCCTGGGACGAATTCATTTCCTTGGCAACTTCGTCGCGAAGTGGCTCGCCTACCTCGACAAGTTTATTTTCTTTCGTTGGGCGATCGCCCGGAAACTTCGCGAACGTCCGGCCCTCGTTCACATCTGCGATCATTCCAACGCGATGTATGCAGAGGCGATTCCCGATGTGCCGGTCGTGGTGACATGCCACGATTTGCTCGCCGTCCGCGGCGCGCTCGGCGAAGCGACCGATTGTCCGGCGAGTGCGACCGGCAAAATTCTGCAGCGCTGGATCGTGCGCGGGCTCGAGCGCGCGTCCGCCATTGCTTGCGTTTCGAAAGCAACTCGCTCCGACGCTGAGAGGCTGGTTCGAAGGAAGAACGAGACGCCGGCGCTCAAAGTAATCACGCTCGGGCTCAGCTATCCGTATGGCGTTCTGTCGGCTAGTGAGACGGGCGAGCGGCTCTCCAAATTTCCCGGGCTCCAGCCGGACATTCCGTTCGTTCTTCACGTCGGGTCGAATCTTCGGCGGAAGAATCGTGAAGGCGTGCTCCGGATTTTTGCCCGCTGCCACCAGAATTGGAATGGCTCCCTCGTTTTTACCGGCGATCCGCTTTCCCCTTCGCTGCGCTCGTTAGGCCGCGAGCTCGGTGTCGCCGATCGAATCGTCGAAATCTCGAACGCTGACAGCGAAACCCTCGAAGCACTTTACAACCGCGCCATCGCCCTGCTTTTTCCCTCGACCTTCGAAGGGTTCGGCTGGCCCATTGCCGAGGCGCACGCCTGCGGCTGCCCGGTTCTTTGCGCCGATCGCGAACCGATGACGGAAGTCGCCGGCAATGCCGCGCTTGTTCATCCCGTTGATGATGAAGCTGCTTTCGCGGCCGATCTTCTGCGGCTGTCTAATCCGGACGAACGCGCGCGCTGGAGCGCGAAGGCGCTTGAAAACGCAAAACGTTTTTCGACCGCGCGCATGATTTCGGAATACGTCGCACTTTATCGGTCGATCGGGGCCGCCGCATGAAGACGCTCCTCGGATTTCTATCGCTCCTCCTGCCATGGGACTTGCGCCGCGCCTTCCTCGAAAAACAATTCGGTTATTCGATCCATCCTTCCAGTCGCATCGGCTTCGCCTGGATCTTCCCGAAGAACCTCGTCATGGAGGAGGGGTCGCGGATCGGCCACCTCACCGTCTGCAAGAACATCGACCTGCTTCATCTCGGCGCGCATGCCATCGTCGGGCAACTGAACTGGATCACCGGTTTTCCGAGCGGCCCAAGCCGGCATTTCGCCCACCAGCCCGATCGACAGCCTGAGCTGATCGTTGAACGCCACGCCGGGGTCAGCAGCCGGCATTTAATCGATTGCACCGCGCGCGTCCGGATCGGCGCATTCGCCACCATTGGCGGATTCCGTTCCCAATTGCTCACCCACAGCATCGATTTCACCGCGGGCCGGCAAACCGCCGAGCCGATCGAGATCGGCGAATACAGTTTCACCGGCACGAACTCAGTGCTTCTCGGCGGCAGCGTGCTCCCGCACCACTCTGTCCTCGGCGCCCAGTCGCTCCTCAATAAAAAATGGGAGGAACCTTACCGGCTCTACGCGGGCGTCCCGGCAAAGCCTGTGAAAGAGCTGTCAACGGATTTGAAATATTTTCGCCGGACAGAGGGTTTCGTTTGGTGAACGTCGATGTGCGGAATCGCGGTCCACTTTAACTCGTTAGGCCGGGCGGCTCCGCTCGACCTCAACCTGATTCATCATCGCGGCCCCGACTCCCGCGGCGAATGGCTTTCGCCGGACGAGCATTGCTGGCTCGGCAACACTCGGCTCGCGATTGTCGATCTCTCGCCCACAGGTGCCCAGCCGATGGCCGATCCCGCCACCGGAAATGTCATCGCGACCAACGGCGAAATTTACAATCACCTCGCCGTTCGCGAGAAGCTCGGCCCCAACGTCAGCTGGCGCGGCACCAGTGACACCGAGACGCTCCTCGTCGGATACGCGCGCTGGGGCCACGCGGTTGTCGAACATCTTAAGGGCATGTTCGCCTTCGCCATTTACGATGCGGCGCGCAACGATTTGTTTTTAGCGCGCGATCGACTGGGGATTAAGCCGCTTTATTACGCCGTTGACGCGCACGGCCTCCGCGCGGCCTCCGAGGTCCGGGTTCTTGCGCCGCCCTCCGCCGCGATCAAGGCAGAAGCTGTTTCCGCGTATTTGCAGTGGGGCGCCTGCCCCGAAAACGAACTCATTTACAACGGAATCCAGGCCCTGCCGGCCGGCCACGCGATGAGCGTCGGCCCGGATGGTGAAATCAAGACCTGGCGATATTGGCCCACGCGAAAAACCTTCGCCTTGTTCCCCGACAACGTGGTTGGACGGGTCCGCGGTTTGATCGATAAGGCAGTCGAGGAACATCTCCTCGCCGATGTTCCCGTCGCGAGTTTTCTGAGCGGCGGAATCGATTCCTCCGTGGTCACCACCCTGGCCGCGCAAAAACTCGAGAACAAGTTGCAGACCTATTCCGTCGGCTTCGATCTTGCCGAATTCGATGAAACCGCGATCGCGCAGGAGATCGCTGACCGTTACCACACGGATCATCATCGTATCCAGCTTTCGGAAGAAGAAGTGATCGCCTCCGTCACCGAAGCGGTCGATAAACTCGACCTTCCCTCCGTGGACGCGATCAATACTTACATTGTCTCGCGCGCTGTTGCGCGGCACGGCGTTAAAGTCGCCCTCTCCGGCCTGGGCGGCGATGAACTTTTCGGTGGATATCCCAGTTTCCGCGATGTTCCTCGGCTCCAACTCGTCGCCACACTCCCTTCCTTTTTGCGACGGCTCGTTGCGGTCGCCGGGAACCTCGGCGAGCGGCTGGCCGATCTGCCCGAAACTGGTGACGCCGGAGTGTTGGCGCATTGGCGTCGCCGCTTCTTCACCGACAAAGCGATTCGACGTGCCGGGTTGCCGATCTCCGCGGAACCGCGCGAAGTGCCCGTCGCCCTCCCCGACGATTTCGCGCAAATCAGTTGGGCCGAGCTGACCGGTTACATGCGCCGCATGTTGTTGCGTGACGCTGACCAGATGAGCATGGCTGTTTCCCTCGAAATGCGGGTGCCGTTTCTCGACCACGAGCTGGTCGAGTACGTTCTGGGGCTTCCCGCGGCGGTGAAGAAAAAATATCCTGGCGTAAAGGGATTGCTGGTCGAAGCCTGCCGCGATCTTTTGCCCCGGTCGGTTTACGATCGTCCGAAGACCGGGTTCGTCCTGCCAATGAAACATTGGATGCGTGGACCTCTCGACAGTTTTGTCGAAGACGGGTTACGCGAGACGATTGCCCGGCAGTTGTTGCCCGAAGTCTTCGTCAACGAATCGCGCGAAACGTTCCGCCGCGACCGGCTTCACTGGACCCGTTTGTGGAGCGTGGTTGTCCTGGGGCATTATGCGAAACGGCGTTCGCTGGTTGGCTCTTCCGATGAAAATTCTCCGGTCCACGCACACGGTTAATCCGGCCCTCGGCGGCCCGATTGAGTCGATCAGGCAATCGTCCGTCGCGCTCCTTCGACGCGGTCACGAGGTAGAAATTATTTCGCTCGATGCGCCAGACGATCCGTGGCTGCGCGACTTCGCCGTGCCTGTCCATGCACTCGGTCCCGGCCGCGGAAGTTACGGTTACGCACCGCGCTTTTCGAGTTGGATCAAGGAGCGGCGCGCGAATTACGACGCCGTCATCGTTCACGGCCTGTGGCAGTACAGCAGCTTCGGGGTGTGGCGCGCGCTCGCCGGGACGACAACACCTTACTTCGTTTTTCCACACGGCATGCTCGACCCGTGGTTTAAGCGCACCTATCCAGCGAAGCACTTCAAGAAACTGCTCTATTGGCCGTGGGGAGAATATCGCGTCCTGCGCGATGCCGCCGCCGTGCTCTTCACTTCGGAAGAGGAACGGCGCCTCGCCCGAGAATCGTTCCGGCTTTATCGTTGCAACGAAAAAGTCGTGAGCTACGGGACTGCCGCTCCGCCAAATCCGAATGGCGCGCGCGAAGAGTTTTTCGAAGCGTTCCCGCAGCTGCGCGGGCAACGTTTCTTTCTCTTCCTAGGGCGGCTCCACGAAAAGAAAGGCTGCGATCTGCTGATCGAAGCGTTTCTCGAGCTGCGAAATTTGTCCGGCGCGCCGAGCCACCTCGTCATGGCCGGCCCTTGTTCCGACGACAGTTATTTCCGGCGGCTTCGCCAGACGGCGTCGGACGCGGGCGATTCCATTATCTTTCCCGGCATGTTGACCGGCGATTCGAAATGGGGCGCGTTGAGCGCGGCGGAAGCGTTTGTGTTGCCGTCACACCAGGAAAATTTCGGGATCGCGGTCGCCGAAGCACTCGCGTGCGGAACGCCGGTCCTGATCTCAAACAAGATAAACATCTGGCGCGAAATCGAAGCCGACGGCGCGGGTCTGGTTGAGAACGATGATCCGGCCGGCACCACCAACCTGCTCAAACGCTGGCTGGCCACGACCTCCGACGCGCGCGCGATTATGCGGGAGAACGCACGGAAATGCTTCGCGACCCGTTTCGAAATCGAGCGCGCGACGGACTCGTTGCTCGAAGTAATTGCGAACCCGACCTCTGGACTTCCGTGAAATTCCCTGTTCATCCATGGCTGTCTTTCTGCTTGGGTAGGCCTTGATCCAATGGAACCGAAAACCCCGGTCAATCCTCAGCAAAGCGCCGCCCAGGAATCGCCCTGGTCCGTCGAGGATCGCGGGTTGCGTTTGTTGTGGGAATTTTGCTGGCTCTTCTTTTGCCGGTGGACGCCGAAACCAATGAACCCGTGGCGCCTTTTCTGGCTCGACGTTTTCGGCGCAACCATCGAAGGCAAGCCGTTCGTGCACCAGCGCGCCCGAATCGAAATCCCGTGGCACCTCACGTTGCGAGACCGCGCCTGTCTCGGCGATCGCGCGAATGCTTATAGCCTCGGCCAAATCGAAATCGGCGAACGCGCGACTGTCGCGCAGGAAGTTTATCTCAGCACCGGCAGTCACGATTTTGCGCATCCCGCGCTGCAATTGGTGACCGCAAAAATCACCATCGGCCCGGATGCTTTCATCGGCGCGCGCGCCTTTGTCATGCCGGGTGTCGAGATCGGAGCGCGGAGCGTTATCGGCGCGTGTTCCGTGGTTACGAAGGATGTTCCGCCGGACGTGATTGCGGCCGGTAATCCCTGCGTCGTGATAAGACCCCGCGCATGAGTTTTCCCGGACGCAATTTTGCGGTGCATCTTTTCTGGGTCACGGTGGGGCGCTTTCCCGCCGTGCGGGTTTGGTTGACCAGGCTGTTCGTTCCTTCCCGTGACGTAGATCTTCAACTGTTCGGCGCGCCGCTCCGGATCAATTCGCGGGAGGAAATTGGTCTCGTCCGCGCCGGACGACAGGCCAACACCAACATCATTTTCCGGGATGAAGTCGCGACCTTGCTCAATCTGTCGCTGCTTCTTCAACCCGGAGACGTCTTTGTCGATATCGGGGCGAATGTCGGCCTCTACAGCTCCATCCTCAGTCGTTTCGCGAACGCATACCCCGAAACGAAATTCATCGCGATCGAGCCCAATCCCGAGACGGTCGAGCGGCTCCGCCAATCCGTTCGAAATGCGCCGGTCACCGTTCTTAACGTAGCCATCTCGGATCGGGAGTCCGAGCTCGCGTTCCAACGCGGGATCACATCCGGCGTTTTTAAAGTGGCTCCGCCGGATGAGCCGGGTGCAATTATGATTCCCTGCCAGAAATTGGATTCGCTTCCCATCCCAGACGGAAATCTGATTTTGAAAATCGATGTCGAAGAACACGAACTCCAGGTTCTCGTGGGCGCGGAGGAATTGCTGAAGTCGGGCCGGGTAAAAGTTGTGTATCTCGACGGCTACAGCTCGAATCTGATTCCGCCGCTCCTGGAGCGCCACGGCTTCCGATTTTTTGATGGCCGCACCCTCGCGCGTTCCGACCACGAGGTTCCGCCGTACTCTCTCCTCGCCATCCACCGTTCGCGATTACCCGCCGTATGACCGCCCCCGGCGAGCGCGCCGTCCCCGTTTCGGTAATCATCCCGGTGCGACAGGAGGCCGGAAATCTGCCGCAGTGCCTCGAGTCCGTGAAATGGGCGGACGAGATTTTCGTCGTCGACTCTCACAGCACCGACGCAACCTCGGAAATCGCGGCAGGCCGCGGAGCGAAAGTTGTCCAGTTCGAGTTCAACGGCACCTGGCCGAAAAAAAAGAATTGGGCGCTCGAAAATCTGCCCTTCCGAAACGACTGGGTCTTCATTCTCGACGCCGACGAAGTCCTGCCGCCGGAAGCGGAGCAGGAATTTGCGAAGGCAATCGCTGAAGCCGGTGAAGTCGCCGGTTATTGGATCAACCGGCGTTTCATGTTCATGGGGAAATGGCTCCGGCATTCCTATTATCCGAATTGGAACCTGCGGCTGTTTCGCCACCCGTCAGGCCGGTACGAGAAGCTTACCGACGCCGACACCCGGAGCGGGGACAACGAAGTTCACGAGCACGTGATCGTGAACGGCCCGACCGGGCGCTTGAGCTGCGAGATGGATCACTATGCGTTTCCGTCCGTGGAAGTCTTTGTCGAAAAACATAACCGCTACTCGAACTGGGAAGCGCGCGTCACGGCGGAACGTAGACTTTCCGGGAGCGACGCCCGGATCAGCAGCCACACCGTCGGTCGCCGGCGGAAACTGAAACTTCTGTCGCAACGCCTTCCATTTCGCCCCCTCCTTCGATTCCTCTATGTTTACGTCTGGCAAAAGGGATTCCTCGATGGCCGCGAAGGTTATTACTTCGCCCGGCTCCACGGGTTCTATGAGTTTCTCTCCGTCGCGAAAACATACGAACTGACCCGCGCCCGGACCCGGCCTAACAACTGAAGTATGCGCGTTGTCGTCTGGGGAATTAACTACGCGCCTGAGTTCACCGGTATCGCGCCGCATAGCGTCGCCCTCTGCGAATTTCTGGCCGCGGAGGGACACGACGTCGAGATGGTCACGAGCTTCGCTTATTACCCAACCTGGCAAAAACGGCCTGAAGATCGTGGCCGGCTTTATCGGACAGACCTGGTCAACGGCGTTCCGGTCCATCGGTGCTGGCATTTTGTTCCGGCGCGCGTCTCGGCCCTGAAACGAATTCTTCACGAAGGCACGTTCGTTTTCACCTCGACGTTGCGTGCCCTGACGCTGGCGCAGCCGGACGTGTTCGTGGTTGTCTCCCCGCCGCTCCTCCTCGGGGCGGCGGCGTGGCTGGCAGCCAAATTAAGACGCGCGCCGTACGTGTTTCATGTCCAGGACATGCAGCCGGACGCCGCGGTCGGTCTCGGGATGCTGAAGCGGAGCTGGTTTACGCGCGCGCTCTACGCGCTGGAAGCGTTCGCGTATCGACACGCCGCACGCGTCTCCGGGATCACGAGCGGAATGCTCAAGACGTTCCGGAGCAAAGGAGTGCCGGACTCCAAACTCGTCTACTTCCCGAACGCGATCGAATTGGCGAACGATGAACCCGCTCCCGTGCGCGGCGAATTTCGTAAACGCTACGGATTCCCCCCCCGCGATTTCCTCTGCGTTTACGCAGGTAATCTGGGCGTCAAGCAGGGCCTCGAAGTCTTGCTCGAAACGGCGGCGCTTCTTCGCGACAAGCCGATCCGCTTCCTGATTTGCGGCGACGGCGCGCAACGCGAAGCGCTCGCTGCGCGGGCGGCCGAAATGCAGCTGCCAAACTTCAGCATGCTGCCGTTGCAGCGCGGACGCGATTATCGTGCGCTTCTCGTCGATGCCGACCTCTGTTTCATCACCCAACAGGCCGGCGCCGGTAATTCGTTTTTTCCGAGTAAACTCCTGGGGTTGCTCGCGGAATCGAAACCAGTCGTGACCGTCGCGGCGCCGGAATGCGAGCTCGCGCTTTCCCTCGCGGAGGGAAATTTCGGGATGAACGTTCCGCCGGGCCGGCCGCGGGAGCTGGCCGCGTTAATCGATTCGCTGGCGAACGATGCCGAACGGCTTTGGATTTACGGAGTGAACGGCCGGCGTTACGTCGAGCAATTCGCCAAGCCGCGGGTCATGCGCAGTTTTGCCGCTGAGTTGCGGGCCCTGCTCCTGGCTCAGTAGGCCGTCGGGGGCGGGACGATCAGCTGCACGAACGTGCGCAAGATGATCCCGCATTCGAGAGACAGGTTCCAGTTTTCCAGATACTCGATGTCGCACGCCACCCGGTTCTGGATATCGGCGTTGTTGCGCGCTTCGCCGCGATAACCGCGAACCTGGGCCAGGCCGGTGATGCCGGGCTTGACGAACGCGCGGACGTGGTAGTTCGCCATTAACTGCGAAAACTGGTTGTTATGCTCGATCAGGTGCGGCCGCGGACCCACGATGCTCATGTCGCCCAGGAGCACGTTCCAGAATTGCGGCACCTCATCGATGCTCAATTTACGGAACCATTTCCCCAGCGGATAAACGCGCTCGTCGCCGTCGCTCGCCTGGCGGGTCTCCTGGTCGTGATCCGGACGCATGGTGCGGAACTTGTAAATCTTGAACCGCCGGTTCTGCATGCCGGCCCGGGTTTGAAGGTGAAAGAGGGGGCCGGGCGATTGAATTCGCTGCGCGATCCAGACGATGATGGTGAGGACCGGGAAAATCACGATCATGACCGGGAGCGAGATGGCGATGTCGATCGCACGCTTGAAGAAACGGTTGAGAGGGTTCTCGAGCGGTTCCTCGCGCAGGCCGATGAAACGGAAACCGTCATCTTCAAAATGGGTCACGGGGTGGCGCAACTTCTCTTCGAGATCGCTCACAATCAGGAGCCGGACACCCACGCGATCGCAGACCTGGATGATCTGGCGGTTCGATTCGGTGAAAAGCGGGAACTCCAGCATGATCACCTGGGTGACGCCGCGCTCGACGATGATCTTCTCGAGCGTGTCCGAGCTGCCCAGCACCGGGATGCCGTCGTCCGTGGTCTGGATCGGTTCGTCGGAAATCAACCCGATGGTCCGCAACCCGACATCGGCTTTTCGGTGCAACCACGCCCGCAATTGCGCGGCTTTCGCGCTCGTCCCGACAAGGATCGTCTTTTCTTCGCGCGGACCGGTGAAGATGCGGCGGGCGAGGAATTGGGGCAGATAATGATGGGAGAAAAGCAGAGCGACATAGAGCCACGGGACGAAATTGAAGAAGAACAACCGCGAGATGAACGCGTCCTTCGTCGCGATGAGGTAGAACACGAGCGCGCCGACGCTGGCAAGAGTCTGGCGCAGGCTCAGCCGGTGTTGCCGGAGCAGTTCGTTCTGGAGAAAGTAATTTTTGGATCCATCGCGGCTCAGCGATTCGAGGGTCATGCCGAGAACGAGGAGCCCGCAGTAAATCGAGTAGCGCCGCCAGGTCCATTCCGCGCCGCCGGCCGAATAAAATGTGACCATCACCCAGACGCCGAACCAGAAGAGGAGGGCGACGATTACGATCTGGCACAGCAGGAAGACCCGATAAAGACCCTGCGTGCGTTGCGTAACCATGATTAGCTGCCGGTGACGAGGTGGAGAGTACGCGATGGCAGGCGGCGTTCAACTCGTGGTAAAACCGGACCTGCCATATGGTGGGGAGCGCTCCTGATTTATTTAGCTAATCCCATACCAGTACCGCTCCACCCAACGACCGATGTCACGCTCAAAAACCAGGCAAACCAGAGCCGCTGCCAGCTTCACTGGCACCCCCGCCCGCTGGTGGTTGAATCTCGCCGTGCCGGGTCTTCCTGTCCTCGCCTGTTTCCTCGGCGGCGCGACCGTAAAATGGAGCGAAGGCATTGTCGTCGCGCTCTTCGGCGTGATGCTTTTGATCCAGCCGCCCAAGGTTTCGATGGGCTGGGCCGTGAACGGAATTCTGCTGGCGTTGCTGGCGTGCGCGGCGACGGCGTTCCTGCCCGCGAACTGGTTCCTGCAACCGCCCTGGCGGACCGTTCTGACCGAGGATTTTGGAGTCCAACTTCCCGGCACGCTCTCGCCCCAACCGTGGATAAGCGCCGGGTGCTTCCTCAGCTTTCTCGCGGGATTGAGCTGGCTCTATTACGTGAGCACCCTCGATCTCGACTTGCGCGACGTCCGGACGCAACTGAGGACGTTCGCGTTTGGCGTCGCCTGCCTGACGGGGCTTTGTATTGCGTTGCGGGCCGGACACGCGGCCCTGCCGTTCTGGCATAACGAGCGCGGCTTCGGGCCATTTCCGAATCGCAACCAGACGGCAAATCTCTTCGGACTCACGGCCATAATCATCCTGGCCTGTGGTCAGGACGACATTCGTCGTGGCCGCAAGCGCTGGATCCTCTGGCTGATCGCGCTCGTCGTGATCGTTGCCGGCATCGTCCTCGATTTTTCGCGTGCCGGCGTTCTTCTTCTGGTGGTTGGAAGTGCGCTCTGGTTGGGGGTGTTCGCGCTCCGCAAAGGCTCCGCGGCGCGCATTGCTCTGGGCGTTTCCATCCTCCTGCTCCTGTTGACCGTGATGCTGCTTTTTGGCGGTCAGACTTTCGAGCGGTTCAATTTGCGGGCTGGCGATCCGGGCGTCGCGACGGATCTGCGGTGGGCGATTTTTCGTGACGCGGCCCACCTCATCGTCGCGTCGCCCTGGTGCGGAATCGGTCTCGGAAATTTCGATGAAGTCTTCGCGGTATTTCGCGACGTGTCGCTGACGAGCGCGCGCACGATCCATCCCGAGAGCGACTGGTTTTGGTTTTGCGTGGAAGCGGGCTGGCCGGCCGTGGTCCTGACGATGATCGGGATTGCTCTTTTCATTCGCCGCGTCTTCCCCTTGGGGGAGGGAACAAACCAGCGCTTTCGTGTTGCGGCGTTGATCGCCGCGCTCCTCTTCGGATTGCATGGTTTGGTGGATGTTTCGGGTCATCGCGTCGGCACGGTATTGGCGGCCTTGTTTCTTCTTGGGCTGGCGCTGCTCCGCCCAAACGAATTCCGCCCCAGCATCACGGTCCCGATTGTTTTTCGTTTCATCGGCCTGGGGCTGCTGGTTTCCGGCGCGGCGTGGTTGTTCGCGACGCGCTACGAGAAGCCACTCGCCGGGGCCGTCGGCGTGGAGAACGAAATGCGTTTGGCGATCTCGGCCAATCGCGGCCGCAATTTTACCGAGACTGTCGAACGCACGACCCGCGCCCTGCGTTGGGCGCCGCTTCGCTGGCAACTCTATTTTCTTCGCGCCCTCGGGGAAGTCGGCGCCCGCGCCCCGCTCGGGCAGGCGGTCGATGATTTCCGGCGGGCGCGTTTTCTCGAGCCAAATGTTTATGAAGTCCCGTTCGAGGAAGGGAACGCCTGGGTGAGCGCTGGCCAGCAGACCCTGGCGCTGACTGCCTGGCGCGAAGCTCTCCGCCGCGCGGGAAACCGGCGACCGGAAGTTTACGGCCGCATGCTCGCGGTGGCCCGGCAATCAAGTCCGAGTCTGCACCAGGGTCTTGAGGAATTCGGGATGGTTCATCACGACCTTGCATTGATTTTTCTCGAGCATTCCGGCGGCGGACCGTTCATGGCCGCGCTCCAGCGTTTCCTGGATCACGACCCGACGCTCCAGACGATGAGCGCGGAGGAAAAGGTCACGCTCTTCAAACATTGGGCCGAGCGTGGCGATGCGGCCGAGCTCGTGCGCGCCATCGCAGCCCATCCCGATTGGATGCCGTTCGCCTGGCGCGGCGTCGCGAATTATGAGGCGGGCCAGAAAAATTTCCACGGAGCGGTGCAGATCACGCAGCAATATGGAGAAAAGCCCGCGCTTCCGCCTGTGGCCGAGAATTCGTCGATCGAGCAACTGCGCCAGGCGTTGCACGCGAACCCCGACAGCTATGGGCTCGGGTTTCAGCTTTATCACGAACAGATGCAACAAGGCCTCATCGATGAAGCGCTCGTGACGGTGCGGCATTTCACCGAGCTGCCCGGCGCTCCCCGTTACTTCCATTTCCTCGAAGCGGAGTCCTGGGCGGCGAAGCAAGACTGGGAGCGCGCCTGGAACGCGCGCAAAAAATTCGACGCGGCGAAATGACGGAAGCGGCGGTTTCCATTTCCGATTCGCCGGCGCTTCACGCCGAACGCCCCAACGCCAGAGGCGGTCGCCGGTCGCATCTGTGGCCACTGCTCATCGCGGTTTGTGTCGCGGCGCTCATCGATTGGTTCTCGGCGACCACCCAGCGTCTGTATGTCGACGAAGACAGTGCCGCATCCCGGCAACAAGGCACGGTGTGGCAGCACTTCGGCTTACGTGGGAACGAGGTCGTGCCGGAAATCATCAGCAGCGATGAAGCGCGTTTCACGTTTCCTCTGACATCGAGGTGGCGACAGACCTTGCAGGTGACGGCCCATCCCGAAGGGGAAGCGGCCTACGAGATCGCCCTGGTCACCGGCGCAACATCGCGTCAGCTCGCCGCCCGCAAGATCGATCGCGCCCAATCGGAACGCCTTTCGCTCCCGGCCGGCACCGCCGAACTCAAATTCGCGGTGCACGGACGCGTTGCCTGGTTCGACCTGCGTTTGACGCGGCAATTTCATTGGCCGGTTTACCTCGCTTTGTTTGCTCTGGCTTTCGCGCTGGCGCGCATCCCGCATCCCGCATCCCGTATCTCGCATCTCGCTGGCAACTGGCTGGCCCTTGGCGTCAGCACCCTCCTTTGCCTTGGAGTCATCGAATGCGTCCTTCGCCTCTTCGCTCTGAAACTCGCGCCGGCCATCCTCACGGCCCGGCATGATTTCGGACTTTCTGCTCCCGATCCGCGTTGGATGGAGTCGCCGCGCTACAAGCAACGTCTCCGGCCCAATCTCAAAACTTATTGCGAGTGGCAATTCGGCGACATAGTCCGGATGGGTTTTGTTCCGCGGGAATTGTTCGGCCCCCAACCCCATCGCTACCCGTTCGAGACCGACGCCGAAGGTTTTCGAAATCCTGCCGTCCGCTCCCAAATCGATGTGGCCGCGCTCGGCGATTCTTTTGTCGAGGCAATGACTTCGCCCGCCGGGGAATCGTGGCCGGCGCGGCTGGAACAGATCACCGCGAAACGGGTTCAAAACTACGGCACTTCCTCGTTCGGCCCGCAACAGGAGCTCTATGTTTTGCAGGACTTCGCCATCGGTCACCAGCCTCGCGATGTCGTCCTCGGATATTTCGCAGGAAACGACCTGTTCGATGCCGAACGCTTCGATCGTTGGGAGCACGGCGGCGACAAGCCGGGCGAAGAGCTGTCCGGCTGGCGCCTGCGGAAAAGCTTTCGACGTTATGAAACACTTTTTCTGGCGACTCTCGTACGGGTGACCTTGCCCGCCGCCGCGCGAACAACAGCTTCGGCGCCCGCTCCGGCAACAATGACTGGCGCCGGGTTCGACCGCGGCGCGTGGCAAATCGAAACAGCGCCGGGAGCGACGATGCGTTTTGCCTTTATGCCGCCATATCTGCAAAAGCTGGTCGCTTCGCGCACCGAGATCGAGCGAAGCCGCGGCTGGCAGCTCGTCCGCGACACCTTCGTCCGCATGAAAGAGACGTGCGCCCAGCATGGCGCCCGTTTGACCATCGTATTCATTCCCTCGAAGGACGAAGTTTACTGGCCGCTCGTCCAGCGCTCGTTAGGCCAGGAAGAACTGCAACGGTCGCTCGATTTCATCAGCACCTACAACCACATGCCTATTCGCGCCGCTGACATCCGGGCGAATCGCCTCGTCCAAAACGACCTCGTGAGCGAGTTCTGCGCGAACGCTGGAATTTCGTTCCTCGATCTCACCCCGGCGCTCGAACAAGCCGCGGCTTCGGGCCGCCCGGTCTATTTCGCCGACGATGCGCACTGGAATGCCGCCGGGCATCAGCTCGCCGCGGAAGAGCTGGCGAAATTCCTCGCCCAGCACCCGTGAATATCCTGGGCATCTCGGCCTTCTATCATGACAGCGCGGCCTGCCTGGTGCGGGACGGCGAGATCGTCGCCGCGGCCCAGGAAGAGCGGTTCTCCCGCATCAAACACGACGCCGGGTTCCCGCGCCATGCCATCGATTATTGCCTGGGCGAAGCAGGTCTGGGCGGTGCGGCCGAGCTCGATCTCGTCGCCTTTTACGAAAAGCCATTTCTAAAATTCGAACGGCTCCTTTCCACCTATCTCGCCTGTGCCCCGCGCGGATTGCCGTCGTTTTTGAGGGCGCTACCCGTTTGGGTGAAGGACAAGATCTGGCTGAAAGCAAACGTGCGCGGACAGCTTCGCTACGATGGCCCCATCATCTTTCCCGAACACCACGAGTCCCACGCCGCTTCGGCTTTCTTCCCGTCGCCGTTCGACCGCGCGGCCATCCTGACCGTCGACGGTGTCGGCGAATGGACAACGACCAGTGTGGGACGAGGCGAGGGGAACAAGCTCGAACTTCTCGCCGAGATGCGTTTTCCGCATTCGTTAGGCCTGCTCTATTCCGCCTTCACCTATTACCTCGGTTTTCGGGTCAACTCGGGCGAATACAAAGTGATGGGGCTCGCGCCCTATGGAGAACCGAAGTTTCGCGACCTGATCCTCTCCGAGCTCGTCGATCTGAAAGCGGATGGTTCGTTCCGCCTCAACGTCCGCTACTTCGATTTTATGACCGGCCTGACGATGACGAACACCGCCTTCGATCGCTTGTTCGGCGCCGCCGCCCGAAAACCAGAAGCGGAGCTCGCGCAGCTCCACCTGGACATTGCCCGTTCCCTCCAGGCCGTGACGGAGGAAGTCATGTTGCGAATGGCGCGCCACGCTTTCGTACTAACGGGCGAACCTCACCTTTGTCTTGCCGGCGGCGTAGCGCTGAATTGTGTCGCCAACGGCCGGATCCTTCGGGAAGGCCCATTCGAAAAAATTTGGATACAACCCGCGGCGGGCGATGCCGGCGGAGCTTTGGGTGCTGCCTTGCTTGGATGGCACCGCTATCACGACAAGCCAAGAGCAGCGAAGCGCCAGACTGATAGCCAGCGCGGCTCATTTCTCGGACCGAATTATGACGCCGCCGCTTTCCTCGAGCGCGAAGCGGTTCCGCACACCGTCCTTTCCGATAACGACGTGGCGCCGCGCGTCGCCCAAATCCTGGAAGCCGGCCAGATCGTCGGCTGGTTTCAAGGGCGGATGGAGTTCGGGCCGCGCGCTCTGGGCAATCGTTCCATCCTGGCCGATCCACGCCGGTCCGACATGCAGGGGAAACTGAACTTGAAGATTAAGTTCCGCGAAAGCTTCCGACCGTTTGCGCCGGCCGTGATGGAAGAAAGAGCGAACGACTGTTTCGACCTGACCGAACCAAGTCCTTACATGTTGCTGGTGGCACCCGTGCAGGAAGAATTGCGGTGCTGTAGCGGCGGCGCTCTGTCGCCGCCAGACGGCGAGGCCGAGGATTCAAGTCTGAGGGCGCGGCTAAACCAACGGCGTTCAGCCTTGCCCGCTGTCACTCACGTGGATTACTCCGCCCGTGTTCAAACCGTTTCGGCCGCGACTAATTCGCGCTTCTACAATCTACTGGAGGCCTTCGAGCGCCGAACCGGTTGTCCGGTCCTCGTGAATACTTCGTTCAATGTCCGGGGCGAACCTCCCGTCTGCACACCTGAGGACGCCTACCGGTGTTTCCTGCGTACCGACATGGATTATCTCGTCATCGGCGATTTTCTCATCGAGAAGACCGCGATTGCTGGCGAAGCGTCAAGGAGCGGCGGTTTGGAACCGCCGGCCGAAAAAGACGGCGATTTCAAATCGCCGTTCCTTGAGCCCGAATCTCGTCCGGCGCTCCGGCGCTTTGGCCTAACGACTGGAATCGCGTTCCTGTTGTTGAGCGCTTTCCTTAACTTCCGCCATCGCGGCGCCGGCCGCCCGCTCGCGTCGCTGGCCGTGTTGCTCGTTCTTTTTGCAACCGTCGCCCCACGGCTCCTCCGCTTCATCCACCGGCCCTGGATGCGCGTCGCCGACTTTCTCGGGGCAATTTCGTCGCGCATTCTTCTCACCATCGTATTCTTCCTCGTGGTAACTCCGATCGGCTGGTTGCAACGGCTTTGCGGAAAACGTCCGCTCGACTTTGCCTTCAAGAATGGCGAGGCAAGTTACTGGCGCCCGCGATCCGGGTCCGCGGCTCCCGCCGAATACGAAAACCAATTCTAGATGAACGGAAAGCTATCGATCCTGCGCGAGTTCTGGACGTTTCTGCGCGTCCGCAAGAAATGGTGGCTGGCCCCGATCGTGATCCTGCTCCTTACCCTCGGCCTGATCCTTGTCCTGACCGAAGGCTCCGCCCTCGCCCCGTTTATCTACAGCTTGTTCTAAGGTCTAATTTGTTGCAGCCAGCGATCGCAAGATTTCCGCGAAGCGCGGTTCAGAGCGAAGTGGATCCCACATTTCGTCAAGGGCAAGCTGGCCGTAACTCGGTCCATTCGGCAGCTTGACGGTAGATGCCAGTAAATCGAGGGCGTGCGCTTTGTCGTCTACCTGGGCGTAGATGCCGGCGAGCCGGCCGAGAACTTTTGGGCCATCAAAAGCATCGAGCTCGACCGGAAGCAGCTCTCTCGCATGTTCAC
This sequence comes from Verrucomicrobiota bacterium, assembly GCA_041167265.1. Taxonomy (GTDB): domain Bacteria; phylum Verrucomicrobiota; class Verrucomicrobiia; order Chthoniobacterales; family UBA10450; genus AV80. The sequence goes on along the minus strand of JBEEHG010000022.1, from coordinate 39,250 downwards.
CAGCCCGAAGCGCCTCTTCCTTCTGGCCCAACCGAGCATCGATTTCGCCGAGCAAAATGAATGCCCCGGCATCGTCCGGCTTGTGGGCGATTAGCGCGGTAATCTGTTCCTTCGCCCGGGTCCACGCCTCGGCGGCTTCAGCCGGGGCGCCCAGTTTTTCGGCTATCAGACCTACATACCAATCCTTGAGCCTGACAAATCTTTCCCGGGTCCATTCTGTCCTCGGAAAAATGGCAAGGGCGAGTCGAGCGGATGCGAAATCCCGCTCCGCGAGCGCCAGGGCCATCCGGCCGGTGCCCAATTCCTCCGGCAATGCGGTGAGAGCGGCGTCTCCCGAGAGGACTTCGCGCAGCGCACGAAGATCGCCGCGGCTGGCGAGCTCTATATTGGCTCTGTTAAGGGCCACCGGGAAATAGTTGAAGCGCGGTCTCCGACTCAGCACCGTTTCGCAAGCGCGAGCTGCATCGGAGTAGCGCCTCAACGCCACGTAGTTCGCGATCAGTGGCCCCGAGATCGCGTTGTTCAAAGGATCCAGATCGAACCCCTGCTCGAGATGACGCGTGGAAGCCTCCCAATTTCCCTGCCGCCGCTCAACAGCGCCCAGGAAAAGTAGTGGATCTGTGTCGTTCGGAAGCTCCTGGCGAGCCAGCTCTAATTCCTTAATTGCAGGAGCATAATTCTGATATCCCCAATAATAAAGGAGACCTCGGCTCAGATGCACCTCACCCGCATCGGGCTGGAGCCCGGCTGCTTGATCGAGCGTCTTCTTCGCTAGGCCGAGACGGCTCGGGGTGTGGTCGGTATTAAATCGGTAGAGCTCTAGATGGGCGCGCGCCGCCATACAAAGGGCCGGAACAAATGCGGGGTCGCGCGCGATGGCCTGCTCCAGCAACTCGATTTTTGCGAAAGGGCGCCCGGCATCCTCGGATAAACCCGTGCTCCACAGTTCTCGCGCCTGGAGATAGAGATCATAAGCCACCATGTCGCGCGTGGGACGCGTGGCGATCAATGCCCGCTCCTTGTCCGAGAGCTGTGCTTGCAGCTCGCGGGCGATTTGGCGCGCGATCTCCCCTTGAATCATAAAAACATCGGCCACCTCCCGGTCATATTGTTCCGCCCACAATTGCGCGCCGGTCATTGCCTCGGTCAGATGCGCGTTGATCCGGACCCGGCCGTTTTCGCGGCGCGCGCTGCCTTCCAGGATGTATCGGGCCCCAAGCGCCCGCCCGATCTCGCGCAAATCGCGAGGCACGCCAGGCTTGAAGTCGCGCACGCTGCTGCGGCTGACGACCTTCAGGTCCGCCACTTTCGAAAGACCGGTCAGGATATCTTCCTGCATCCCATCGGTGAAAACGCTACTTTCCTTATTGCCCGCGAGATTTTCGAAGGGCAGCACTGCAATGCTTTTCTCGGCCGTGGAAGCGTTTGGCGTTCCGACCGGGCGCTCACGAAGCAACAACCCGGTGACAACGGCGATCAAGCAAAGGCAAGTTGTCGCCGCTGAGGCCAGCATCGGGTTACGGCGCGACCAGCGCCAAATTCGGGCGGGGGCGAGAACCCGTCGGGCCCCGACTGGTCGGCCCGCCAGCCAATGTTCAAGGTCATCTGCCAGATCGGTCGCGCTTTGATAGCGCGCTTTAGGATCCCGCTCCAAACAATGCGCTACGATCGTCTCCAAATCGCGGTCGAGCGAGGGCTTAAAGGAGCGTAATCGGGGCGCTTCGGTAACGCCAGCCTGCCGGATAACGGAGAGGGCATTTGCTCCGACAAAAGGCGGCCGCCCAGCCAGCAGGTTAAACAAAATAGCGCCGAGACCGTAAATATCCGCCGCTGCGGTAAGATCGGCGGCGGCGCCTTCCGCCTGTTCCGGCGCAATGTAACCAGGGGTTCCGAAAGTTGTCAGCGTCCGGGTCAGATCGCTGTTTGCATCCAGCCATTTCGCCAGACCGAAATCGCTGATCATGGGCTCCCCGCGCGCATCGAGAAGGACGTTTCCCGGCTGCAGGTCGCGATGGATAATGCCGCGTTGATGCGCGTAATCGAGCGCTCGGGCCACCTTGGCGATCAACTCGACGCACTGCCGCGGTTTGCCAACAAGAGCGGCCGCTGCGGTCCGCAAGCTACCGCCTGCCGCCAGTTTCATACTGAAGAACGGAACGCCTTCGTCGCTCTCGGTTACCTCGTATATGGGCAGAATGTTCGGATGGTCGAGGCTCGCCGCCGTTTGCGCTTCCCGGCGAAAACGAGCCAGCGTCTCGTGCGACTCCGCGTCGTAACTCAGCATCCGTTTCACAGCCACGACGCGGCGCGAGTGACGTTGTCGGGCGCGGTAAATAACCCCCATGCCTCCGCGCCCAATCTCCTCCAGGATCTCGTAATTGCCGAGCCGCCACCCGCTATCCGGTAAATCAATTTCGCCGAGGACGGTCTCGAAGGCTTCGCTGGAACTTTCGCCCTCTGCAGCCAGTCCCTCGACGAGAAGACAATTGAGGCATGTCCCTTTATCGATCCTCGCCTCAGCGCCGCAGTTCGCGCAACTGGTGGCGCTCTTCGACGCGCTGGCGAGAGTCTCGAACCCAACGCTGATTTGTTGTATCGGGTTATTCAAGTTCCGGCCGCAAGGATGGCGCAAAGATAACGGATCTCGGCATCGACCTCGCGAGGATCGGCCACAGTGTGAGCGACCTCAGCGCGCAGGAGCCATCGGTATCGCGCGCGCAGATTGTGCAGCTGCTTCTTGATCATGCTCTCCGCCACTCCGAGGCTCGATGCCAAATCAGTGTACGAAGTGTCGCTGCGTTCGGCGCTGAGATAACCGCGTAAGGCGTCGAAGAGGCGGCGCCGTCCCTTGGCTTCGCATTCCTCGCCCAGCCGGCGTAAGGCGTGTTCGACGACCGTGGCCGCCCAGCGGAGATCAAAAAGCGTTTCCGCTGGCAGGGTTTCCAAGGTTTGCGATGAGATGGATAATTGCGACGGCGCTTCCGCCATCCAGTCATCCCAGGAGACAAACTGCACCGTGCCGCCGCGCTTTTGCGCATGATCCTTTTCCCGCGCGTGATGAATAAAATTTTGGAGCGACTTAAGCAGGAAGGAACGGAAGCGACCACGTCCTTCATCCGCATGCTGAAGCCAGTTGGTTTGCAGCATCATCACGAAAAAGTCCTGGGTCAGGTCTTGGGCGTCCGCGGTCGAATAGCCCCGCCGGCAAACAAAAGAGAAAACAGGCCGCCAATAAATCCGGCAGAGATCGGCAAGCGCTGCTTGCGCTTGTTCGGCCGCACCGTCAGAGCTTGCGCCCGCGAGGATGAGACTCCAGCGCGTGGTGACAAACACTCGCGCCTCCTCCGCATCTTTCAGTCCAGCCGGGGCTCCCATGGAAGCGCATCGTGGTTACTAGCAGGTTCCTTCGCAAGCGTAAAAACAAGAAAATGAAAAGCTTGCGCCCTTGAGGGGAACAAGCTGCAATCGGTCGGCGGGGCAAAGAGTGCTTGAAGGAAAACTTATTCCGGAACTTCGTCTTCCGAGTTGGTTAGTATCCGTAGAAGCGAAAGACCTGATGAAAACAGTGAACGGACGATTCTACTTTTCTCTACTCATTATCACCCTGCTCCTTGCCGTAACCGGGCTGGGGCAGCTGAAAGCGCAGGATCAAGTAACCTTGAGCAATACCTCGGGAAACCCGATTGGCTTGCTGATAGATGGAAAGCTCGGCGGCTCCTTCGCCAACGATAAGACGTATGTTTCTCCAGGCAGCCCTGCCCTGGTCGGCCAATTCTCGAGTATCAATGGCAATAAACCGAACGAGATTATGGCGTTCACCCAGGATCGGCCTCCCGCCGTTTTTCCGCAAGTGCCTTGGACGCCGGGAAACGACAACATCGCGGTGCCATTTGCTAACAAGATTCTGATTCCCGTTACCATTTGGATTGTCTACGGCGATTTCAATTCGGCCAGCACAAAGGCGCTCAATGATGTGCTTACAACCTCCACTATCTATGGCACCGAACGAGTGGGCGTCGATTTCTCTACGGTCAATATCATCGATGCCACCGCCAATCCAAAGGCAGCTAAGTATTACGACTACGACTACTACACGATGGCCGCGGGATTAAAGGCCGACATTGGGTATGTCCCTGGACAAGTTAACATCTACTACGTTCACGCGATGAATTGGAGCGGGATTCTTTATACGAACTCTGGTGAGGCGAGACAAGAAGGCGCCCCGTGGATCATGCTCGGGTCAGCCGCAATGAACGTCGTCCTCGCACACGAGATGGGCCACCTGATGGCATTAGCGCACGTTCACAGCGGTGGGCCAACCCAGTGGTTCGACTATACCAACATGATGACTACCAGTGGGTCGCCCAGTAGCCGGTTTATTACGGAGGGACAGGTCTTGAGGATGCACTTAAGCAGCAATTCAGTTTTGAACACACTTTATAATGCCAGACCGGGCCTGCCGATAAGGGATTGCAATCCCACCTCAACGAAAGCGACCGATACCTGTCCCGGAGTGCAGAAGAGAATCTGGGCCGACGGAACTTATCCTGCCAATTGAACCCTCCCAAGGCTAAATCATGAACAAAGGCTATTTAATCGCAATTGCTGCCTCATCCTTTTTCCTTGCAGCAGGATTACGGGGCCAGACTTCCGACGAAGGAAAAACTTTTGCCAAGCATTGGCTTCGAAGCAATTGCACTGAGGCCGGAGAAAACCAGGATGAAGCGGCCAATTTCATCAAATACAAAGTCGAATTGAGGGCCTACTTCCTGTCCGCCATCCAAAGGGGCTTGGAGTTGGACGAGATGCGAGAGGAAGAAGTCGCCCTGGAACAGATTTACGATCAAAATCTCCGGATGCTGAATAATAGCAAACCGACCTGGATGACTCCGGGCCAGGAAAAGAAGTTAAGGGCTGTCTCCAAGGAGGTATTCGTGGCCGAAGCAAAGGAGGCGCTCGCTCAGAGTTACAAGGCGCGGGCACTAGAAGGCCTTGAACTGCTCCGATCCCTCCCGAGCAGATAACCGGACTTAGTTATGGGAGCGAACTCTAAAAGCAGGAAAATCCTGGTATTGCTCCTCTCAGTGGTGGCGCTGTTGGGAGTTGGCGCCACCGCAATGTGGGCCCAGGCAATTCCCTCAGACCGGCGCAACTCACTGCCGGAGGAGGAACACGAAAAATTTGGCGATCAGCGCGCCCCATCTCCCCTCTGGGCTACGGCGCTTTCGCCCGCCATGGTCTCACAGGCCGGGCCCTTCACAAGTTATCAGGTAAATGTTGATGCTAGCGGCAATAATATCGTGGGGGACGCCGCGAACGAACCCTCCATAGCGGTAGATCCCACTAACCGGAATCGAATGGCGATAGGTTGGCGACAGTTCGATACGATCGCTTCCAACTTCCGCCAGGCCGGCTTGGGATACAGCAACAATGGCGGCACTTCGTGGATCTTTCCCGGCTCTCTCGATCCAAATGTCTTTAAGAGCGATCCGGTTCTCGCCTCCGATGAGACTGGGCATTTTTTCTATCTCAACCTTTTCGCATCGCAAACCGACCAGTTCACCGACATGTGGCGCTCCTTGGACTGGGGCCAGTCCTGGCTGCACCTCGCCCACGCTACGGGGGGCGACAAAGAGTGGTTCACGATAGACACCACCAACAGCATCGGTCACGGATTCCAATACCAATACTTCAGCCCGTACGCCGGCAGCTTCTATGGCGCACGGCAATTCACCCGTTCCACTGATGGGGGATTCACCTGGATGGATCCCATTCTCATCCCTAACTCGCCCCAGTACGGAACTGCTGATGTAAACGCTAGCGGCGACTTATTCATCGGGGGCGTCAATGCGACCACAAATCAGGTTTGGTGTGTCCGGTCGACCACAGCAAAGCGCAGGACCGGAAAAGTTTCGTTCGATCAAAGCACGGCGGTGAACCTGGGCGGTAACCTATGTTATAAAACCGGAATCAACCCGGAGGGGCTTGGCGGCCAGATTTTCCTGGCAGTAGACCGTTCGGGCACATCAACGAACAACAACGTCTACCTGCTGGCGAGCTTGCTACCGACCGGCTCGGCGCCTGGTAGTGGCACCGACGTTATGTTCGTGCGCAGCAACAATGGAGGCGTGACGTTCAGTACGCCCCGCCGAATCAATGACGACCCGATCGATCACGCCAAGTGGCATTGGTTCGGCACCCTTTCCGTTGCGCCGAATGGACGGATCGACTCCGTTTGGCTCGACACCCGAAACGCGACTAACAATACCGATTCACAACTATTTTATTCTTACAGCAGTGACGGGGGCAATACGTGGTCGGCGAATGTGGCGGTGAGCAATTCATTCGATCCTTTCCTCGGGTATCCGAATCAAAACAAGATGGGCGATTACATCACCATGGTTTCGGATAATACCGGGGCGAATGTCGCGTATGCGGCGACGTTCAATGGGGAAGAGGACATTTATTATGTTCGGGTTGCTCCTACACCTGTTCCCAATTTCTCCCTCTCGATCAATCCCTCCTCTTTGACCGTTCCGCGGGCCGGCGGCGTCGTTAATTATACCGCGACAGTCACCCCCTCGGATGGATTCACCGCGCCTGTTAGCTTATCTGTAAGCGGCCTTCCCTCCGGAGCCATGTGGAATTGTAATCCTAATCCCGTGACCGGCAGTTCAACGCTCACCGTGACCGTAAGCTCCGCCACCTCCGCGGGCACTTATCCCTTCACTGTCACAGGGAATGGCGGGTCGCCGGCCATGACGCACACCGCCACGGCCACGTTGGTTAAGGCAAGGAAATAACGCCGGCCGTTCGGCTCAAAGAGAGGACGGTCTCCCAACCGGCCGTCTGAGGGACTTGCTTCGCAGAGAGCGGTTGGAAAGCCCGACTCCTTTTGGCGCGCCAAGCCTTAGACTTGCGCCAGCGCAGAACTATTTCGGAACTTCGCTTCGCCGTGTCGTTAGTAACTCGGTGAAGGAATACCTCAATCAAACAAATGAAAACTCTACGACAACAATTAGCAGTGCGCGGCCCGTTGACGGCAATGTGTATTAGCGCTTCGGCGCTGCTTTTACTCTGCGGCCTCTGCCAGGCGGGCGCGCTTGGCACCTTTACTGGAACCGGCCTAATGACCTCATCCCGTGCAAGGCATACCGCGACTCTGCTGCCGAACGGCAAAATACTCGCCGCGGGAGGCTACTACCGCATCTGCAATGCCCCAGAGCCGACAAGTGTATGGAAGACTGCCGAGCTCTTCGATCCGGTGGCAAATACCTGGGCGCCGACGAATACCATGTACCACCCGAGGGAATCGCATAGTGCAACACTGCTGCAGAACGGAATGGTACTGGTCGCGGGCGGCTATTCGCTCAATACCAGCGTAACGCAGACATATGAGCCCACGGCGGAGCTTTACGATCCCGCCACTGGAGTATGGATACCAACCGGAAGCCTCCACGCGCCTCGCGCCGGCCACACTGCTACGCTTCTAGGGAATGGTACAGTATTGATAGCTGGAGGATCATCGAATGCCGCGACCGCGGAATTGTATGACCCGGGAACCGGACAGTTCACCCCGATCACTGCACCAATGGCAGGTGGCGTTCGCACCAATCATGCCGCCGTCTTACTGCCGAATGGCCAGGTTCTAGTGGCTGGCGGGTCAGGCCCTAGCTCTTTGCTTCGAAGCGCCGAGCTGTACGACCCCGCTACCCAGAAGTGGACGGCCACGCACGACTTAACATACGCCTACGGCAACCCGAATCTGGTGCTGCTGCAGAACGGCATGGTCTTAGAAGTCGGTGAGTCGTACACAACTGAGTTATACGATCCTGGAACCGGGTTTTGGTCTCTGACGGGTAGCAAATCGATGCTGTTCCCAATGCCGCAGACAGCTACCTTGCTGGCCGATGGCACCGTCCTCGCGTCGGGTATTTTCCCACAGATATACGACCCCGCCACCGGTGGGTGGGCGCCAACGGGATTGCCTATAGTCGAACGTCTCAGCGGTCAGACAGCTACTTTGTTGCAAAACGGCAACGTCGTCGTCGCCGGGGGCGAGTCACTTTTCAATATCGATTGCGGCATGGGGACAGTAATCGTAGTCGACCTTTACAATGGACCGGCGCCGACCGCGCAGCAGCGGACTGCAAACGTTTCGTCTCAGGTTCAGGGTCTCGTTAGCGCAGGAACGCTTAGCTCCAGTCAAGGAGCCGTATTGACCGGCAAGCTTAGCAACGCGGTGTGGAAGCTTAATAGCGGCCAGACCAAAGCCGCCGGGAACCAGCTGGGGGCATTCAGCAACCAGGTCCAGGCGTTTATCAACTCCGGAGCGCTTTCGCCAGCCGTCGGTCAGCCGTTGATTAATGACGTAGCGGCTATTCGCACGCAAATCGGCTCATAACGCGCGTTCGGAGAGAGCAGCCAGATCAAGAGCAACCAAAGCGGGATACGTAATAGAACAGCGGGCTGTCTGTGAAGCCACTGCGGCAGCCCGTCCAAGCCCGCCTACCTCCGGCGACATCCCCGTGTGTGTCGATGCGAACGGCAAACTTAGACTTTGCCTTCGCGCTACTTTTCGGCCAGGGCTGCTTGCGCCGCGGCCAGGCGGGCGATCGGGACGCGGAAGGGGCTGCAACTGACGTAGGCTAACCCGAGCCGGTGGCAGAACTTCACGCTCTCCGGGTCGCCGCCGTGTTCGCCGCAGATGCCGAGCTTGATATCGGGCCGGGTCTTCCGGCCTTTCTCGACGGCGATTTGCATCAACTGGCCGACGCCCGTCTGGTCGAGCGACGCGAACGGGTTTTTCTTAAAGATTTCGTTCTCGACGTAAGGCATTAGGAAATTGCCCATGTCGTCGCGGCTGATGCCGAGCGCCATCTGGGTCAGGTCGTTGGTGCCGAAGCTGAAGAACTCGGCGCTTTGCGCGATCTGGTCGGCCGTGAGCGCGCCGCGCGGAACTTCGATCATCGTCCCGACGAGGTAATCGAACTTCACTTTTTTCTCGGACATGACCTGCTCCGCGACGCGATGGACGATCTCGGCCTGCAGGTCGAACTCCTTTTTGAACCCGACCAGCGGAATCATGATCTCGGGTTTCACTTTGATCTTCTTTTTCGCAACGGCGGCGGCGGCTTCAAAGACGGCGCGCGCCTGCATCTCCGTGATTTCCGGATAGGCAATCCCGAGCCGGCAACCGCGGTGGCCCAGCATCGGGTTGAATTCGTGGAGCTGTTCGACGCGTTGCGCGATTTTCTCCGGAGTGATGCCGATCTTTTTCGCGAGCGCCCCCTGCGATTCCGCGTCGTGCGGCAGAAACTCATGCAGCGGCGGGTCGAGAAAACGAATCGTCGCCGGATAACCTTTCAGCGCCCGGAAGATGCCGGCGAAATCGTCGCGCTGATACGGCAGCAGTTTCGCCAGCGCGGCTTTTCGGTCGGCGACGTTGTCCGCCAGAATCATTTCGCGCATGGCATCGATGCGGTCGCCTTCGAAGAACATGTGCTCGGTCCGGGTGAGCCCAATACCGACGGCGCCGAAGGCCAGCGCGTTCTCGGTTTGTTCCGGATTATCCGCGTTACAACGAACGTCCAGGCGCGTGACTTTTGCGCACCAGTTCATGAGTTGGTTGAACGCCTTGAACTTCTCGGTTTTTTGCGCGGCCTTGTCCCCGTGGAGCGTGGCGCTGATGATCTCGCTCGGCGCGGTCGCGAGCTGGCCCGCGTAGACCGTTCCGCTCGTCCCATCGATCGAAAGAAAATCCTCACCCTCCTTGAAGACCTGTTTGCCAACCGACACAGTCTTCTTCGCGTAATCGATCTGCAACGCCGAGGCGCCGCAGATGCAGACCTTCCCCATTTGCCGCGCCACCAGGGCGGCGTGGGAGGACACTCCGCCTTTCGCGGTCAGAATTCCCTCCGCCGCGATCATGCCGCGCAAATCTTCCGGGCTAGTTTCGTTGCGAACCAGCAACACCTTCTCGCCTTTCTCCGCGGCCGCCGCCGCGCGATCGGCATTCAGGTAAATCCTGCCTGAAGCCGCTCCGGGACCGGCCGGCAACCCCGTCGCGATGGTCTTCGCTTTCTTCGCTTCCGCTATGTCAAAGATCGGCGCCAGGAGCTGATCGAGCTGATCCGCCGGATTGCGGACGATGACGGTCTTCCAGTCGATGAGCTTTTCCTTGAACATGTCCATCGAGAACTTGAGCGCCGCCGCCGCGGTCCGTTTTCCGTTGCGCGTCTGGAGCATGAAAAGCTTGCCATCCTGGATCGTGAACTCGACGTCCTGCACGTCGCGGAAATGTTTCTCCAGAGTCGAGCGAACCTTCAGCAGTTCCGCGTAGCATTTCGGCATCAGTTTCTTCAGTTCTATCACCGGTTGCGGCGTGCGAACCCCGGCGACGACATCTTCGCCTTGGGCGTCGATGAGAAACTCGCCGTAGAATTCATTCTCGCCGTTCGCTGGGTTGCGCGTGAACGCCACGCCCGATCCGGAATTCGCGCCGGTGTTGCCGTACACCATCGCCTGGACGTTCACGGCCGTGCCCCATTCCTCGGGGATGTTATATTTCCGCCGGTAAACAATGGCGCGATCGTTCATCCACGAACCGAACACGGCGCCGGCCGCTCCGGTGAGCTGGTCCCACGGATCGTTCGGGAACGCCCGGCCGGTGCGATCTTTCACGAGCTTTTTGAAACGCACCACCAACTCCTGGTAATCGGCGGCCTTCAGCTTCGAGTCGTCGATGTTGTGCTGGCCGTAACGCTCGTCCTTGAAATGTTCGATCACGGACTCGAACGGATCGTGGTCTTCGCCCTCGCGTTTCTGCACGCCCATCACGACGTCGCCATACATCTGGATAAAACGGCGGTAGCAGTCCCAGGCGAACCGTTCGTTACTGGTGGCGCGGACGAGCGCCTTCACGGTTTCGTCGTTCAACCCGAGATTCAGGATCGTGTCCATCATTCCGGGCATGGAATCGCGCGCCCCGGAGCGCACCGCCACCAGGAGCGGCATTTTCTCCGTGTCGCCAAACTTCGTCCCCATGATCCGCTCCATGTTGGCGACGCCCTTTTCGATTTCGGCCTGGAGCGATGGCGGGTAAGTGCGCTTATGCGCGTAAAAATATGTGCAGACCTCTGTCGTGATCGTGAACCCGGGAGGCACCGGCAGACCGATCCGCGTCATCTCCGCCAGGTTCGCTCCTTTCCCGCCGAGGAGCGGCTTCATGCCCCCGTCGCCGTCGGCCTTGCCGGCGCCGAAATTGTAAACGTAACGCGCTGTTTTCTGCTTCCGCGAAACCGTTTTTCCAGCCAATCGGGAAACTTTTCTGGAGACCTTCTTTTTCTTGGGCATGACAGAGTAAATTCGAGATGGGCGTTGCGGGCGGACGCAAAACTAAATCCGCCGCCAGAGCTGTCAACGCACGCAGGATGCGTGCGGCGCGCTAGTGAGCGACTCCCGCGCCGCTCGTGTGCAACACCTCGCCGATCGCCGCCGTGAAATCACCAACGCCGGTGCTCGGCACGATGATCGTGTTCCGCCGCCCGTGCGCTTCCTCGGTGATACGGAGGAACCTTCCGCGATCGTTTTCGCGATACTCCACGTGAAAGCGCTTACGCTCGATTTGGAACTCTTTCGCCTCGATGATGCTGTCCATTTTTCCGAAAAACGCAGCAGTCTAGGGGATTCGGCCCCCTTAGTGGAAGCAAATTCTGCAGGGTGCCGTTAGGTCGGGAAATGGGAGGCGCAGGCCTTCTGCCGGCGCCCCTCTTTTTTTTGTCATCCTGAGCGAAGCGCAGCGGAGGCGAAGGGATCTCTGACTATTTCCGTGTCGACGCAGGATGACAATGTGAAGGGGGCGAGAGCGTCAGGGCGCTACCCACCTTCGGCGCTTTATGAGCGTCGTTTTCCCGGGCGGCGCCGATCGTGCGGTCCGGGCTGCCGGGACTTCGCCGGCCCCTCGTCCGCGATCGCGAAGTCGACCTGCCGCTTGAAAACGTCGACGCGGGCAACGAACACGCGAAGCTGGTCGCCCACGGAGAAACGGCGACGGGATTGCCGCCCGATCAGGCGGCGCTGGGCGGCGTCGAACGCGTAAAAGTCGTCCGTCAGCGACGAAACGTGGATCAGGCCGGTGATCAGCACATCGGGGAGTTCGACGAGCAGTCCAAAATTCTTGACCTCCAGGACGGTCGCCCGAAAAACCTGAGGATCGCGCGCGTCGAGTTGGCGCTGAAAGAACTCGAGCTTCTTCATTTTCACGCCGTCCATTTCCGCTTCGGCCGCCGCACGTTCAGTGTCGGAAATGTGCTCGGCCATCGCCGCGATCGAGCCCATGTCGGTTCGCGCGCGGCGCGACTGGTCGCGTTCTGCCAGTCCGCGATGCACGACCAGATCGGCGTAACGGCGGATCGGGCTGGTGAAATGAGTGTAGTTATTTTTTGCCAAACCGTAATGGCCTATCGGCTGCGGAGCATAGCGGGCTCGCTTCAAACTCTTCAGGAGGCCGATCTTCAACGCTTGCTCCTCCGGTTTCCCGGCGAGTGACGCCAGCAGCCTCTGGAGTTCCGTGCGCTTGCTGAGGTCGCCCACCTTGTAGCCGTAGCTGAGAATGAGCTCGCGATAGTCCGCCAGCTTTTCCGGATCGGGATCTTCATGGACCCGATAGACCGTTGGGATAAGCCGGTTCTTCAGTTCGCGCGCGACCGCTTCGTTAGCGGCCAGCATGAATTCCTCGACCAGCTGATGGGACTCGTCGTTCTCGATCCGCTCGAGCTGGATCGGCTTACCCTCGGCGTCGAGGCGGACTTTGACTTCCGGAAAATCGAGGTCGAGCGAACCCTCCTTGAAACGATTCCGGCGAAGAAGCGAGGCCAGTTCCCACGCCACGTGGAGCCGCTCGCCTAACTGATCGACCGGCGGTGATTTCAAAATGGCGTAGGCTTCGCGATAAGTGAGGCGCCGCGCGCTGCGGATGACGGTGCGCCCAAACCGGGCCGACTTCGTCCGGCCGTCTTTCGCGAATTCCAGAAAGACCGAATGGGTGAGTCGATTCACACCGGGATTCAGACTGCAGACGCCGTTGCTCAGCCGTTCCGGCAACATCGGGATGACGCGGTCCGGGAGGTAGACGCTGTTTCCGCGTTTGTAGGCTTCGCGATCGAGCGCGCCCCCGGGGGTCACGTAAGCGGCCACGTCCGCGATGTGGACGCCGAGCCGCCAGCCGCCGCCCGGAATACGTTCGACGTCGACCGCATCATCAAAGTCGCGCGCGTCATCCGGATCGATCGTAACGATGAATTTGCCTCGCAGATCCTCGCGCCCTTCGAACATCTCCTCCGCGACCGTCTCCGGAATTCGATGTGCTTCCTCGACAACGGCTTTGGGAAATTCCGTCGGTAAATGGTATTTCCGGATAATGGACAGCATGTCCACGCCCGGCGCGGTGCTCGGCCCAAGGACTTCGATGATCTCGCCTTCCGGATTTACGTGGCGCGATTCCCACGACTCGAGTCGCACTACGACTTTGTCGCCGCGTCGCGCCTTCCCCGGGCTGCCAACGTACACGTTGTGGACGATCCGCGGATCGTCGGGGACGACGTAGAAAAAATTCTTCGATTGTTCCAGCGTGCCGACGATCGAATCGTGGGCGCGCTCGAGGATCCGAATGACGCGTCCTTCCGCGCGATCGCGGCCCTTGGCCCGGGCATGACGTTCGTCCCGCGTGATTCGCGCGACGACCTTGTCGCCATGCATCGCCGTGCCGGTGTTCTCGGCCGAAATGTAGAGATCCTGTTCGCCCGCCTTCTCCCGCGGCAGAAAGGCGAAGCCGGATTGGTGCACCGTGATCGTCCCGGTGACGAGGTCCGCTTCCGCCGGCAGCACGTAACGGTTCTTGCGAATGCGCGCGATCTCACCGGCGCGTTCCATTTCGCGCAGGAGCGCATTCAGGTTCATCCGGACGCCGCTCTTTCGGCCGAGCGCCTTGCCGAGTTCGACGTTGTCGAGCGGCCGATAGTTGGAGGCGCCTAACAGGCGCAGGATTTGTTCGCGCAAAGAAGCGCTGTCTGGTTTCACGAGGTCACCACTCTCCGTGCGAAGTCCCTTTGGCACGAGTGTAAAGTTTTGTTGTCGCGCCGTCGCTACAACAAGCGGCGCACTGTGATAGTCTGAGCGATCATGGGTGAGACGCTCTGGAAAATTGCCGGCCAGACCCTCGACCTCTCAGCGCGGGCGATGATCATGGGCGTGCTCAACGTCACGCCGGATTCGTTCTCGGACGGCGGCCAATTCTTTGCGACCGGCAAAGCGATCGAGCAGGGAAAAAGAATGGCGGCGGAAGGCGCGCAGGTCATCGACGTCGGAGGTGAGTCCACCAGGCCCGGCGCGGAAGCTATTCCCGCGGATGAGGAGCTCGCGCGCGTCGTTCCGGTCATCGAACAATTGCGCGGAGCCGTTCCCGTATTCATCTCGATCGACACATCAAAAGCTGCCGTCGCGCGGGGCGCGCTCGATGCCGGCGCCACGATCATCAATGACGTGACGGCCGGTCGCGCCGATCCAGAAATGCTCGCGCTCGCGGCCGAACGAAAGGCCGGGATCGTTCTCATGCACATGCAAGGCACGCCGCGGACGATGCAGGCGGCGCCGCGATATGGCGATGTGGTTCGCGAAGTGGCTTATTTTTTTCGACAACAATATGAGCGCGCCCTAGAGTGCGGCGTTGATGCAATGGCCATCGCGTTTGATCCGGGGATCGGATTCGGGAAAACGGTGGAGCACAATCTCGCGCTGCTCGCCAATCTCGAGCGCCTCCGTGTCGATGATCGGCCGCTCGTGGTGGGCGTTTCCCGCAAATCGTCACTCGGTAAGATGATCGGATCGAACGCAATGGAAGACCGGCTCGCGCCGACCATTGCGTGCACCGCGCTGTTAAGAGAACGCGGCGCGAATGTTTTGCGGGTCCACGACGTCAAAGAAAACGTGGCCGCTCTGCGAATCACCGAAGCATTTTTGAAAACGACCGCGCCATGATGCAGCAATTCCTCCAGTTTTGGGTCGAGCGCTGGCGGAGTTTCGCCGAGATCCTGTTGCTCAGCGTCGGTATTTACTACGGCTACCTCTATTTTCGCGGCACCCGCGGAGCCAAGGTCCTGACCGGCCTGGCGATCGTCTTTCTGACGCTTACCCTGATCTCGCAGTTGCTGAATTTGGTGGTCATCGGCTGGATTATCCGAAGCTTTTCGGTCTTTCTCGCGGTGGCGCTCGTCGTGATTTTTCAGCCTGAACTGCGGCGTGGTCTCGCGGAACTCGGAGGTCACCCCATCTTTTCCCTGACGAGCGAGAAGCGCGAGACCGTGCATGACATCGCGGAAGCAGTCTCACAATTGGCGAATAAACAATTCGGCGCGCTCATCGCCATCGAGCGGGACACGTCGATCCGCGTCTATGAAGAGACGGGGGTCGTTATTGATTCGCATTTTTCGGTCGAGCTCCTTCTCACGATCTTTCACCCGAAGGCCGCGCTCCACGACGGCGGGGTGATCATTAGGAACGGCCGGATCGCCGCCGCCGCCTGCATTTTTCCGGTGAGCCAGCGCGAGACGCTCGATCGCAGTCTCGGCCTGCGCCATCGCGCCGGCCTCGGCATCACCGAGGAGTCCGACGCGATCGCCGTCGTCGTTTCGGAAGAAACCGGTGGGATTTCGATTTGTCACCGCCGCCGGATCGAGCGCGGTTTTACTCCGGAAAGTTTCCGCAAACGCATCGGCGAACTATTGCTCCAAGGGGCTTATGAAGAAACAGATCCTGAACAACTGGCGCGCGAAGTTGATCTCCCTCCTGCTCGCGACGACGCTCTGGTACCTGATCAAGAAGAACGTCGCAACGACACTCTCGCCGTTTGATAACTCGCCGGAAATGACGGCGCCCGATCGGCGATAGGTGTTTGCGGCTAGCGCAAAAATCGCGCGAGATTCTCTTCTTCCCACTTCCGCGCGCTGCGGTAACGCGGAAATTTGCGTTCCCGCTCGTAAAACTTCCGGGTGTGAACGCGGCGCCGCCCGTTTGGTCCGGTCTCGTCCGGAACCACCGCGTGCAGCATCTCGTGATAAAGAATGTAGCGGAGGAACCACGGCGGCACGAAAGGCTGATCGAGCAGGGGATTGATCCGGATAACGCGGTCTTCTTCCTGGATGGTGCCGAAAATAAAATATTCTTTCGGCCGGCGCTTCCGTTTGCGGCCCCAGGTCACTGTATACCCGCGCAGCTTCCCTCCGAAGTAGCGCTCGTTCAGCCGATCGAAGTTTGCCCGCAGATCGAAATATCTTCCTTCATGCTGAAGATTGAGGTGCCGCTGCATCGGCAGCTTCGGGTGCCCGATTTTCCGTTTTGTTTTCTTTGCCATCGTCGTCCCTTCAAATTTTCAAAGCGTCCCAGTTCCAAACCATTTTATCGATGCCGAACCGCGTTCACAAGTAAGTGAGCGGAATATTTTATTCTGCGTTAAATACCAGAAGATCAACCATTTATTCCGATAAACTTCTCACTAAAATCGAGAAACATTAGTCCGCCGCCCTCTCTTGGTAATCGCCGCTGCGCCATTCCCCAGATGGCGATTTTACGGCTCACGGGAGTGCGGTTATACTGCCACGCGCTTTTCATTCTTCATGACTCCACTGCTGCGAAAATTGCTCGGCCTCAATTGGGTGCTGCTCATCACCATGCTCGCGCTCGCCATCTTCGGCGTGGTCGCGATCTATAGCGCGACCTACATGCGCGAAGAAACAGTCGCGTCCGAGTTCTGGCGCAAGCAAGCCAACTGGGTCGCCGTAGGTTTTCTTGCCTTCATGGTCACCAGCCTGATCGATTACCGCTGGGTGCGGTGGGGAGCGCTCCCGATGTACCTCGCCGGCATCATCTTTCTCGTGGCCACGAAGTTTTTCGGCACGAAGGTTTACGGTTCGCGCAGCTGGCTCCACCTGGGACCGATAAATTTCCAGCCTGCCCAGGTCGCGGTCATCGCCGGCATCATGGTGCTCGCGCTTTTCCTGAGTCATCCGCAATTCCGGGAAATGCACGCGATGCTGAAGCTGTTGCTTTGCGCGGTAATCGTGGGCGCGCCCTGCTTGCTGATCCTGATTCAGCCCGACCTCGGCATGACGATCATCTGGGGGCCGGTCCTGCTCGCGCTCCTTTTCGTGGGCGGGATCCCGTTGCGTTATCTTGTCTGCATCGTCCTGATCGTCGTCGGTTTCATTCCGCTCGCGATCAATCTCGCCCTGAAACCGTACCAGCAGGAGCGGATCACGGCCTTCATCAATCCCGAGATCGACAAACAAGGTTCCGCCTGGGCGATTAACCAATCACTGATCGCGATTGGCTCCGGCGGCTGGTCCGGCAAAGGGTTCAAGGCGCCGAACACCCAGATCGAGATGGGGTTCCTGCCGTCGACTGCGGTGCATAACGACTACATCTTTTCCGCCATCGGCGAGCAATGGGGTTTCGTTGGCGGCATGTTTTTGATCGGCGCCTTCGCCCTGCTCTTATTAACGTGCATCTTCGTCGCGTTCTTCGCCGGCGATCAATTCGGGCTCCTCCTCACGATCGGGATCACGTCGCTCATCTTCACGCACATCTTTCAGAACGTCGGCATGACGATCTCGCTTCTCCCCATTACTGGCGTGCCGCTGCCCCTGATCAGCTACTCCGGTTCGTTCGCGCTCGTGATTATGTTCGGTCTCGGCATCGTGAACAGCGTCTGGATCCACCGCAAAGAAATTGTGGAGCGCTGAGCTGCGCTGATTATATATTCTGAGCGAACTCACTCAAGGGAACTCGAAGTTTCGCTTCGGCCTCGAAAGTTGTAGGTCCGGAAAACTGAAAGGCGTTCTGCGAGACGAGATCGTTCGTGATCTGCTCCGCGACCCATTGCCAATCGACAACTACAAGGTCGACCTGCACGTAGGGGACGTTTGCGAATGGTAGACTGACTGGACCATTTGCGAATGCGACGCGCTGACTTGCCAATAATTGAATCACCTGGTTTGGAACGCGAAAACAAAGTTTCGACGCGAGCTGAGCTGAGGAAAAAATTAGGCCTCCGGTTTTCAATTTTTGGAGAGAGCGGACAAAACTTTGGCTGCTTTGGTCCCGCAGAACAACAGAGGACCAGTTGATACTCAGCTCATCCAACGCCGTCGCGAGGCTTTCGTCCACAACAGGCGCGTTCCTTTGTTTCCACTGGACGATCGTAATTGAATCGATTCCCTCCCCCTTCCAGTTCGCCACCAATTCCTCGATTGCCCGATCGCGGCGTACTTCGTAACGACATGGGATAATTGGGTATTGCTCGTGGGCGACCCCAATCAATCGGATTCCAGAGTCGGCAAGACGCGCGGCCGTTTCTCGCGCTTCTTTAGGTGGTTGAAACCATAAGACGGTATCGACCTCGTATGCTCTGAGTCGGCGGCAAAGAGCTTCCCCTCTTGCTTCTTCCCTTTCATAAAATACCATCCCGGTAGCAAATCCGCGCAGGCGAAGTTCGCGCCTGATTTTGATGAAAAACGTGCGGTAACTCTGAATGGTGATGAACGCGGAGAGTGACGCAGGCAGACCGATAAAGGCGCGCACCCCCTTGCGGCGATCGAATCGCAATCCTTGCAAGAGCGTCTTCGCGCCACGCATCCGCGTAAGCAGTCCTTCTTGCTCAAGGCGGTCGTACGCTCGGGAAACCATTGAAAAGGGCACGTTAAAATGCGCGGAAACCTCCCTTATCGAATAAAATGCGCGCGGTTGATCGAGCTGGTTTTTCACAGCGATGGCACGCAACGTTTCCGCAAGAGTCTCCGCGTTGTGCTCAACCCGAGCTCGCCGATGCCTGAGTGGAAGGACGGAGAGTGTTCGTAAAACTTTCGTGCGTGCCATGGGGTGCGGAGGTGGCATTCCTGCAAATCCCGCGCGGGGAATTGCGATTCAAAGTGTTTGTAAATGATCCCAAAATGATTGTCTAGCGTTGGTTTACTTCGTCGCGGAAAAAGGGCGCCGTGAAGCCTTTCATTCGCTGTCTCCTGGTCTTGGCTTTTAGCCTTGCTCTCCCACTTATTCCTCGCGTTGGCGCCGGAGTCCGTCCCCCGCCAGATCCGGACCCCCTTCCATCCATAACTCCAATTCCGATTGACGATCCCACGCCGCCGCCCGAGACCGACATTCCGATTAGGGCAACCGTGTATTTTGCGGACACCACCCTAGTTTCAACCCACAGTATACAAGGGCGTTTCCGGCTAGTCGGGCTGCATCTCAATGAAGCGGTCAATGTGATCGTCCAATTTCCCCCTGCGTTGGCGAACGCCGTTTTTGCGATTCAACCCTTGGATGGTGGGAGCATCTCTCCAAACACGCCGACTACGTCTGCAGTGGGCGGAGCGATCTCCTTTCAGTTCCAAGCCGGAAATCTGCCGGGACTCTATCGCATTTCCATCATTGGTTCCGGTGGGACCTCGACGCTCAGCTTCTGGGTGGCGGACCCAGCAAACGTGCAGGCAAATCGTCCGGTCGCGAACCCCTCCCATTAACAACACCCATGACTATTTCGATTCATTCAACGCGCCCCTTGGCTGCAGGACTAATTTTGTTCGCGCTCACGTTTGGTGCGGTGGCGCTCTACGGCCAGATCGGGAACAACAATCCCACCGGTCCGGCCGGATCATTCAATGGCAATATCACGACGGCATGTTCTTATGATCCGTTCACTGGAAATGCAAAGAGGGAGATTACCGACTTGGCGGTGACGGGGGGTGTGGGCCAATACCCTCTCATCTTTACGCGCGTTGCCAACAGCCGATTGCCGCAGGCCGAGGATTTTGGCTTTGCCGCCGCAGGCGGGTGGCGCCATTCGTACGCCTGGACCATCGATGGTTCTGAGGAAAATACGGACAACTCCAGCTTTCGCCCGACAGTCTATCCGGTAACTTTCCCCGATGGCCGGGTGGTTTACTTTACCGGCTCTCCAACGGACACCTATTTTACCGGTCCGCCCGGGGTGCCCGAACGTTTCCAGCCGATTAACTTTTCCACGATGAAGGCGTACCTCCTTTTGGCAGACGGCGGAAAAGTCGAATTTTTGGCTACGCGAACCCCCCCCGTGTGCGACTATGAGTTGCACCCGCCTTGCACCTTTAGCTACTCCTACCAGGCGCAGGCGATCATCGATCCCCACGGCATCCGGACCACTTTCTCACACAACCCAGACGGAAGCCTTTCGAAAGTCCAGGAACAAGCCGGCCGCTCGATCCAGCTCTATTACAGAAGCGATCGTGCGATCGATTATATTCAATCGAGCGATGGCCGCATTGTTCAATACCATTACTCGCAGGCTGTGTTCTCCCCGGGAACGACGTCTTACACTTATCTGGATGGTGTGACTTATCCATTCGAGCCGGCGCTGAATATTTCCCCGACCGCCTCTTATTCATATCAGGCGCCAAACGGCAGCAATCCGAATGGGTATCCGCTCCTCGCCACGTGTGACGACCCCATGTACGGGGGACCGATGAAAAAGATCTCGTACACCTACGCCACGAGCAACGGGGACCCCGGTGTCGTCGTCGCCGCCGGCCAGATTCTCAGCGAGAATAACGCCACTACGGGTCAGGCGGTCTCGACCCTGTGGGTTCCTTATCTGACATGGCGAGATGAGTACAGAGGAGACGGCCCTTATCGACATCTCGAATACGACGGAGGATTGCTAAGAAGGTTCACCGACTTCAAGGGTCAACAGTCCTCGAAGGACTATCTGAATGGCTATGTTTCGTCAGTTACCGACGCACGCCACCACACTACCACGTTTCAAAGGGAAGGACCGATCGGAGCCCTCAGTATCCTAACGCATCCCGACCCCGAGCAATCGACCCAAAGATTTGCATATAAGTACGTCGATGGCGCCCCTTATTTCCTCCAGATTGGCGGCGACGAGCGCGATGTTAACAGCAACACCTACTTTACCCGGGACGATACCACAAATCGGGTGACGAAGATTTGGTATCCGGATTATCCTAACGGGCCGACCGAGGAATTCACCTACAACAGCTTCGGCCAGGTCGAGACTCATACCATGACCAGCGGAGGCGTGGAGAACTTCCGCTATGACGGCCGCGGGTTAATGTATCAGTCCTGGCCGCCTGCCACGCCGAGCGATCCGAACCCGCAGGACCATCCCACCCATTACTACTATTACACCAGCGGCCCGCAGATGGATCGGCTCCAGCAGGTGGTGGATCCTCGCGGGAACTCAACCACCTTCGAATACAACACCCGCGGTCTAGTGACCAAGGTTACTCACGATCAGGACCACAGTTACGTGCAAATGGGTTACAATGCAGACGGGACTCTGGTTTGGTCGGCGGATGAAAACCATCCCAACGCGTCCTGGAACGTGAGCGAGCGCACTCGTTACGTCTACGATGACTATAAACGCGTGACCAGCGTGACGAACCCGATGAACGAAACCACGAATCTGAGTTATGCGCCGCCGAACGGCACCGGCAGCTACGCTCACACCACCAGGTCGGTCTATCGCGCCACCTCGCAAATGGGCAAAATCACCACCTTCGATTACGACGAGAATTTTCGCCGTAAAATGGTGCGCAAGGGCGCCGAAAGCAGTGATGACGACGGTGGAACCTGGTTCGGCTACGATGAAACGGGGAATCTTGCCAGCGTGCAAGACCCGCGCGGCAACCTGACAACGTTCCTTTACGACGCGCGGAACCGGCGCACCTCCATGACCGATCCCATATCGACCGACCGCAACGGCAACGGTCACACGCTGGACTGGGAATACGATACCCGAAGCAACCTGACCAAAGAAACGCGCGCCGACGGTATGTATCGCCGGATGGAGTACGATCCTCAAAGCCGGGTGATCGATACTTACGGCTTCGCCAACGAATATACGCATTACCAGAGGGACCTCGCCGGTAACGTAAGACAATTGACAGATCCGAAACCCGCCACCTACTTTTTTGATTATGATCCGCTCAATCGCAAGACGTCCGCGACCTATCCGCCCGATGCCACCAACGTGCCGCGGGGTGAAACCTGGCATTACGATTGGGCTGGGAACGCTGATGGCTATACCAATCCAGCCGGCAGGTTCAAACACATGTTTTATGACCAGCGGAACCGAAACTACTACAGTTTCTGGGACGGCGACGTCTGGAGTACGCCCGACCACAGCGTCGGCCAGGAAGTAAACATCGTGTATGACAATGCTAGCCGGTTGACGTCCGTTGCAACAAACAGCGGTGAGACGTCAGTGATCTTCGGTTACGACGATGCCAACCGCCAAACCTCGGAAGAGCAAAGGGTCGGGGGCTATTTGACCGGGCGGGTGGAGACGCCACGGGACAGCGATGGCAACCGCAGCTCGCTCAGCATCCCTGGGCGGTACGGCATCCAATACGATTACACCCAGCGTAATCAACTGCGGACGATCTACGACGGAAACCACACGAGCTGGTTTAATTACATTTATGATTTGAATGGGAACATGACCAAGCGGCAGGATGTGTATGGCGGCGTGAACGACTCGACGAATATCATCGACGGTAACGGGGTAAGCCAGTATGATGCCTTGAACCGGCCAACGACGTTCGAGCAGGTCGGCAAAAATAGCGCATGGTTTGCGCGCAGCCATTTCGCCTACGATAACCTGAGCCGATTAACGGCGAGCTGGCGCGACGAGCAGGCTAGCAAGGGGGAATGGTACGCCTACGAGTCCACCGGCCAGCTTAAACAGGTGAAGTACAACGCCAGCCAGGTGTGGACTGGCCATCCGCTCAGCCCGAGTCGCACGGTGACCTACACCGCGACGGCTGATACCTTGGACTGGGCAACGATGGCGGATAGCGATAATGAATTTACGAGCTTCTACACTCCGACTGCTCTGAATCAGTATGGGAACGTGGACGGCGCCGAGCTGTCTTACGACAACAACTTCAATCTTACCGGGATTTGGGGATTCGGGGCAGCGTACGATGCGGAGAATCGCCTGACCTCGGCCACGAGCGGGGAGGACAACGCGGAATTCGTCTACGACGGGCTGGGGCGATGCCTCAAGCGGACCGTCGATGGAGACCGAGTGTTTATTGTGTATGACGGCTGGAAACCGATTCTGGAGAATGACGCGTGGCAGGGCACATCGTGGAATGTGTATGGGCCGGGACCGGACGAGATTCTGTACCGGCACGATGCCACCCATGGCGATTTGCGCTATCACCTGGACCGGATGGGGAATGTAGCCTTTATCTTGGACTCAGATGGGGATGGGATAGAGAAATACACTTATGATGCTTTCGGGAGGCCGACTGTGACGACTTGGAGTGGAACTAGCCCGCGGTCCTATAGTTGGTATGGGAACCGGTTTATGTTTACCGGGAGGGAATACTTCCCTGAGCTAGGCATCTATGACTTTCGTCATCGCTTCTACTATCCTGCTCTCGGGAGCTTCCTGCAACCCGACCCGCTCGGCTTCGGCGGCGGCGATGCCAACCTCTTCCGCTACTGCGGCGGCGATCCGGTGAACAACGCCGATCCGAGCGGATCAATAATTGTTACCGCCACGTTTTTCAACGAAGGTAAGGATGGCTCTCAAGGAGGCCTTACTTCGCTCGGTGGGACTGGCTGGACGACTGTCACGGATGTCCTAGGCGGGTTGGGTGCACTAAATCAGGGCGGCGGCGGCGGTGGTGGCGGCGTCGCGACCTTTGTAGTTCGGTTACCGTCGCTCAATCGCGATTCGAGTGGCAAAGGGACTGTGCCGTCGGCCCCCTTGTCTACTCAGGGTTACTGGACAGGGCCGAATGGATTGCCTACCGGTCCAAATATTTTCCTTTTAACGGATGAATGGCTTGAGCGCGTCCTATCCGGGGTATACGACGAAGTTTCACAGTTCGAATCCGAGGGACACGGGGAAATCGCATGGTGGAAGTTCATGTTAGAATTGGATACCGAGTTTTGGAGGAATGCCGAATACAAAAATTCTGAATTTGTCTACGAAGGACGATATGAGAATTTGCGTGGCGAATGGAATGGGTTTCAAATCAATTATATTGGAGTCGGCGAGGGTTTCGCCGGCCACGGTATCTCAAGATCCGATATGGTAAATTGGATCGGGGACTGGAATAAGTCCCAGTATAACCTCTCGCCGCTTAGCCCAGTTGTCATAGGAAAGACAGACTGGTCGTTTCTCGGGTGGGATTACTATACTCGGCGAAAAGGCGGTGGTGGATGAGGACGCGGTTGAATTATCAGCAGGCGCGACCATAGATCTGATCGCGGCACATGAGAAAATGGACTATTGTCATCGTCGGAGCTTGCCTCGCGATTAGTTTGATGCTTTACCTGACCATTGCGAGGTCGCGGTTCAACCGACTGGATATGGCGCTGTTTCGAGTTTATGCGACGGTATTTATTGCGATAGGCAAGTACCGTGCGCTCCACTTAAATTCAAACGCCGTAGGTAGCGAAATGCGGAAATTTGCTCACGAAGCTAGATGGGACAGTCCACCGTCAGAAAGGCCAGTAACCTATCTTCGACGCAATTCACCGGCATTTCCCGCGACGCTGAAAGACACGAAAGCCTCGGCCGTTCGGGTAATGGACGATCGCGTCGAACTAGAGTTCGGAGGGACCTTTTTGCATTTCGGAATCGCAGCTTTCCGTGAAGGCCGCGAAGGCTATGGCGTAAAGAAGCTTGGAGACGGGATCTGGTATTATTCTGAAGATCAGATGGCCCTATCGCGATAGGGTTTGTCATAAGCGGACGACTTTCTCTGTCCGAGTTCGCATCATCGTCGCGTGTAACTATCGGCATTCGGGGTCAGTTGCGGCGACTCGCGATGAAACGAAGAAGACGGGACTCCGGTTGCAACGCTAGTCGTCTAACGATAGGATGGAGCCAACGGCGGACGGCGGTGCGTCCACATTTGAGATGACTTCCACACTTTCACTCCGCTCATCTTGTTGTCGTTAGATCGTGAGCGTGCTCGACGCGTTTTTCATTCTCGCTCTTGGGACAGGACTGATTGCGATGCTGTTCGGTGCTACTGGCGCGACGCTCCCAAAAATGATCTCCGTCATCGCTATCGTTCTCGGCCTAGCCGCGGCCGCGAGCAGCACATCGATTGCACGGTTTCAGGTTCAACGTTTTTTCGAATCCAGGTCGCACGGCGCAACGGTATCCATCAATGGACAGCGCGTGGAGAACGCCGACGAGATCGTAACCGCTCTTCAGAGCCTTAGCGACCTGCCGGCGCACCACTCGCACCCAGTGAAGAAGATGACCGTCGAAATCTCCGATGGCACTCGCCTTCTGTTGTGGCTCGGTCGCGATTCAGACAACCCGCGCGAATACTGGGTTTACTATCCGAAGCACCTAATAACCCGCAACAATGAGGTCGGACGTATCATCACGCCGCTATTTGATGCATACTAACGATCTAACCAGATGCTCGTATTCGTGATTGCAGTGTTACGGTTTGCGAACGTGCGGCAATTTCGCAAGCCAAGCTGTGATCGCTTTCCACTGAATTGGTCGGGCGACCCTCGGCAAGCGATTTTCATCGCGAGCCTGAGCTCGTTTGGTGCGTTTTTGGGGAGTGTCTTGGGACGTGCCGTATCCGGGGCCATGGTGCTTAATGTTATAGCACTCAATGGCAGCATTTGTTTGGGTTTGGTCATCGGCCAGCGTCTTGGGTATTTGCTGTGGCGGGAACGCTTTGATTAGAGAGCAGCACGGGATTTGTGTGGCGCGGCCTCTGTCACGAAGAAATCTAACGACTTGTTGCTGCACCTGCTGCGATGCTGGGCGTTAGCATGGCCTGTCGTTTTTACGGTTTTGAGAATCGGAGCACGGGAAGCGCAATCAAGGCGCTTACTGCGGAGCGAGATGCAGCGATGATATCAGCCCCCATTGAGGTTACGCTCTGTCCGCGGCGGGAGTACACATTTCGCCAAACCTATTTGAAGCGTTTTACTTTTACGGGTGCGGCTCGTAACATTCGCGGCGCGTCATGGAAACGGATTACAAGGTCAGGCTCGAGGTCTTTGAAGGGCCGCTCGATCTGCTGCTTTACCTGATTAAGCGGGACGAGATCGATATTTACGATATCTCGCTCGAGCGGATCACGAAGCAGTACCTCGAATATCTCCAGGCGTTCAAGGAGCTGAACATCGATATCGCGGGCGAGTTCATCGTCATGGCGGCGAACCTGATTTACCTGAAAAGCCGGAGCCTGTTGCCGGTGGACCAGCAGCCGCCGAATGAAGAGGCGGAGGAAGACGATCCGCGCTGGGACCTGATCCGGCAGTTGATCGAATACAAAAAGTTCAAGGAAGCGGCTGCACAGTTGCAGACCCGCGCGCTGGAGCAGGAGCGAATGTTCGCACGCGCGGGACTGAGGGTCCCGGATTTGGCGAGCCCGCCGTTGCCACTCGGCGAAGTCGGGATATTCCAGTTGATCAACGCGCTCCAGAGCGTGATCAAACGCGTCGAGGCCCGGGAAGATTTGCAACAGGTCTTCGGCGAACATTTTACCGTCTCGGACAAGATCGAGTCGATCCTCCGCCAGGTCGCGAGCGGGGTAACCCTGAAATTCTCGGAGCTGTTCGCGCAAATGGCGTCGCGAGTGGAGATCGTGGTGACGTTCCTGGCGTTGCTCGAATTGATCCGGCTCAAGCAGGTGCGAGCGACGCAGACGAGCCCGTTCGAAGAGATCGAGATCGCTCCGGCCGTGCTGAATTAACGATGGCGCGCATCGTGATCGCCGGCTGCGGCTACGTCGGAGAAGCCGCCGCGGATCGATTTCATGACGCGGAGTGGGAAGTGGAAGGGTGGACCGCGACGGCCGAATCGGCGGCAAGACTTTCGGGCAAACCTTTCACCGTCCGCGCGGTCGACGTCACGGCCGCGGTTGTGCCGGGTTCTTTCGACGTCGTCATTTACTGCGTTAGCTCGCGCGGCGGCGATGAGCACGAATATCGGCAGCTGTATTTTGAAGGAGCGAAAAATCTGCTTCGGTCATTTCCAGATGCGACGCTGCTCTTCACCAGCAGCACGAGCGTTTACGCGCAGATCGATGGCAGCCGAGTCGACGAGACCAGTCCCGCCGAACCGCGGCAGGCGAAAGGCCGGATTTTGCGCGAGACAGAGGATCTGGTTCTGGCGGCGGGCGGCATCGTTGCACGCCTGGGCGGAATTCATGGACCGGGGCGCTCGTTTTTTTTGACGCGATTCCTGGAAGGAGCCATCAGCGATGAAGACGATCGACTGATCAATCAGGTTCACCGCGATGACGTCGTGAGCGCGCTCCAGTTTTTGGTTGATCGTCGGAATGAATTTCGGCGCCAGGTTTTCAATGTCGTCGGAGATGAGCCGATTACAGCTCGCGAGGCCGTCACGTGGCTCAGTGCGCGAGTCGGGAAAGGTCCATCAGCGACAGGCGGCGCCGTGCGGGCTGGCAAAAGGGGCCGGACGAACAAGCGCGTCAGCAATGGCAAGCTTCGGGCGCTGGGATGGGCGCCCCGCTACCCGACATTCCAGGCGGCGATGAGCGAAAGTATCCTTCCCAGCTTCGGTTTTTAAGTCCCGCTCGGGCAAATGATTGTCGGTATGGAAGCTGCTAAAAAATTTATATGCGGCATATCAAACTCAGTGGACGCGAAGCGACGATCGTGCGCGCGATCGGTTTTGCCGAAGCGATGATGGGCGCCGAGCTCCAGGACCAGACGCACATGGACGGCGACGATGTCACCGACACGCTCAATAGCCTGATGTCCGCCGGGTTTGTGGAATCGGTTCCGTATTACGACGAAGTCCAGTTGGCGGAGATGCCGGTGACTGCGTTTGAATTGAACCCGGCTTACGCGAACGACCTCAAACAGGCGCTCTACCGGCGCTAGCTTATAAGCGGGGAAACCGCGGGCTCGGCCGCGGCGCGGGCCGCGTCGTGCTCGCCGAACAATTGCCGGATCACCTCTTCGACGGGCAATTCCTGGACGTTGATATCGACAACGGCGCATTCTGCGAGGACCTGCCGGCAGGTTTCGGTCACCTTCGCGCGCGGCACTTTTAACTGGACCGACATCGGCGTCTTTTCGATGACTTCGCCGAGGGCGGTGAAATCGCGTTCGCCCGGCGTCTCGAAAGTGAGGCTGATGATTTTGAATCCGGAGAACCGGTCGATGATCGAGTCGAGCGGGCCGTCGAAAAATATTTTGCCGTGATCGATAATGATGACGCGATCGCAGAGCTCTTCGATGTCCTGCATGTAATGGCTGGTCAGCATGGTCACGATCCGGTGTTCCGAATTGTAAAGCCGGAGAAACTCGCGGACGCGTTTCTGGCTGACGACGTCGAGGCCGATCGTCGGCTCGTCGAGGAACAAGACCCGGGGTTCGTGGATGAGAGCCGAGATCAACTCCATCTTCATCCGCTCGCCTAACGAGAGCTCCCGCACCATTACGTTCATCTTGTCCTGGACGCTGAGTAATTCGCTCAGGCCGTTGACCACCTTTTTAAATCGGTCCCGGTCGATTCCGTAAATCGCGCGATTCAATTCGAGCGATTCCTGGGCGGGCAAGTCCCACCAGAGCGCGTTCTTCTGGCCCATGACGAGGCTGAACTGCCGTTTCAGGTCGTTGCTTCTTTCCCACGGAACAAAACCGAGGACGCGCGCCTCGCCCGACGTAGGATTCAACAATCCCGAGAGCATCTTGAGCACGGTTGTTTTTCCCGCCCCGTTCGGCCCGAGAAAACCGACCAGTTCGCCTTCCTCGATTTGAAAAGTGACGTCGTCCGCGGCGCGGGTTTCCTGATACTTGCGCCGCACCAGTCCCTTGATTGAACCGCGGAGGCCGCCTTCCTTTCGGTAGGTGCGGTAGACCTTGGTCAGACCGCGCGTCTCGATCACGCTCATTTGTGATCGTCCGAGCTCAGTTTACGCCGCGCTGGGTTGCTGCTTGGCGCCGTTCTTTTTCAAGAGCGGCAGGACCTTTTCCACGAGAGCATCGGCGGTGAGACCGTGTTTCTGGCGAAGGATCGGGATCGTGCCGTGCTCGACGAACTGATCTGGCCAGCCGATCCGGACAACAGGCGTGTTGATCATCTGGGAATGGAGATGCTCCATGACGGCGCAACCGAATCCGTTGTGGAGAACATGGTCTTCCAGGGTGCAGACGACTTCGACGCTTCGGGCGAAGAATTCGAGCGTGCCGGTATCGATCGGTTTGATCCAACGCGGATTGATCAGCGCGACCGAGATTCCTTTTTCCTCAAGCTTCCTGGCGGCTTCCTGGGCCACTTCAAACATGTTGCCGAGACCGAAGATCGCGACGTCGCGTCCGTGCTGGACGACTTCGGCTTTACCGATCTCGAGCAGTTTCGGTGACGCTTTCGGGACTGCACCCGTGCCGGCGCCGCGCGGATAACGGATGGCAATGGGGCCGGCATTGTAGTTTGCGATCGTCCACAGCATGTCGACGAACTCGTCTTCATCCTTCGGCTGCATATGAACGATGTTCGGGACGTGCCGGAGGTACCCGATATCGAACAGGCCGTGGTGCGTCGGACCGTCGTCGCCACTCAGTCCGGCGCGATCCATGCAAAGGGCGACATTCAGGTTCTGCAACGCGATGTCGTGGATGATCATGTCGTAGGCGCGTTGCATGAAGGTGGAGTAGATGGTCAGGAACGGCTTTAGTCCCTGCGTTGCGAGACCGCACGCAAACAGGGCCGCATGTTCCTCGGCGATGCCGACGTCGAAATAGCGGGTCGGGTGTTGCGCCTGGAAAAATCCGAGCCCGGTACCGCTCGGCATGGCCGCGGTGATGGCGACGATTTTCTGGTTCGAGTCCGCGAACTTCGCCAGAGTTTTGCCCATCAACTCGGAGTAGGTGGGCGTAGGCGCTGGAGCGGTCTCACCGCTCTCGATCGTATATTTTCCCAGCCCGTGGAATTTATCCGGCTTGGCGATGGCCGGCTCGTAGCCCTTGCCTTTCTTGGTCAGAATATGGAGCAGGACCGGCTCGTCCTGGGTCTTCAGAAACTCGAAGGTGCGGATGAGGAGCGGAATGTCATGGCCATCGATCGGACCGTAATAACGGAGGCCGAGCTCTTCGAAAATTACGCTGGGGACGAGGAGGTTCTTCACGCCTTCTTCGAAGCGGTGGGCGAATTCGACGGCGCTCTTGCCTGCGATCGCTTCGATGAAACGCCGCGCCTTATCGTGGAGGCCGGCATAGGTCGGGTTGGCCACGATATTGTTCAGATAACTGGCGATTGCGCCGACGTTCTTCGCGATCGACCACTCGTTGTCATTCAGGACCACGATGAAACGGCGCGTCTGCGATTTCGCGTTGTTCAGCGCTTCATAGCTGATCCCGCAGGTGAAGGCAGCGTCGCCAGCGACGACCACGACGTTCTCATTTCCGCCTCTCAAATCGCGACCGACCGCCATTCCGAGCCCGGCCGAGATCGCGGTGCCGGCGTGCCCGGCTCCATAACAATCGTGCTCGCTTTCGGTGCGAAGGAGAAATCCGTTCAGCCCCTGGTATTGCCGCATCGTTGCGATCCGGTCGAGGCGGCCGGTAAACATTTTATGGACGTAGCCCTGGTGGCTCACGTCGAACACAAACCGGTCCTTGGGCGTTTCGAAGACGCGATGGAGCGCGATGGTCAACTCGACCACGCCCAGGTTTGGACCAAGGTGGCCGCCAGTTTGCGACAGCACCTTGATCAGTTCGTCGCGCACTTCCTGGGCGAGCTGGGGAAGGTCCTCCTCGTTCAGCGCCTTGATATCCGCCGGCGAGGCGATTCCATCCAACATTCGCGCCGGAGCGGCTGTCTCAGAAGAGGCTGACGTCATCATTATCGTTTGTTCCTTTTTCGGCGGGGGGCGTTTCCCTGGCCGCGTCAAAATCCTTTACCACAGGTTTGCCCGCATGGTTACGAGTAATGATTTCGATTCGCTGCTCGGCGCTGGCCAGGCGTTCCTGGCAAATCTTCACCAGCTTCATCCCTTCTTCGTAGCGACCGATCAATTCTTCCAGCATCATTTTGCCGGATTCCATTTGCTCCACGATCTCCTCGAGGCGGTCCATGGCGCCTTCGAAATTGAGTTGGGGCTCGGTTTTCTTTGGGGCGGAAGACATGCGCCCCAATTAAGCACCGGCCGGCCCGGATAAAAAGCGCGACTTCTGCCGAAAGACCAGGTTCCATAACGCGGGATTGTGACCGGGCTTGTCGTTCCGTAAATGAACAGAAAACCTGCGATTGATCGGTCTGATATCTGCTCATTTTTTCTGCACAAATCGACCGCCACCTTCTCCTGCGGCGCGACTCTAATAAAATGAGACGAATTTTTTCCGGCGCACGGTGGGGAGCAGCAGCGGTCCTGTTTTTTAGTCTCGTCGCTCAACCGGCCTTCGCCATCTCGAGCGCCGTCAACCTCTCGACCCGCATGGTTGTCCAGACAGGCGACAACGTTTTGATCGGCGGATTCATCGTCTACGGCAGCGGAACAAAAAAGATCGCCGTGCGCGCGATGGGACCGTCGTTGCCTCTGGTGGGCACGCTCACCGATCCGCTGGTGGAATTGCATGATGCCACCGGCGCCATCGTCGCTTCAAATGACAACTGGCGCTCGAGCCAGCAGGACCTTCTCATCGCGGCCGGGCTGGCGCCGGCGAACGATGCCGAGGCGGCCTTGATCGCGACGATCAATCCCGGCGCTTATACCGTTGTCGTGAAAGATGCGCACGGCGCGTCCGGCGTCGGCCTCATGGAAATTTACGACCTGGATCCCGACGGTTCGCCGGCGCGGCTGGCGAACATTTCCACGCGAGGCAACGTCCTCTCCGGCGACAACGTCATGATCGGCGGCTTCATCGTGCGTGGAGACGTCAATAAACGGATGTTGATGCGGGCGCGGGGCCCATCCCTCTTTCTCAGCGGCATTCCGATCGCCGGTCGCCTGATGGATCCGACGATGGAGTTGCGCGACGCGAACGGCGCGCTCATCAAGGCGAACAATGATTGGCGCACCGACCAGCAGGCCGAGATCGCCGCCAGCACGATTGCCCCCACCGACGATCACGAGCCGGCTATTGTCTGGACGCTGGCGCCCGGGAATTACACCACCGTCGTGCGCGGCGCGAACAACACCACCGGGATCGCCCTGGTGGAAATGTACGATCTCGATCAGCCCCCGAGCGCCGACGGTTCCACCCTTTACATCACCGAACTTCGTCCGCAGGGAGCCGCGACTTCGCAGGGCTCCGGCACTTCGACGTTGCGCCTGGCCGCCGACGGAAAATCGGCCAGCATCGCCTACTCTTATTCGAACCTCACCGGCCCGATCACCGGCATGCACGTTCACGCCGCGGACGGAACGATCCTATTCGATATCGATGCGGCGACCCCGCAACCGGACGGCACGCTGATCTGGGTCTTTGTTCCGGTCGGGAATTTCACGGTGGCCGACATCCTGAACATGATTAAAACCGGCCAGACTTATGTGAACATTCACACCGCGCAGTATCCGACTGGTGAAATCAAGGGGTTCTTCCACTTGTCGACTGGCGCCCAGAGCGCGCCAGTGCCAACGCCGCCACCGGCATTGCCGGCCGGCACTCCGACCGCTGCCGCGGCGGGACGTTTTCTTTCGCAGGCGACCTTCGGCGCGACCGACACGTTAATCGCGCAGGTCCAGAGCCAGGGATACGACACCTTCCTCAACGCGCAGTTCGCGGCGCCGATCTCATCGCATTTGGCCTTTGTCGATGCGGCGGTGGCGGCATTGCCGAGCCCGTCCCCGAGCCCAAGCGCGACGCCGAACCAGCCGACGTTGACGATGACGAACGACGCCTGGTGGACCTACGCGATTTCCGGGCAGGACCAGTTGCGGCAGCGGGTCGCGTTTGCCTTGAGCGAAACCCTGGTCGTCTCGATCTCCAGCGCGAACCTGGGCGGCGCGCCCTACGCGTTGCCCGCCTATTACGACGTCCTCGTTCGTGATGCGTTCGGAAATTACCGTCAGCTCCTGGAGGACATCACGCTCAACCCCGCCATGGGCGCATTCCTCAACATGCTCCAGAACGACAAGGCGAACGCGACCGGCACGCGGTTGCCTAACGAGAACTACGCGCGCGAGCTCATGCAGCTTTTTTCCATCGGCCTCTACAACCTCAACCTCGACGGCAGCCTGACGCTTAGCTCGAGCGGCTTCCCGATTGCGACCTACGGCCAGGGCGAAATCCTCGGCACTGCCGCGGTCCTGACTGGCTGGACCTACGCTCAGCCGGGCGTGGCAACTCCGGTGTTTCGCCCGCCGCAGAATTGGCGCGACCCCATGATCAACATCGCGTCGCGGCATCAGACGACTGCGAAGACGATCCTCAACGGCGTCGCCATTCCCGCAGACCAGACAGCCGCCCAGGACTTGAAGGTGACCCTCGACACGATCTTCAATCATCCAAACGTCGGGCCGTTCATCTGCCGGCAATTGATCCAGCGGCTGGTCACGAGCAATCCGAGTCCGGGCTATGTTTATCGCGTCGCCTCGGTCTTCAACGATAACGGCCAGGGCGTGCGCGGCGATCTGAAGGCGGTCGTACGGGCCATCCTGATGGATTACGATGCGCGAGTCGGCTTCCCGACGGCCCAGGGCGCCGGCCACGAACGCGAGCCGGTGATCCGCCTGACGAATCTGCTCCGCGCTTTCAATGCCACTTCGCCCAGCGGCAAATATTCCGTTCGCAACGCCTACGCGAGCTTCGCCGAGGAAGCGATGCATTCGCCCACGGTTTTCAATTTCTTTACGCCCGACTATGCCGCGCCCGGAGCGATCGCGACCGCTGGTTTGAAGAGCCCCGAGTTTGAAATCACGACCGACACCACCGTGATCTCCACTACGAACTATCTCCGCAATGCCATCTACACGTCGCTCGGGCCAGCATCCGACCGCATCACGCTCACTCTCGCGCCGGAACAAACTCGCGCAGCCGATCCGGCCAGTCTCGTCGATCACCTGAACTCTGTGCTGATGGCAGGCGGCATGTCCCCGGCCACGCGCAATATTCTCATCAACGCCGTAACCCAGATCCCCGCGACCAACAC
Source organism: Verrucomicrobiota bacterium (assembly GCA_041167265.1). Lineage (GTDB taxonomy): Bacteria > Verrucomicrobiota > Verrucomicrobiia > Chthoniobacterales > UBA10450 > AV80. The sequence goes on along the minus strand of JBEEHG010000022.1, from coordinate 5,076 downwards.
TCTGGAACGCGTCCGCACCGCGATCTATCTCGTCGTCAATTCTCCGGAATTCGTCGTGGACAAATGACTATGACTTCGCCTACCCGCCGCACTTTCATTCGCCAGGCCGCCTGCGCGGCGCTCACGACCACCGGAATCCTCAATACGATCTTCGATCTCCGCCGTCTCAGCGCCGCGCCACTCGATACGAGTGATTACAAGGCGCTCATCTGTTTGTTTCTTTTCGGCGGCAACGACGCGAACAACGTGATCGTTCCTCACGACGCGAACGGCTACGCTTCCTACGCCGCCGCGCGCGGAACCCTGGCGATCCCGCAGGCTTCGTTGCTTCCCTTGACTCTGCAAAATGGCGACGGCCGCGACTTCGGGTTCCATCCGAACCTGGTGGAATTGCAGGCTCTTTTTAACCAGGGAAAGCTCGGCATCGTCTCCAATGTCGGCACGTTGGTCGCGCCGGTCACGCGCGCGCAATATCTCGCCGGTGGCGCCGCAGTTCCGCCCCAGCTTTTCTCGCACGCCGATCAATCGGTGCAGTGGCAAACCTCGGTGCCGGACGTGATTTCGAAGACGGGCTGGGGGGGACGCCTGGCCGACATGCTCCAATCGCTCAATGCCGGGTCGAAAATCTCTCTGTCGCTTTCCATCGCGGGCACGAACACGTTCGAGGTCGGCAACACCGTCCTGCCCTACGTCATATCGCCAAACGGCAGTATCGGCCTGAGCGGCTTCGATGGCAGCGCGAACGCCAATATCCGGATGCAGGCGTTCAAGGATCTGCTCGCGTTGCCGCACAACAACCTCTTTGAGCAGGCCTACTCGGATACCGTTTCGCGCTCGATCGCCGCGAACGAGCTTCTCACTTCCGCGCTCACCGGAATCCCCGCATTCCAAACTGCGTTCCCAACCACGAGTCTCGGCACCCAGCTCAACATGATCGCGAAATTGATCGCGGCCCGGAACAATCTCGGGATGAAACGCCAGATTTTCTTCTGCTCGGTCGGCGGTTACGACACCCACGGGGATCAACTCGCCGGCCAGGCGAATTTGTTGACGGAGCTGAGCCAGGGTTTGAACGCATTTTATTCCGCGAGCGTCGAGCTGGGCGTGGCCTCACAGGTTACCACATTCACCGCTTCCGATTTCGGCCGCACTTATCCGACGAACGGGTCCGGGTCCGACCACGGCTGGGGCAGCCACCAGTTCGTGCTCGGCGGCGCGGTCCAGGGCGGCCGGCTGTTCGGCACTTTCCCCACGCTCGCCGTCAATGGTCCCGACGATACCGGTCAGGGCCGCTGGATTCCAACGACGTCGGTCGACGAATTCTCCGCGACGTTGGCCACCTGGTTCGGGGTCAGCGCATCCGATTTGCACACCGTCCTGCCGAATATCGGCCGTTTCGCCCACCCCAATATCGGGATCTTCGGTTAAGGTTGCGTGATGCAGGCCATTCGGGCTTAACTGCGTCCTGCAATGAATTGGATCGCCAAGCAGGATGCCCGGCATCGCATCGCCATCTCCCTGGCGATGGCGGTGGTTGTCTGGTTCGCTCTGCGTGGCCGCGTCCAGACTTCCACCCAATCGATCGTGACCTGGGATGTCTTTGCCCTCTGCGTTCTCGTCCTGGCGTGGCTGACGATCCTGACGACGCCGCCGGAAAAACTGCGGGCCCGCGCCCAGATGCAGGACGTCAGTCACATCTTGATCTTCGTCTTCGTTCTCATCGCCGCCTGCGCCGGCCTGTTTGCCGTCGGATTTCTCTTTTTCAATAAGACCGTCGTGATTCAGCGTTCGCACTTCATTATTCATCTCCTCATCACGCTCATCGCCGTGATCTGCTCCTGGTCCCTGGTCCACACGGTCTTTGGGCTTCGCTATGCCCACACCTATTACGGCGATCCCGATGGTCCTGACGGCCCGAAGTCGCACGCCGGCGGCTTGGAGTTTCCCGGCGACCGCGAACCGGACTACATGGACTTCGCCTATTTTTCGTTTGTCATCGGCATGACCTTTCAGGTCTCGGACGTCGTCATCACTTCGCGCGATTTCCGCAAGCTCGTGCTCGCCCACGCGATGCTCTCCTTCGGCTTCAACACCGTCATCCTGGCTCTCACCATCAATACGGTCTCGGCCCTGTTCTGATCCGTCATTCCCGTTGCGCGCGCTGGCATATCCGATGCTTGGTAGGCCTGCGCACGATGACCTTCCTGAAAAAGATCCTGTTGGTCGACCACGAGCCGCGGGTCACGGCGCTCGTTAGGCGAGCGCTCGAAAGCACGGGACGATTTCTGGTCAAGGTCGAAGCCGATGTCCGGCTCGCTCAACACGCCGCGCCCTGGTTCCGCCCCGACCTCGTCTTGCTCGATGCCGCCGAGACGGCCGAAAGCGAAAGCATGAACCGCCAGTTGCAGAGCGAACCTACGTTGAAGGATACCCCGTTCCTTTATCTGAGCGGGAACCCGACGGCTGAGAAAAAAGTCATGACCGGTGGTTTCATCAGCGGCTACAGCTTCCTCGCCGCGGCCGTTACCCCGGACGATCTGGTCCGGTTCGTCGACGAGATGCTGAACCCGGCCAAGGCGCCGGTTCGCGTCATCACCCGCAGTCGTTAGGCCGATCCCTAGCCGATTTGCGTCCGATAACCGGCGGCATCCTTGAGCTGATTTGGCTCAGCCGGCGAATCCATCTTCAACACGAAGATCCAGCCTTCCCCAAATGGATCGGTATTGATCAAGGCCGGATTTCCCTCTAGCGCCTTGTTCACGTCGACCACGGTTCCGGAAACCGGTGCGTAAATATCACTGGCCGCCTTCACCGATTCGACCACCGCGATCTGTCCCTTCGCCGTCGCCTTGGCGCCGATCTTTGGCAATTCGACATACACGACGTCGGTTAACTCGGCCTGGGCGTGATCGGTGATGCCGACGCGGGCGTTCTCGCCTTCCACCCGCACCCATTCGTGAGATTCTGCGTAACGAAGATCGTCAGGAACATTCATGGTTTTTTGTAGAGCGGTTTTTTCTCGATCACTGCCGGCAGTTTCCGGTCGCGAACTTCGATTTCGATTTCGGTCCCGACCTTGGCGTGGGCTGACGCAACGTAGGCCATCCCAATCCCTTCGTTCAAGCTTGGCGATAAACTGCCGCTCGTCACTTCGCCGATCCGTTCGCCGCCGCGCCAGACGGAATAATGCGGCCGGGGCGGGGGACCTTTGCTCTTCATCCTGAATGCGACCAGCCGGTTCGGTGTCCCATTTTCTTTCGCGCTGGCCAAGACTTCGCGCCCAACGAATTTCGTTTTTTTCAGGTCAACGAAGAATCCGAGACCGGCTTCGATCGGGTTATGGTCCGGGGACAGATCGGAGCCGTTGAGCGGATAACACATCTCCAGGCGGAGCGTGTCGCGCGCGCCGAGCCCGCAGGGCCGAATCCCGAGGCCTTTCCCCGTTTCGAGGATGCTGTTCCAAACCTTGGCCGCGTCTCGGGCCGAAAAGAAAACTTCCACCCCGTCTTCGCCGGTATATCCAGTCCGAGCGATCGTCAGGTTGATCCCATCGCAATCGAAATTTCGGATCTGATTTCGTGCCGGCAATTCCGCTCCCGAGCCGAGCATCGCCTGAAGTAATTCCACGACCCGCGGTCCCTGGATCGCCAGTCCGCCGTAGTCCGCGCTCCGGTTTTCCAGGGTGCCGTGGCCTCCGATCTTATTTTGCAGCCACCCGAAGTCTTCGTCGGCGCGCGACGCATTCACGACGAGCAAAAACTTTTCCGGCTCCGTCCGGTAGATAATCAGGTCGTCAATGATGCCGCCGCGCTCGTTCAAGAGAAACGTGTATTGCCCGGTGCCAACCTCGAGTTTCTCGATGTTGTTGGTGAGCATCTCGTTCAACCACGCGCCGGCCCGCGGACCGCTCGCAACCAATTGGCCCATGTGGGAAATATCGAAGACGCCCACGTTTTTCCGGACCGCCTGGTGCTCATCGAGGATGCCGCTGTATTGCACCGGCATGATCCAATCGCCGAACGGAATCATTTTCGCGCCGAGGCGGACATGCTCGTCGTAAAGCGGCGTCTTTTTTTGCGCGGCCTCGGTCACGGCCGTCATCCTAGATGCCGCCCCCTGCCTGTCAACGCGCGCTCGCAGTTGAAGCGGGCCGCGCTTCCTCTACCGTGCTCGGAGCGATGAGCTTCCTCGACAAACTCGAACGCCGCCTCGGCTTCATCGCCATCCCGGGACTGATCCGTGCCATCGTCACTCTCAACGTCCTGGTCTTCATCCTGGTTTACCTGAACAAGGGTTTCGATTCCTATCTCGCCCTCGATATGGCCCGGGTCCGGGCCGGTGAAGTATGGCGGCTGGTCACCTACATTTTCGTTCCCCAAATGTCGCACCCGCTCATGGTCCTGATCGCACTCTGGTTCCTCTGGTTCATCGGCGATGGACTCGAACGCGCCTGGGGGCCGTTTCGGCTAACACTCTATTTTTTGGTCGGAATGATCGGCACCACCGTCGCCGCCGTTCTTTCCAACAGCCAGTTTTCGAACCAGATGCTGTTCACCACCCTGTTCTTCGCCTTTGCCCATTTTTATCCCGACGAAATCATCTACGTCTTCTTCATCCTGCCGCTGAAGATAAAATGGATCGCGTGGGTGTATGCGGCCTTTCTGGTGCTCGCCTTTGTTACTCAATCGAACTCTTATCGGCTCGCGCTCATCGCCGCCCTCAGCAATTACCTCATCTTTTTTGGACCGGGAATCGTGCAGCGGCTCCGGCAGCGGAAGGAAGTCGCCGTGCGGCGGAAGCGTTTCGAAATTCAGGCGCGCAGTGAGGACGAGCCGCTCCACCGTTGCGGGACCTGCGGCGCTACCGAGTTGAGCGATCCCAACCTCGAATTCCGTGTGGCGCGGGACGGGGAAGAATATTGTCTAGCGCATCTGCCCAAGCCAGCGGATGCGACCGTCGCCCCGCGATGAACGAGAACAACGCGCCCTTGATCCCCGTCCAGGGTTGGCATTGCCTTCATCTCTTTTACCGGATCGAGCATGGCCAATGGCAATTGCTCAGCGCCGACGAACAGCG
>JBEEHG010000021.1:0-45219 GCA_041167265.1 Verrucomicrobiota bacterium | reverse complement strand
CCGAATTTTTTGCGCATGAAATTCAGGGTCTGGCGGAGCGCTCCGGCGTGCGCGTAGGGACCGAAGTAACGCGCGCCGTCGTCCTTCTTGAACCGGGCCAGGCGGAACCGCGGCCATTCTTCGGTCGGATCAACCTTGACGACGAGGAAACGTTTGTCGTCGCGGAAGGAAATGTTATAGCGCGGCCGAAATTCCTTGATCAACTTGCCTTCAAGGAGAAGCGATTCGGGTTCGCTCTGGACGGTATGCGTTTCGAAATCCCAGACGGCGTCGAGCATTGCCCTGGTCTTGATGTCCGCCTGCGCGAGCTTCGACGGCATAAAATACGATCCGACGCGCTTCCGGAGATCGCGCGCTTTGCCCACGTAGATGACGCGGTTGAACCGGTCCCGCATCAGGTACACCCCGGGCTTGTGAGGCACTTCGTGCACCTTCTTCGTCAGGTCGGGTCTTTCCTTTGCCGCTGCTGGCATCCGGCATTTTAAATCAGAACCCGCCTGCGGAAAGGCCGGCGGTGACAGATACTGGGAAATGTTCGATGTCGCGATTGCCGGCGGCGGGCCGGCCGGGTCCAGCTGCGCGGCATTTTGCGCGGGGGCCGGCCTGCGAACCGCGATCATCGAACGCGAGACATTTCCGCGAGAGAAAGTCTGTGGCGATTGCGTCAACCCGGCCTGCTGGCCAATCCTCGTTCGGCTCGGTGTTGCGGAGCAGGTTCGACGTTCGCCGCATGGGACACTGGCTCGAGTCGAGTTCATCGGGATCAGCGGGCGCCGCGTCACTGTCAGATTGCCCGGCGGCGAGAACGCCGAGATCGCGATCAAACGCAGCGTCTTCGACAACGTGTTGCTCGAGCGCGCGCGGGAATTGGGAGTGACCATTTTTCAACCGGCCACGGTCACGGCGCTGTCGCCGCCCGATCCGCGGAACGAACATTGGACGATTTCGCTCGGCGACCAGGTGGTGAAGGCGCGGACCCTGGTCGCGGCCGATGGCCGCAATTCCACCATCGCGCGACTTTGCGGACTGATGCCGCGGTCCGCGAAGGAACGCATCGCTCTGCAAACCCATCTGCCGCTCCCGCGAGATTTCGGCGAGCGGGTCGTGCTGGAATTTCGGCCCGAAGGTTACTCGGGCCAGGCACCGGTCGGGGACGATCAACTTAATTTGTGTTTGGTGAGTGTGCCGAAGCAGATCGCTTCCCTCCGAGCATGGGCGGAAACTCGCTTTGGAATTTCGCCGAATCTTTCGTGGCGAACGATTACCCCGTTGACGCGCGAGCCGGTTTCCGCCGCGCAGCCGTCGCTTTTTTTCGCAGGCGACGCCGCCCGGGTTGTCGAGCCGTTCACAGGTGAGGGGATTTATTACGCGCTCGCTTCCGGCGAACTCGCCGCCAGAGCAATCCCTTTGCAAGGCGACGGCGGGAATCCCGGCGACGTCTCGGTCGCCTATGCCGCCGCTCATGCCCAACTCTACCGCGGCCGATTATGGATCAACCGGCTGGCACGCGCCGCCGTCTTGTCCCCACGGCTGGCGTCCGGATTTCTCGAGGTGGCGCGGTTTCAACCCGCGCTGCTGCGTTTGCTCACGAGGAAGATTGTCGGCAGGCCCTGACGGTGTTCGCCATCAGCATCGCAATCGTCATCGGGCCCACGCCGCCAGGAACCGGCGTGATGGCCGCCGCTTTGGCCGAGACTTCGCCAAAGGCGACGTCGCCGAGGAGCCGGTAACCTCGCTCGATCGTCGGATCGTCCACCCGGTTGATTCCGACGTCGATCACCGTGGCGCCCTCGCGCACATGCTCGCCGCGAACAAATTCAGGCTGGCCGATCGCAGCCACGAGAATGTCGGCCGACCGCGTGATTTCCGCCAGGTTCCTGCTGCGCGAATGAACGACGGTGACAGTCGCGTCGCCGCCTTTGCCTTTCCGCATCAGAAGAAGCGCCAGCGGTTTCCCGACGATCATGCTCCGCCCGAGAATGACCACGTGGGCGCCGGCAATTTCGATTCCGCTTTCGATGATCAATCGCTGGCAACCGAGCGGGGTGCACGGAACAAAACCGGATTCGTCGCCAAGGGCGAGCTTCGCGACATTCGCCGGATGAAAACCGTCGACGTCCTTCGCTGGATCGATTGCCCGCACGATGGCGGCTTCGTCGATGTGTTTCGGCGGCGGCGACTGGACAAGAATTCCGTGGATGGCCGGATCACGATCCAATTCTTCGACTCGCGCGAGCAACGCGTCCTGGGTCGTGTCCGCGGGCAGCTCGAGTTTTACCGAGTGGAGCCCAAGATCGCGGCACATTTTGTCTTTCGACCGGACGTAGGCGCGCGATGCCGGATTGTCGCCGACGAGCACGACGGCGAGGCCGGGCGTCCGACCGGCCTGCTTCAACTCGCGGATTTCGCTCCGCAGCTCCGCATAAACTTTTTCGGCAACGGCCCGGCCTTCAATGAGTCGTGACATGGCGGCAGGAATTCTACGAAGGACTCATGGTTGTTCCACCAGGCTCATCATCGCGTGCTGGAGACGGAGACGCTCGGATTCGAACTGCTGCGGTTCCGAGAGCGGTGCGATACGAATTGGTTCGCCGAACTTTGCCCGCAATGTAGCGAACGGCCGCGGCACCACAAAGCGGTCCCAACTTTTCAGCCGCCAGCAACTCGAATACTCCATATGGATCGGCACAATCGGCGCGCCGCTTTTTTGAGCGACAAAAATAACACCGGGGCTGACCTGATAGACAGGCCCGCGCGGACCATCGGGAGTAAATAAAACGTTGCCGTCAGCGGCCAGCGTGTCCATCAGCTGGCGGAGCGCGATCACACCTTTGCGCGAACTCGAGCCGCGGATCGTGCCGTAGCCGGAGCCTTCGATGAACCGCGCAATGAAATCGCCGTCCCGGCTCGCGCTAATCAAACCGTAGCTTTGGCGCGTGGGAAAACTTGGATCGAACACGCGGGGCAGCATCAGCAAGCGATTATGCCAGATGGCGAAAATGACGGGCTGTTTCCGAACGAACCCAACGACGTCGTACGGATCTTCCACCTGCAACCGGAGAGTGCGCGCCCAGAGCCGGTACAACCCGAAGCCCAGCGGTATCAGCGCGCGGGCGCGCCAGCTATCGAGCTTCACTTTGCTTCGAACCTTCGTCGCGCCAGCGATAAGCGGCGGGATTCGGTAAACCGAGTTGATCCAGAATCCGCCAGACCACCGTGTCGGCGACGGCTTCGACAGATTCCGGCCGGCTATAGAATGACGGGATCGCCGGCAGGACGATCGCGCCTGCTTCGAGGAGCGTGACCACGTTGCGGGCGTGGATCAGGCTCCATGGAGTTTCGCGAGGGACGAGGACCAGCTTCCGGCGTTCCTTTAGAAAAACGTCCGCGGCCCGCAGTAATGCGGTGTCGCTGCAACCGGAAGCCACGCGGCCGAGCGTGGCCATCGAGCAAGGAACGATCACCATGGCATCAAAACGCGCCGAGCCGCTGACGAAGGGAACGTTGAGATCGTTTTCGGAATGCTCGCGCACCCCGGGCGGCACGACGAGCCGCTCCACCTCCTGCGCGGCCACTTGTTTGGCGTGGCCACTCATCACCAGGTGGACTTCGTTCGCCGCGCAATCGATCTGGCCCAGTAATCGTTGCAGATAAATGGTCCCGCTGGCGCCCGTGGCCGCGATGACAAGCTTCATGGGTCTAACCAATCACATTGAAATTCAATTCACACGCGCAATTAGTGAGGAATGGTCAAAAAGCTTCTTCATACGCGCTATCGCGTTACAGATCTGGAAAAAACCGTCGCCTTTTATCGGGACGTGCTGGGGTTGGAGGAAATCCGGCGTCATACTTCGGGCCGCGGATCGCAGCTTGTTTTTTTCAAGGCGCCGGGCAGCGACGAGGAAATCGAGATCTGTAAATTCGACCAGAGCGGTCCGGTAATAGTAGGACCGGACCTGACTCATCTCGCTTTCGAGGTCGACAATATCGAAGCGTTCGCGCGGGAATCGGCGAAGAAAGGCTACCCGCTTTCCGACGGGCCGCATCCGCACGGAAAAGATGGGGCGATCGCGTTCGTTGACGCGCCCGAAGGCTACGAGATCGAGTTGATCCAGCGCAGCTCGGACGAGTAAGAGCGCAAGAAGCTTGCGTCCGGAAAAATTTGCCCCTTAGTTCTGCCCGTGAACCGCCGACTGGAAACTATCGCCTGTTTCTGTGCGCTCGCGCTTGCGTTGCCTTCCTTCGCGGCGAAAAAGCATAACTACAAAACGGTCCGGCCGATGGAAGTGCCGGACGGCGTTTCCGAGGTTAGGAAAGCCGAGCCCGCCCCGGTTGGGCCGCCACCGCCAGGGTCCGTCTCGAAAATCGCACCAGCGACCCGGGCGGCGTCCGTTATGGTGATCGACGCGCACACGGGCGAGATTTTCTACGAGAAGAACGCCGACGCACCACGAGCAGCGGCGAGCACGCAAAAACTACTGACCGCCCTGATCGTGGCGGAACGTGGGTATCTGGACCGACCGGTGACGGTCCAGCCAGGCGACACGATGGCGGAGCCGGTGAAGTTGAATATTCGGCCGGGCGAAACCTACACGCGGATCGAATTACTCCGGGCTCTCCTGGTGAAAAGCCCGAACGACGTGGCCCGCTGTCTGGCGCGCGATTCGGCCGGCAGCATCGAGGCGTTTGCCGATCTGATGAACCAGAAGGCGCGTGAGCTGGGCGCGACCCATTCGCATTTCGTCAACCCCAACGGCCTGCCGATGCCGGGCCAATATTCCTCTGCTCGCGATCTTTCGATCATCGCCAGGGCCGCCTACGCTAACGGCACCATCCGCTCTATCGTTTGCCTCCCGAACCTCGCGTTCCGTTATGCGAACGGACGGGTCCGCGAGTTAGAGAACACCAACAAAGTCCTGCGCCGGCTCTCCTACTGCAACGGCATGAAGACCGGTTACACTGAGGCGGCGGGACATTGCCTCATCGCGAGCGGCGCCCGGCCCGGACGCGACATCATTGTCGTCGTCCTGGGCGACAGCAAATCCGGCGTTTGGCAGGATGCCTCGGCCCTTCTTTCGTGGGGCCTTTGGATGTAGCGCAGTGGACCGCGCAGGCTCCCGGTTAGAGGCCGCCGGCGGCGTTCACCCGGATCAAAGGCGTGGGAACGAGGGCCGGATTGCGCGCAGGGTCACGTGGTCCTTCTGCCGGGACATCTTCAGGACCTTCGGCCGGAGGCGCGGGTTCATTGGCCATGGATGTCGTGCTGCTGTTGCTGGCATACATGTCGCGCAGGGTCGTGCGTTTGCTGGCAGTCTGGGTGGATGAACAGGCGGCGAAGAGGGCGACTGTGAGCAAGGAAGCGGCAATTTTGGTGATCATTTTGGTTTGAACTCCGTAAGGTTTAAGGCGGGATTCTCCCGACGGTCTTTATAATTACTATATTTCCCTGCCGATTGGCAAGTAGGATTTTTGCGAACCGCGACGCATTTTTGCGAAAACGCTCTTTTCCTAGGTAAATCGGGCTAAAATCGCGTCAAGTTTCTGCCTCGTGGCCGCCGGCCAAAGCTTCCGATCCGTGACCAGCGCCGTATCCAGAGCCCGATGTTCCGGCCAATTTGGTTCCGCCGGGATCCGCGGAATCGCCTCAGCCAGGACTGTCCTGGCTGTCTCCGCATTCGCCACGAGATGCTCGAAAACTGTTTGGGCGGAGACCGGCTCTTCTTCGACTTTCCAGCAGTCGTAGTCGGTGATCATCGCCATCGTGGCCAGCGCGATCTCGGCTTCGCGCGCCAATTTCGCTTCCGGCAGATTCGTCATGCCGATCACGTCGAAACCATGACGGCGATTCAGCTCCGATTCGGCGCGAGTCGAAAACGCCGGACCATCCATATTCACATAGGTGCCGCCATTGTGGATCGGAACGCCCAGGCCGCGCGCGGATTCCGCGAGAATATTCCTTAACCCGGCCGAAATCGGATCGGAGAAGCCGACGTGCGCTGCGATGCCTTCACCGAAGAACGTGTGCTCGGCGCGCCGGCTGGTCCGATCGTAGAACTGGGAGGGGAGAAGAATATCCCGGGGCGCATACTGCTCCTGCAGGCTGCCGACAGCGGTAACACAAATGATCCAACGCACATTGAGCGCACGTAAGGCGTAGATGTTCGCGCGATGATTCAACTCGTGCGGAAGCAGCCGATGGCCACGACCGTGGCGCGGGAGAAAATAAACCTGCCGGCCACGCACTTGGCCGCCAATGATCGCGTCGGACGGACTGCCGAACGGCGTCTCGACGCGCTGTTCGACCGGGCTCTCCACACCCTCCATCTGGTACAGGCCGCTTCCGCCGATGATCCCGATCGCTGGGGCGCTTGCAGTCATTGCGCGCGATTAAATTGAAACCTGCCGGAGAGCGCAAGCTTGAGCAATGGCGTCCCGTTGGCGCGCCCCGCTCCTTTGTGTCAGACTCCGCTCGCCCGATGCCGAAATTTTTCATCAAAACCTACGGCTGCCAGATGAACGAACGCGACTCCGAACAGGTCGCGCACTCGTTGCTGGAACGTGGTTACGAGCGCGCGGAACGGGAGGTCGATGCCGATGTCGTCCTCCTCAACACTTGCAGCGTTCGCGACATGGCAGAGCAAAAGGCCCTCGGCAAAATGGGGATGCTGGGGCAAATCGCGAAGCGCCGGCCGGAAACGGTTTTCGGTTTTCTCGGATGCATGGCCCAGGCCCGGGGCGCTTCCCTGTTTTCGGCTGTGCCGCACCTGGATTTGGTCGTCGGCACCCAGAAATTTCATCGGGTGGCGGATTACGTTGAGGAAGCGCTCGAAAAAAAGCGGGCGCGGCGAATGGATGATCCGCGCTTTTCGATTTGCGACACGGAAGAGGAAAACGCTTCCGCCGCGACCATCCGAGATCACGAATTGAAGCCGCGGCAGGCGACGGCGTTCGTCTCGATCATGCAGGGGTGCAACATGCATTGCACGTTCTGCATCGTCCCGCGCACCCGCGGCGCGGAACGCAGCCGTTCCATCGCCGAAACCGTCCTGGAGGTTCGCGGTCTCGTGGCTTCCGGAGTCAAGGAAGTGACGCTCCTGGGCCAGATCGTAAATTTGTACGGCCGCCATGAGTTCCCGGCGGTCGGTGACAAGAGCCCTTTCGTCCAACTACTCGAAGCCGTGCATGCGATTGATGGCCTGGAACGTCTGCGGTTTACTTCCCCCCATCCGATTGGATTTCGCGGCGATCTCCTCCGGGCCTTGGCGGAATTGCCGAAACTCGCCGAGCACGTCCATCTTCCGCTCCAGTCCGGATCGGACCGCATCCTGAAGGCGATGCATCGCCCTTACACCGCGGACAAATACCGAGCTCTCGTTCAGCGGATCCGCGCCGCCCGCCACGAGATTGCCATCACCACCGACGTGATCGTTGGTTTCCCCGGCGAAACTGAGGACGACTACCGGCAGACGCGCGATCTGGTGGAAGAGATCCAGTTCGATAACGCCTTTGTCTTTCGCTACTCGACCCGTCAGGAAACTCCGGCCGCTTCGATGCCGCACATTGACGACAGCGTGAAAGAACAACGGAACCAGGATCTGCTGGCAGTGGTCGACGCCTCCGCGCAACGCATCAACGCGCGTCTTGTCGGGCGCGACCTGGAAGTTCTGTGTGAGGGACCGAGCCGCACCAATAAATCGCGTTTAATGGGACGGACGCGCACGAACAAGATCGTGGTTTTCCAGGGCGAACCGGAACGCGCCGGCGAAATTCTCGACATCCATGTCGAGGAAGCGACCGGATTCAGCTTGTATGGGACGCCTGCCATGGCACCGTCCCCGGTTTTCGCATGATCTATCATTTGTCGCTTCAGACCGCGGGATACGTTGCCGGCATTGTCCTCTTACTGCTCGGGCTCTGGGGTCTGGCGCTCCCCGCGGCGTCGCAGGTCGCGGCGCGCAATTTGCCCAGGTCCCGCGTCGGCGGTTTCGTGCTCCTTACGATCGCGTTCTTCTGGAGCTTCTGGCTGCTCGCCACCATGGAAATGGGAGAGTTTTCCTCGTTCCGAAAGCCGCTTCTCTTCGTGCTTCCAGTCGGATTTCTTCTCGTGCTGCGCTTCGTCGATGAATTCCTTGCCGCGCGCGCTCTCGGCATTCTATTTCTGCTCGCGGCCGAACCGCTGCTCGATGCCGCCTTTTTCCGAAACGAAACCAGCCGCCTGCTCGTGACTGTCTTTGCCTACATCCTGATCGTCGCGGGCCTCATCTGGGTGACGATGCCATACCTGCTGCGCGACCAGATCAATTGGAGCGCGCGGTCGAACGGCCGGTGGCGCCTCGCCCACGCTCTCGTTTTTCTTTACGGCGCCGCCATTCTCGCCTGCGCCGCCACGCGTTACTGACCTGAAGCGCATCCTGGTCATCCGCGGCGGCGCCATCGGAGATTTCGTCCTGACGCTTCCGGCGATCAAGCTATTGCGCGACGGCTTTTCTGGCGCGCGCCTGGAGATCCTCGGCCACAAACATATCGCAGCCATCGCTGAGAATCGCTTCTACGCGGACGCCGTTGCCTCGATTGAATCGGCGTCGCTCGCCAGATTTTTTACGAAGGAACTCGAGCCGCGCTCTGAGGCCGCTCCGTATTTTGCCAACTTCGATCTCATTCTCAGTTACGTCCACGATCCGGACAACACCTTCGAAAGGAATGTTCGAGCCAGCACCGTAGCGCACTTCTTTGCCGGACCGTCGAAGCTCGACAACAGCGAACACGCTGCCCGGCAGTTGGCGCGTCCGCTCGCAGCTCTCGGCCTGTCGCTGGTGGATCCCGCCGCGCGAATTTTCCCAAGCGCAGGCGACCGCGAAGCGATCCGGCATCTGCGTGCAGCCAATACCCCAAAAGTCATTGCCCTTCATCCCGGCAGCGGCAGCGAAACGAAAAACTGGCCGATCGAGAATTGGATCGAACTTGCGAACGTTCTCCTGTCGGAAGGCTATCGACTCCTGATCGTCGGAGGCGAAGCAGACAGCGATCGACTCCAAACTTTGAAAGCGGCATTGGAACGAAAGCAGGTCCAGTTTGCTGAAAATCTCCCGCTGCCGCACCTCGCGGCCTTGCTCGAAGGACAAACGTTCGTCGGCCACGACAGCGGAATTTCGCACATCGCCGCGGCGGCCGGCGCGCGCTGCCTTCTCCTTTTTGGAAAGACCGATCCGGCGGTCTGGGCGCCCGCGAACGCGAATGTCGCCGTGCTGCGCGCGCCCGCGGGTGACTTGGCTCTTCTCGAAATCGACACTGTAGCCGCCGCCCTGCGGGCGGCGATCGAGTCGAGCTAGCGATCGCAATCACTCTGGCGCTTCGCACAGCGAAGCGGCTACAGCAGAGAAGGTCCGACTACGAGCTGATGCGCATCGGCATCAGGACGTAAAGGAACGGCGTCTGGATCTTGAGGACGCCGGGGCTCATCTCGTCGATCAGGTCGAGGAAGACCTCGTCCTCGGTGAGGGCGCGCAACGGCGCCATGAAAAACTCAGGATTGAACGCGATGGAAAAATCGCGGCCTTTGTAGGCGACCGGGAGCGATTCCTTCGCTTCGCCGACCTCGGGCGTGTTCGCGGTAATGTCGATGTTGTTCTTCGTGAAGTTGAGCTTGATCGAGTTCGACTTGTCGCTGGCGAGTAACGAAACCCGCCGGAGCGAATTGAGGAACGTCTCCCGTTCCAGTGTCACGCGCTCCTTCGTTTCGGTTGGGATGACCTGCTTGTAGTTCGGATAATTTCCCTCGATCAACTTCGAAACGAGCAGGGTGTTGTTGAGCTCGAACGCGATCTGCCCGCTGCCCACGCTCACCTTTACTTCGCCTTCCTCGGTCAGGAGCCGGCCCAGTTCCGTCACCGCTTTCGTCGGCACAATGATGTCCGCCTCGTGGCTTCGAGGAAATTCCAGCTCGATGTCCACCATGGCCAGACGCCGGCCATCCGTCGCGACAAGCGTCAGTTTGTTTTCCTTGAAGCTGAAAAGCAGGCCGTTGAGAACGTAACGCGTTTCATCGGTCGAGATCGCGTAAGAGGTCTTGCGCAGGCCGTCGCGCAAATCCTTTTGCCGGATGGTAACGACCTTGGCGCCCTCGAATTTCGGCAAAGGCGGGAACTCTTCCTCGGGCAATCCCAGGATCTTGAAAAAGCTTTGCCCGCTCCGGATCGACGCCGCGTTCTTGCCGTCGACTTCGATCGAAACTTCGCTCGACGGCAGCTCGCGGATGATGGTGAAGAGCCGCCGTGCCGGCAGGGTCGTCGCGCCTTCTTTCTCCACGCTGGCTTCGAATGCACCGCGCACGCCGACGTCGAGATCGGTCGTGGTGAGGAGGACTTCGTTGCCTTTCGCCTGCAGCAGAACGTTGGAGAGAATCGGAAGGGTAGTGCGGGTGCTGACGACGTTTTGCACCTGTTGCAAGCCTTCAAGCAGCTTTTCTTTGGTGGCGCTAAATTTCATGTCGGAACGGAAACTAAGATGTAAGGCTTACGATTTTATTCGGCAACCGCAATCTCGGAATGGCGCTGCGGCTCGGGCTCGTTACCGCTGGAGCGCGCTGTCGATGAACGAGATCGTTTGCCGAATGTTGTCCTGTTCCTGCATCCGTCGCTTCACGAGTTTGCAGGCGTGCAGAACAGTGCCGTGGTCGCGCCCGCCAAAGGCGTCGCCGATTTCGTTGAGCGACGCCTTCGTCAGTTCGCGGGCGAGATACATCGCGATCTGGCGCGGAAACGCGATGTTCGCCGGCCGGCGTTTGCTCGTCATATCGGCGAGACGCACATCGAAGTGCTCGGCCACGCGCCGCTGGATTTGCTCGATGGTGACCGAGTGCCGCGCTTCTTCCTGGAGAATGTCCTTGAGCAAATGCTCGACGACGTCGTTCGTGAGTTCCTTGCCGCTGAGCGACGCGAACGACGCGACCCGCATGAGCGCGCCCTCGAGCCGCCGCACGTTTGTCCGAATCCGATTCGCGAGGAAATCGAAAATCTCGTCGCGCAATTTGATCTGGAGGGTGTGCGCTTTCTTGCGCAGGATCGCCATCCGCGTTTCCACGTCGGGCGGCTGAAGTTCGGCGGTGAGCCCCCATTCGAAACGTGAGACAAGCCGGTGCTCGAGATTGGCGATCTCCGACGGCGGCCGATCGCTCGAGAGCACGATCTGTTTATGTCCGTCGAACAAAGTGTTGAAGGTGTGAAAGAATTCTTCCTGCGAACGTTCCTTCCCGCCGAGGAACTGGATATCGTCGATCAGGAGCAAATCGGCCTGGCGATAGCGCTTCCGGAATTTGACGAGGTTGTTGTGCTGGATCGCGTCGATGAACTCGTTGATGAAGAGCTCGCTCGAGAGATACATCACCTTCGCTCCTTTTTTGTTCAGGCCGACGTACTGACCGATCGCCTGCATCAGGTGGGTTTTGCCGAGCCCCACTCCGCCGTAAATGAAGAGCGGGTTGTAAGTGCGCGCCGGAGTTTTCGCCACCGCCAGGCTGGCCGCATGCGCGATCTCGTTGTTAGGCCCGACCACGAACGATTCGAAATTGTTCCGTGGATTCAGGCCGAGCGTGTTGCTCGATTGTTTGGCGTCTCGCCCGGATTCGCGGACGAGTTCCTTCGGCGAAATCTCCGGCAACTCTTCGTCTTCTTTTTTTACCGCGCCGTCCGCGGAGGTGGTGAACTTTACATCGCGCGGGGAACCGAACGCGGTCACGATTGCCGCCTGTAATGCCGCCATGTGGTTACTCTCGATCCAAAACTGATAGATGTTGTTCGGAACGCGAAAAGTAAACACCTCGTCGGTCGCCTGGACCAGTTTCACCGCCGAAAACCAGCGCTTGAAAGTGTCCGGGCTGACCTGCGGCTTGAGGGCTGCCGACAGTTTCTGCCATAGCTGCGAATGCTTCTCGTCCATGCCGACTTGTTAACAGGGTTAAACACCCCGCAATTCGCTCGATGCGAGCGCGATTTGCGAGCTGAGGGATTTTTTCGTCGCGTGGTTTCTCCTGGACCGGCGCGGCGAGGTTTCTGGGGAGAATTGGGTTAAGGCGTGAAAATACGAGGGAAAAGCGGGCGATGCGCACTGGGAAAAAAAAGCGCGCGCGCCAGCGGAAATCTCTTTGGATGCGGCGTCCTTCGCCTGGGCGGGTGTTATACTCATTCTAGCTCTTTGTGATCTTCCAATTCTGTTCACATGTTATTGACACCAGCGCTCGTTGCTCCCGGCCAGCGGGCTTGAGATTAGAAACCGCGTTCGGAACCGACAAGAAAAAATCTGAATTTTATTTTCGTTCGCGAACCAGAAAATTCTTGACGAAAAATCGTGCTCGGATTGACGAAAGCGTACTCCAGGGCACCGCCGAGCGCGCCAGTTGACCCGTTCGAGGTAAACGGCAACGTTGCGTCGGATTCAGCCTCGCTGCGTCCGCGCAATGACGATCTGGCGACTTCACGGAACGACGGTTTGCGACCGTCGATCTGCAAAAACGGCGGTGAGAAACCGGCGGGCCGTGGCTTGCTGGGCCGCGCTGATTCTGAGCGTCGCCCTTACCGTTCCGGCGCCGGCGGCCGAAGACATCCCGCCACCGTTCGGCTTCAAGTGGAACGATTCGATGGCAAAACTCGAACAGGTCCTGGCCGGCGCGAAGGCGAAAATCATCAGCCGCGAGAAAAAAGAAAAACGCGAAATCTGGACGGTCGAAGGCCTGGTCCAACCGGGCCTGCGCCGCACCCTTTTTATTTTCCGCGACGCTGTTCTGGTCGAGGTCGAGCTCCAGTACGAATATCCGGATTGGACGATCGAACGTTACAACGAGCGGATGGGCGAAGTCCGGCGCTACTTCGATGCAAAGTTCGGCACCGGCAAACTGGTCTCCCGTTCGCGCGACACCGACTCCGACGTCGTCCAGACGCTCGTCGGTTACCAGTGGATCGTCGGCGGAACGATGCTCGAGCTCTTCTATTTCTCCGCCCAGCGCGATCAGCTCGTCTTCCGCAGCATTACCGTCAGCTACAAGGCGATTTGATCACTGCTCGTTGGAGCGACGCCGCTCGGTCGGCGTAAAACGCTTAATACGGCGACAGAGCGCCGTCGCTACAACTGCGGCACTACAACTGCGCGGTTTCCTTCTGCAGCCGTTTCAGCCGGCTCGAATGAATCGCCTTGGAGGCCGAGGTCATTCGATCGATGAACAGGATCCCGTTCAGATGATCGATCTCGTGCTGCAAGGCGCGGGCGAGCAATCCCGACGCTTCGATCCGCACCGTCTCGCCGTCGAGCGTTTCCGCTTCCACCTCCACCGTAGTCGCTCGCTCGATGTCGGCGGTGATTTCCGGAAAACTCAGGCAGCCTTCGCTTCCGAGATCGGTTTCTTTTCCCAAACTCAGCACGGGATTCAGCAGGACAAGCGGCATGACCTCGCTCAAATCGGCGACCTCTTCGCCTTCCAATTTCATCGTGCTCGGCCGGTCCTCCACCTGGGTCACGTCCAGCACCGTCATCTGAACAGCCTGGCCGATCTGCTGCGCGGCGAGCCCGATGCCATTCGCGCCGTGCATGGTCTCGAGCATATTTTCAGCGAGCTCGCGGATCTTGTCGTCGACCCTTGCAATCCGTTTGCCTTTCGTGCGCAGGATCGGGTCGCCGTATTTCCGGATGGGCAACTTCATTTTCCTTCGCGGGTGAAGGCCGGCAGATTTTTCACGCCGGCCAGCTTCAGCGCGTCCATCACTTTTACGATTGTCCCGAACGATGCCTTCTTGTCGGCTTGCAACGCCAGGGTCGACCGCCGCGTTCCCGCCAGATTCCGAACCGACGCTTCCAGCTCGTCGATGGGCACGACCTGTCCGTCGAGCCGCACTTCGTCGTTCTCGTTCACGCTTACCACCACGTGCTCCAGTTCGGAGGAGGCTTTCGTCGAGGTCTTCGAATCGGGCAGGTTGATCTGCACTTCGGGTTGGTCGCGTTTGAACGTGGTGGAGACGACGAAGAAGATCAGCAGGATCGTGAGAATATCGACGAGCGAAACGATGATGATCGAGGGCGCGCGCCGTTTCCGGACTGCAATTTTCATCGGCGAAAAGTGGCGGCGTTATCCAATCGGCGCGCGCGCCGGGCTGGGCGAGACGGCTCGCGGCGGAGAGGTCGGATCGCCGCTCTGGACGCGTCCATAATAACATTTCGCGATCAGGTCGGAGACCAGCGATTCCATCTCTACCGACATCACTTCGATCTTCTTCGAGAAATAGCTGAACCCAATCAGCGCGGGCACGGCGATCGACAGGCCGAAGATCGTGCAGTTGAGCGCCTCTGAAATTCCGAGCGCAACCGCCTTCGTATCCGAGGCGCCTGTGCTCAGGCCCAGCCCGGAGAAAACATGCACCAGGCCCGAGACGGTCCCGATCAATCCAATCAACGGCGCGATTCCAGTCACGACTTCGAGCACAATCAATCCGCGCTCGAGCCGGACCAGTTCCCGGCGCGCCCTGGTTTGGACCGATTCGATGTTCTCAGCCCGCGGCCAGCGCAGATGTTGCAACGCCGTTCGCACGACGGCCGCGAGCGAGGAGCCATCGTCGTTCACAATCCGGACCAGCCGGTCCGCGCTTCCGCCCGGGGTTAAGCGCTCGATCTCGCTCTCGATCACGAGCGGCAGGACCTTCCGGTCGCGCAAAGTCAGCGCCGCCATCACGATCGTGGCCACGGTCACAATCGAGCAGAGCAGGAGCGGCCACATGAACATGCCGCCCTTGCCCAAAAAATTCATCATCGTGTGGAAGATCTCCGTCATTTGAAGCACCCGAACCGCGCAATCATTAGTTCGCGTATAAGATAAACGTCAACTCCTGCTGCAAACCTTCCGAGGGCAGCGTGCCCGCGACGTCCTCGGGAATCGGCGGGAGCTTTAATTCCTGGACCGATTGCAGGCAGATATTGGCGAACGCTTCGTTGGCCGTGTTCTCTATCACCTTCAGGTTACTGACCCTTCCACCGCGATCGATCGTGAACGTGAGCCGCGTCGTGCCGATACTGATCAGGTCCTGGCGCTCGTGGGTGTGCTGATACCAGCGCGAGCCGACCATGTCGTACAACATTTTCTGGTAACGCCCGAGCGGCGTGCCGACCGCATTGACCGACGATGGGCCGCGATTGGAGATACTGCCCGCGACGCGCGTCTGCTGCTTCTGCGATTGGTAGCTGGACGATGGGGTTTCCGGTTTTGGCCGCGGCGCGGGCGCTACGGATGCGGCCTGATCGGGAGTTGGCGAAGGCTGGGTTTCATCCGGCGCTTTTATTGGCGGAGGCGGAGTGGACGTGAGCATCGCCAGCTGCTCGGGCTCGGCCATGGCAGTGGCCACCGGCGGCGGCGTGGGTTTCGATTTTTCGGGAGGCGGCGTCGGCTGCTCCGGCTGCGGCGTCGAGCCCTGGGTTTGAAGTGAGAAATCGTGCGTCTCCAAATCCCGCACCGGCAAATCCTTCCCGTCCTGGCTCGGCAGCGGCAGATCGCCGGTTGGCGCGCGCTCGCTGGCGGCGAGTGAGTTCGCGTTCGATTCGAACGTCTGCTCCTTTGGTTTCTCGGCCGACTCTTTCGATTTCTCGGTCTCGACGAACTGCGGGTTCTTTTCCTTCTCCGGCGCCGGCGACAAATCCATCATGGTCAATTCCGCGGGCGCGTCTTCCGGCGGCAAGGGCGGCGCGGAAACGTTCCCGAAAGCCGCGAGGGAAAACCCCACCGCCAGGTGAAGAATCAGCGAGATGAGGATCGCGAACCCGAGTTTACGGCCTTGTTTCTTGTCTTGACTCATTTAGGCGCAGCGCTCGCAACGCTGCTTCACCGCGCAAATCATATCGCAGATCGCCGGGGCGAACAACCTCACCGCTCCCGGCGACTGACCCGGGCGTGGTGAAACAGATATTGCTGGGCGTAACCACCCTGGTCGCCGAAATAGCGGTCGCAAAATTCGCGAAGCTGCTGGGCCGTGACCTTTCGTTTCCGCGGGAAGTATTGCTGCCGAAGCACGCGCTCGATCCAGACATCGATCGGGAAGGCGCGCAGCCGTTCGTAGGCGAAGAGCATCACGCAGTTCGCCACCTTCGCGCCCACGCCCGGCAGTTCACAGAGCCGCTCCCGTAATTCTTCATCAGGGAGTTTGCTCCATCCCTCGAGGTCCGCTTCGCCGTTCGCCACCCGACGAGCGGTCGCCAACAAGTTCCCGGCCCTGTATCCCAGGGCGCATTCCCGCAACGCGCGTTCACTGCTCCGCGCCAATCGTTCCGCGCTCGGGAAATCGTATACGCGAGCCACGTCTATCATTTTCTCTGTCCCGAAACGTTTCCGGAGCGCGAGTGACATCTGGCGGATGTGGGCGACCTGTTTCATCGACGAACAAATAAATGTCGCCAGACATTCCCACCGCGGCTGGCGGATGATGCGGAGGCCGCGACAGAAATCCCGCGCTGCGGTCATCGCCGGGTCGCGGGGAAACGAAGCGCAAATGTTCGCCAACGGGTGATCGAGCGAGAAATAGTTCGCGATCACCTTCGAGCTCACGCCGGCAAACCGCAGCTGATCGCCCTCCTGCTCCACGTAGGCCGCTTCGTCTCCGATCGCGCCGGCGAAACCATCGCCGCACTTCTCCCAATGAAAGACCTGCCCGCAGTTCAACGTCTTCTCCAGGTCGAACTCCGGAGCGACGATCCGGCGCAATCTCATCGCTGATTCTCCTTCGTCATTCGACATTCGTCATTCGTCATTTGATAAGTCTCCATGGACAGCCGCCTCGCCATCGATATCGGCGTTCTCCTTCTCTACTTCGTTGTCATCATTTTCATCGGCCTCCGCATGGGCCGGAAGGAGGACAACCTCGAGGACTTTGCCCTCGGCGGCCGGCGCATTCCGTGGTGGGCGGTGTTCGCTTCGCTGATCGCCGCCGAGACGAGCGCCGGGACTTTCTTTGGAACCCCGGGCGAAGGGTTCAGTCATCGCGACTATACCTATTTGCAGCTCGCGTTCGGCACGATCATCGGCCGGGTTCTCGTCAGCTACATTTTCATCAAGCCGTACTACGACTACAAGGTCTTCTCGATCTACGAGTACCTGACGGCGCGGTTCGGCGTCGGCAGCAAGAACGCGGCGTCCGCCGTCTTCATGATCACGCGCCTGCTGGCTTCGGGGACTCGTTTGTACGTCGCGGCCATCGCCCTGGCGCTCGCCTACGAGATGATTAGCGGTGCGCGGCCGAATGAAACCCAAACGCTCTGGATCTACATCGGCGCGACCGTTGCCATCGTCATTCTGACGGCGGTCTACACGACGCTCGGCGGAATCAAAGCCGTCATCTGGACCGATGTGATCCAGGCTTCGATCATGATGGGGAGCGCCGTCGCCGCGCTCGCGCTTCTTTATTTCGCCATTCCCGGCGGCTGGGCCGAAATCGTCCAACGGCGGGGCGATTTCCATGTCTCCGATCTCATCGCGACTGGCCTCGATCCAGCGAAGAGCGGCTGGGATAGATGGAAAACGATGTTCGAAACCGAATACACGATCTTTGCCGGCCTGATCGGCTCCGTCTTCATCACCATGGGAACGCATGGAACCGACCAGGACATGGTGCAGCGAATGTTGACCGCGAAAGATGTTCGCCGGAGCCGCCGGTCATTGATCCTGTCTGGCCTGGCCGATATTCCGATCGCATTCACTTTCGTGAGCATCGGATTGCTCTTGTGGGTTTATTACCAGGCCCATCCCGACCCGACGTTGCCGAAGAGCCCGAATGAAACGTTCTGTCACTTCATTCTCTACGAAATGCCGGTTGGCCTGCGCGGATTGCTTTTGGCGGGAATTTTCGCGACGGCCATGGGTTCGCTGAGCACTGCGCTGAACGCGCTCGCCACCAGCTTCACGCGCGATTGGTACGAGCCTTACATCAATCCCGGTGCGAACGACCAGCAAAGCTTGCGCGCCGTCCGCTGGGCGACGGTCTGGTTCTCGATCCTCATGATCATCGTCGCATCGGCGACCGCGTATCTGGTGATCGTCTATCCCAACGTCCGGATCATCCCGATCGTGCTCAGCATTTTTGGTTACACCTACGGATCGCTTCTTGGAGTGTTTTTCGCCGGAATGCTAACCCGTAATCGGGGAAACGATCGCGGTAACGTGCTGGCGATGATCGCCGGCTTCATCGTCGTCGCGGTCTTGAGCGGCCTGCCGAACAAGGTGGCCGATATCTTCCACACGAAATTCTACCAGCAACCGGACTGGCTACCCGTCATGGAATTCCCCTGGTGGATCTTCTTCGGCACGATCGTCACATTTTTCATCGCCATTCTTTTCAAGAGCCGCCCGCACGTGCCGCCCGCATCCGCGATTTAATTCCCGGGGCTTTTCTCCTCGCTCGCCAGCTTGATTCCGAGTTCGCGCAATTGCCGCTCGTCGACCTCGCTCGGCGACTGCGACATCAGGTCGAGAGCGCGATTGGTTTTTGGAAACGCGATCACCTCCCGGATGCTTTCTTCGCCGGCGATCAGCATGATGATGCGGTCGAGGCCGAAGGCGATGCCGCCGTGGGGCGGAGCGCCAAGACGAAAAGCGCGGAGGATGTGGCCGAAGAGCGATTCCTGCGCTTCCTCACTCACGCCCAGCGCTGCGAACACTTTCGCCTGCAGGTCGCGCTCGTGGATCCGGATGCTGCCGCCTCCGAGTTCCACGCCGTTGAGGACCACGTCGTACGCTTCGGCGCGGACGTTGGCGAAGTCTCCGGCTTCGAGCTTGGCAATGTCCTCCGTTTTCGGGCGGGTGAAGGGATGATGGACGGCGTTCCATTTCTTTTCCGCGGCGTCGAACGCCAGCAGGGGAAAATCGGTGACCCAGAGGAAGTCGAGCTGCTCGGGATTGGCGGTCAATTCTTGCATCTCGGCGATCCGCAGGCGAATTCGGCCGAGCGCTTCGCAGGCGATCTCCCGTTTGTCGGCAACGAAAAGAATCAGGTCGCCTTCTTCCACCAGCAGCTTGGAACGCAGAGCCTGTTTCTCGGCTTCGGAGAAAAATTTCACCAGGGGCGATTTCCATTCGCCGTTCTCGACCTTGATCATGGCGAGGCCTTTGGCGCCGTAATGTTTCGCCATCTCGGTCAGATCGTCGCTTTGACCAGTCGTTAGGGAGGCGAACCCTTTTGCGTTGATTGCTTTCACAACGCCGCCGCCATCGAGCGCGCCGCGGAACATTTTGAAAGAGCTGTCGCGGAAAACTTCAGCGAGATCGGCCAGGCGCATGGCGAAGCGCCGGTCGGGCTTGTCGCTCCCAAATTCGTCCATCGCCTGCGCGTAAGTCATGCGCGGAAATGGGGTGGCGATTTCGACGCCGCGACCCGCCCGCAACAGGTCGGCGAGCAATCCTTCGACCAGGGAGAAGATATCGTCCGGCTCCACGAACGACGCTTCGATATCGATCTGGGTAAACTCCGGCTGCCGATCGGAGCGCAGGTCTTCGTCCCGAAAACATCTCGCGATCTGAAAATATTTTTCGATGCCGCCCACCATGAGGAGCTGTTTGTATTGCTGCGGCGCCTGCGGGAGAGCGTAGAATTTCCCTTTCGTAACCCGGCTGGGAACGAGGAAATCACGGGCCCCTTCCGGCGTGCTCTTGGAAAGGATCGGAGTTTCGATTTCGACGAAGCCATTCGCGTCGAGAAAATCGCGGGCCGCTTTCGTGACCCGATGCCGGAGCCGGAGGTTCCGCGACATTTGGGGCCGGCGCAGATCGAGGTAGCGATAGCTGAGGCGCAAATCTTCGTTGGCGGGCTCGCCGTCGGCGACGGGGAACGGAAGAACGTCGGCGCGGTTCAGGACGACGAGCTTATCGGGGACGAGCTCGATATCGCCGGTCGGCATTCGCGGATTCGCCATGCCCGCAGCGCGGGCCGAGACTTTGCCTTCGACCTGGATGACATCTTCGTATCCGAGTTGGTGCGCCTGCTTCGCGAGCTCGGCGTTCTCTTCCGGGCGAAAGACGACCTGCGTCAGCCCCTCGCGATCGCGCAGATCAACGAAAACCACGCCGCCGAGATCGCGTCGCACATGGACCCAGCCAGCGAGCGTGGCGATCGCGCCGATATCGCTTTTCCGAAGCTGAGCGCAATGGTGGGTCCGGTACATCGAAGGTCACTCTGAGCGAACCCGGTAGGCGCGCAAGCGTTTCCGTCGCTCTGGGGAGCGCACGCGTCTCGCGTGTTGGTTTTGGCGTCTCGTCAAAACAGGCTTTCTTGAGGCGTGTTGTTAAAAGGGTCGCGATCTCAAAAAAGTTCGCGATCGCGAGACGCGGTCGCCCACACGCGAGACGCGTGCGCTACCCGGCGTTTTCGGTGCCGCGCAACATCGAAGCCACGTGGTCGAGCAGGGATTCGTGGTCGACTAATTTTTGCCCTTTGGTCGCCAGATTTTTCACGGCGACCTGCGGCCATTCGTCGCCGAACAGGATCGCGAGGCGCGCGTCGAGTTGTTCGGCGGTTTGGAATTGTTTGCCGACCTTGGCGGCCCCGAGCGGGTAGTCGACGCGATAACCGGCATCCCGGAGAGATTGAATCTGAGCCAGGGCATCAGCGCGGCGCTCTTCCTTTGCGATCACAACGTAGATGTCGAGCTCGCGCTGCGCGACGACGGCAACCTCCATTTGTTCTTTCGCCGCGGGGATTTCGTTGATGAGTTCCGCGATCACTACGTCGCCCATGGCAAAACCAATCGCGGGATGGTCCGCCGCGCCATCGCTCAGGTGCCGAATCAGATTGTCGTAGCGGCCGCCGCCGGCGAGCGCCCGCAATTTGCCGGCGCGATCGAACGCTTCGAAAACGATACCGGTATAGTAGGCGAGCCCGCGAACGATCCCGAGATCGACTTTGACGAAGTCGGCGAGGCCGCGCGCTCGCATCGCATCGAGGACGCGGTCCAGTTTCTCGCTGGTCCCTTCGCCATCGAGAACCTTGAAAACGGATTCGGCGAGATCGCCAAGTTTCGCCGCCGTTTTTTCCCGGGATTCGCGCTCGCTTTTATCGATGACCTGAAGTGTCTCCTGCCATTTCTCTTCGGGCACGTTTTGGGCGCGCAGAAAATCGATCCAGAATTCGCGGTCGCTGATCCGAACCACAACGTCGTTCGCTCCAAAACCGAAACCACGCAGGAGATCGACGCAAAGCGCGATCAATTCAATGTCCGCGTCGAGGGATGCTTCGCCGATAATGTCGGCGTTGAACTGGTAGTGTTCGCGGAGCCGGCCGCGCTGTTGTTTTTCATAGCGAAAACAGTGCGGGATCGAAAACCACTTCAGCGGCTTTTTGAATTCGCGGTCGTGCGCGGCCACGACGCGCGCGAGCGACGGCGTAAGCTCCGGCCGGAGCGCGACTTCGCGTTCTCCTTTATCGATGAAGTTGAAAAGCTGGCCGACGATCTCCGGTCCGCTTTTTTTTGTGTAGAGCTCGGTCGGCTCGAGGACGGGACCTTCCCACTGCACGAAGCCGTAGCGGCGCGCGACTTCCCACCATTTTCCGAAGATGTAATTCTGGCGGGCCCAATCCTGGGGCAGGAAATCGCGAAAGCCGGGAAGGGGTTGCATTGAGTGGTCAGGCGAGGCAGCCGCGCTCTTCTCCAGTTACGAAAAGAGGGTGCGGTTGAATAAACTCCAGCTTCGGGCAGTCGGATAAATGCACGACGGAGAGCATCCGTTTAACCAAAGCAAAGGACAAACATGAAACGAAACAGATTGACCACATTATTGGCAGCCGGAGCCGTCAGCGCAATTGCGCTCACCACAGCTTTCGCGCAAACGTCGGCGACGACGACAACCACAACGAACCCGGCCGTGACGACGAGCTCCTCGACAACTACCACGTCGACCAGCACGCTCGATGGCACGGGAACGCTCACCACCTACACGCCGGGAGCCGAGTATCTCAGCGTTCGCACGACCGCCAGCACCGAGCCGGTCCGCTATTATTACAGCCCCAAGGAAACCGTCCTGGTGGATTCCGAAGGTGCGACCGTCGACTGGAAGTACCTCCGTTCGGACATGCCGGTGAAATACACCTACGTGAAGGAAGGTGACCGGATGATCGTTCGGAAGATCACGCTGCAGAAGCCGGTGGCGTATTACGAAAAAGAGACGACCACCACCACGACTACGACCAAGCCCTAAGGCGCGGTTTTAAGTCGAACTAAGATTCAGGAGCGCCCGCGGAACGTGTTTCCGCGGGCGTTTCTTTTTACTCTTACTCTTTTTCTTTCTCTTGCTCTTGATCCTGCAGGGAAAAGCGGGAGCAGGAGCACGAGCACGAGCACGAGCAAGAGTAAGAGTAAGAGTAAGAGTAAGAGTAAGACAGGAGAGGCGGGGGAACCGTTAATCCGCGTAGCCGTTCGGAAACTTTTGGTGCCATTTCCAGGCACTCTCGATGATCGTATCGAGGTCCTGGAATTCAGGCTGCCATCCCAGCGCGGACTTCGCTTTTTTCGAGTCGGCAATCAGACGAGGCGGATCTCCGGGGCGCCGCGGCTTCTCCACAACCGGTATCGCGTGGCCGGTGATTTTTCGGGCAGCCTCAACCACCTCGCGCACACTCGAGCCGCCACCGGTCCCAAGATTGAAAGAGGCGGTTTCGCCCGACTCGGCCGCGAGAATGTGAGCACGAGCCAGGTCCAGAATATGGATGTAATCACGGATGCAGGTGCCATCCGGCGTTTCGTAATCGTCGCCGTAAATTTCCAGGTGCGGCTTTTGCCCGAGAGCGACCTTCAGGATATTTGGGATCAGATGGGTTTCGGTCCGATGATCTTCGCCGAACTTTTCCGAAGCGCCCGCGGCGTTGAAATAGCGAAGGCAAACCGGGGACAAACCGTGGACGACGTTGTACCAGTGCAGGATTTTTTCGAAGGCGAGTTTCGATTCGCCGTAGGGATTGATCGGGTTCGTCGGCAGGGTTTCGTCGATCGGCACCCGTTCGGGTGGGCCGAAGATGGCGCAGGTGGAGGAGAAGACGAGTTGCCGGGCGCCGGTCTCGACCATCGCGTCGAGCAGGTTCAACCCATTGGCGACGTTATTGCGAAAATATTTCGACGGGTTCTCCATCGATTCGCCCACCAGGGCACTGGCCGCAAAATGCATGACTGCATCGGGCTGGAATGTTTTCAGGGCGGACCGGATGTGCTCGGGTGTGCCGAGATCGCCCTCGATAAATTCGGCGCGCGAATCGACGGCGGTGCGATGTCCTTCGATGAGATTGTCGAACACGGCAACCGCGTGGCCTTCATCGAGAAGAAGCTCCGCGCAAACACTGCCGATGTAGCCGGCTCCGCCGACGACCAGA
Organism: Verrucomicrobiota bacterium; assembly: GCA_041167265.1. Classification (GTDB taxonomy): domain Bacteria; phylum Verrucomicrobiota; class Verrucomicrobiia; order Chthoniobacterales; family UBA10450; genus AV80. The sequence continues at coordinate 21,850 of JBEEHG010000021.1, read as the reverse complement.
ATCTTCATCGCGCAAGGTGTCGCGCGCTGCCGCGCCCTGTCAAAGCAGAAGTTGGGCGGTCCGCTTCGCCGACCGAGCCGTGATGGAGGCGTTGAGACAGCGCACGCTACAACGTCTCAGGTTTTTTGTTCCAGCCCCGCGATCATCCGGCGGATGAGCCGATTCTTTCGGCGCGGGTTGAGGACCTTGAGGCTCTGCTCCTTCGAGCCCCATTCGATCACGTCGATGTCGACGTGTCGCACGCCCCATTGCCGCATGGCAGAGCGACTGGTTTTATAAAGATCGATCGTGTTCGTTCCGATCAGCGCGCCGCCGTAATCGTCGATCACGTAACGATCGGCGGTGCCGACGATCTGGAACCGGGTCCCGAGCGGGAAGCGCGACCAGTCCGAAGCCGCGCTCATGACATTCGAGCCGGAGAGCCGAACGCCGACGGCATTGCGGCGTCCGCCCTTCTCGCTGTGGGTGTAAGCGGTCGTGCGGACGTTCGCGATTCGCCGCGCGCCGGTGATGGTGGCCGGACGCATTTGCGGGCCTTGGGTGGATTGCGAAGGCGACTCACAACTGGCCGCGGCGCACGCTAAGAGCCCGAGGGCGATGACTTTGTGCAGGGTCTTCATTTTCGGAGACGAAAGCCCGCTCAATAGCCATTGATGCGGACCGAGGCAAGCGATAATTTCCGGCCGATTGTTTGCCGATGGCTCCGTTACGCTCGAACCAGGCGCTCGTCGCCGCCGAAATTATTCTCGATGGCCGGCTGGCCCTTTTCCATCAAACAGAGCGCTGGCTGGCGGTGGCCGATCTTCATTTTGGCTACGAACTGAGCCAGCGCGCCGCTGGTGCGCTCGTGCCGTTATGGGGAATGGCCACGATTTCGCAGCGGCTCACCGATCTCGTGGACGAATACGAACCGCGCCGCCTGATCGTCATCGGTGACCTGGTCCACGACAAGACAGCGGCGCGCGAAGCCGCTCAACTCCTCCGCGAATTTGCGGCTCGTTGCGAGGTCGCTGTTGTCGCGGGGAACCACGATCGCCAATTACGCGGTCACATCGAGATGGTGGAATCGGTTCAAACGGATCGGTTCCATTTTCATCACGGGCATTGCGCCGCGGACGTGCCCGGCCGGATCCAGATCATAGGCCATCATCACCCTGCGGCGGTCATTACTGATGGCGCTGGCTTGCGCTTGAAATGCCCGGCGTTCGTCCAGCAATCGACTTGCTGGATCATGCCCGCGTTTTCCCCCTGGGCCGCCGGCACCCGCTGGACGCCGGATGAATCAAGCCGGGTCTGGCTCTGCACCGCCTCGCGGGTCTTTCCTTTGCCGGAAAAAGAAGCAGCCGCTTAAGCCCGCGCCATCCCGGACAAGTCCGACGTGCAATGCGGGCAGCGGGTGGCCTTGATCGGGATCGACATGGTGCAGGCCGGACAGTCTTTCGCGACCGCCGGTGCGCCCGGCTTCGGCCTCTTCATCCGATTGAAGGCGCGCACCAGCATGAAAATCGCGAAAGCGACGATCAGGAAATTGATGACGAGCGAAATGAAATTGCCGTAGTTCCAGGTGACTGCGCCCGCTTTGACGGCGTCGGCGATGTTCGTAAAAGAATCGGCGCCGTCCTTGCCCGCTTTCAAGACGATGAACTTGTTCGAGAAATCGAGGCCGCCGGTGAGAGCGCTGATCGGGGGCATGATGATGTCTTTAACCAGCGAGCTGACGATCCCGCCGAACGCCGCTCCAATGATCACGCCGACCGCAAGATCAAAGGCATTGCCTTTGATCGCGAACTCCTTGAATTCCTTGAGCATCCCGCAGGCTAGTTAGGCCGCGACGATGTTTACAAGTTTATTGGGAACAACGACGACCTTGCGAATCGTCTGGCTGCCCACGGCATTCCGCACTTTTTCGTTAGCGCGCGCCGCCGCCTCGAGCTGTTCGCTGGTCGAGTCGAGCGGCATGGTGATTCGGTCGCGCACCTTGCCGTTGACCTGCAGGACGATCTCGACTTCATCCTCCACCAGCACTGCCTCGTCGTAGGCCGGCCAGCTTTGTTGGGTGATTTCTCCCGGGCTCTTGAGCTGCTGCCAAAGTTCCGACGTGATGTGCGGCGCGAACGGATTCAGGAGAACGAGAAACGTGCGCATCGCCGAAACCGGAACGACTTCGGAGTTCGTGAACGCGTTCACGAAAATCATCATCTGGGAGATGGCGGTGTTAAATGCCAGCGCCTCGATGTCGTCGGTCACTTTCTTGATCGTGGCGTGGGTGATTTTCTGCTGCGCTTTCGTCGGCTCGGCGTCCTGCAGCGCGGTCGATAACTCCCATTCGCCTGCCTGGTTTTCGGTCATCATCAGGCGCCAGACGCGGGCCAGGAATCGCGAGACACCTTCCACGCCTTTCATGCTCCAGGGCTTCATCTGTTCGAGCGGGCCCATGAACATCTCGTAACAACGGAACGCGTCGGCGCCGTAAATTTCGATGACGTCGAGGGGATCGATGACGTTGCCCCAGCGCTTCGACATTTTGCGGTTGTCTTCGCCGAGGATCATTCCCTGGTTCACCAGCCGCTGGAATGGCTCCGGTTTCGAGAGATAGCCGAGATCGAACAAAACCTTGTGCCAGAACCGCGCGTACAAGAGATGAAGGACGGCGTGCTCGACGCCGCCGATATACAAGTCGACGCCTCCTGGGTTCGCACGCAATGACGAATGGCGAATGACGAATGACGAACCAGCAACCGCTTCGTGCTTCGTCATTCCTTCGTCATTCGTCATTCGTGCTTCGTCATTATCCGCTCCCATCCAGTATCGCTCTGGTTCTTCCCCGACGAATCGCTTGTCGTTCCCCGGATCGCAGAACCGCAGATAGTACCAGCACGACCCCGCCCATTGCGGCATCGTGTTGGTTTCGCGCGTCGCGGTGTCGGAATAACGAATCCAGTCTTTCGCTTTCGCGAGCGGCGGTTCGCCGGTACCGGTCGGCTTGAAATCTTCGAGCGGCGGCGGTTCCAACGGCAGCTCCGTTTCCTTTAATGCTGAATGCTTCCCGTCTTCCCACACGATTGGGAACGGTTCCCCCCAGTAGCGTTGCCGGGAGAAGAGCCAATCCCGCAGTTTGTAGCGGACGTCGGCGCGGCCAACGCCGTGCTCCTCCAGCCAGGCCAGGATTTTCTTCTTCGCCTCGGGCGTTGCCAGGCCATTTATGATTGGCGAATTGATCGCAACGCCGTCCTCGAGAAACCCGATTGATTCCTCGGGCGGTTTCCCCGGCGCCTGGACCACCGGCAGAACCGTCAGGTTGAACTTCCGCGCGAATTCGAGATCGCGCTCGTCATGGCCCGGAACGCCCATAACCGCGCCGGTGCCATAGCCCATCAGCACGTAATCCGCGATCCAGATGGGAATTTTCTCCTGGTTCACCGGGTTGATCGCGCAGGCCCCAATAAAAACGCCGGTTTTATCCTTCGCGAGATCGGTCCGTTCGAGATCGGATTTCGCCGCGACTTGTTCGCGATACTTCGCCACCTCGGCGCGCCGATCTTCGGTCGCCAGCCGATCGACGAGCGGATGCTCCGGAGCCAGCACCATGTAATTCGCGCCGTAGATCGTGTCGTGGCGCGTCGTGAAGACGCGGATGCTGTCGCTGGTCCCGTCGATCTGAAATTCGATCTCGGCGCCTTCGCTCCGGCCGATCCAGTTTCGTTGCAGAGCTTTGAGTGAGAGGGGCCAATCGAGGTCGTCGAGTCCATCCAGGAGGCGATCGGCAAACGCCGTGATGCGCAGCATCCACTGGCGCATCGGTCGGCGCACGACGGGGAAACCACCCACCTCGCTTTTGCCGTCGATGACTTCTTCGTTGGCCAGAACGGTTCCCAGCTCGGGGCACCAGTTCACGGCCACTTCCGCGACATAGGCGAGCCGGATGTTATCGGGATCGTCACCGCGATAGGACGAAATCGGCTCGGCTCTTTTCGTCTCGGGATTGAACCAGGAATTGTAGATTTGGAGGAAAATCCACTGCGTCCATTTGTAATAAGCCGGATCGGTCGTGTTGATCTCGCGCTCCCAATCGTAGGAAAAACCGATCCGCTTCAGCTGGGTCTTGAACTTCGCAATGTTGTCGCGCGTCGTGATCTCGGGATGCTGGCCGGTCTTAATGGCGTATTGCTCAGCCGGCAGCCCGAACGCGTCCCACCCCATCGGATGAAGCACGTTGAATCCTCTCAGCCGTTTGTAGCGCGCGACAATATCGGTGGCGGTGTAACCCTCCGGATGGCCGACGTGGAGACCGGCGCCGCTCGGGTAAGGGAACATGTCGAGCACATAGAACTTCGGTTTGCTCGGATCGAAACTCTCTTCGCGGGGATTGGGCGCGTGAAAGGCGCGGGTCTCGTCCCAGATCGTTTGCCACTTCGGCTCGAGGCGATCGAATGGATAAGGTTTGCGGCGCTCGTTCATGCGGAAAGGAGATAGACAGGATTTACAGGATTAACAGGATTGGTTTTGGGTGAATGCGAAGTGGAGTCGAAGGATCTGTCACTATTTCGGCGGCTAGCGCGCACGGAAATGGACAGAGATCCTTCGCTTCGCTCAGGATGACAATTCAAGTCAACCATTTACTACGTGCAACGCCTTCTCCTCGCCACGCGCAATGCGCACAAGACCCGCGAGTTTTCCGAAATCCTTGGGCCGGATTTTGTGGTGCGCGATTTGGCGGGAGAACCTGAGGCGCCGGCGATCGAAGAAACCGGCCAGACGTTCGCTGAGAACGCGATCCTCAAAGCGGTGGCGATCTCGAAACGTTTTCCCGGTCCGGTCGTCGGAGATGATTCCGGTCTCGAGGTCGACGTGCTCGGCGGCGCGCCGGGAATTTTTTCAGCGCGTTACGCCGGGCCGGGCACACGCGATCGGGATAACGTTGCACGATTGCTGGATGAGCTGGGCCGGTTTCCGAATGAGCGCCGCTACTCTGCCCGTTTTCGTTGCGTCCTGGCGCTCGCTCGCGCAGGCGAATTGCTCGAAACCTGCGAAGGCGTGATCGAAGGCGCCATCGTTTCGGCGCCGCGCGGCGAGGGTGGTTTCGGTTACGATCCTGTGTTCCAGCCCGATGGCTCAAGCCAAACTTTTGGCGAACTCCCAGCCCCGGAGAAAAACAGAATCAGCCATCGCGCGCGGGCGATTCGCGAGCTTCGGGCGGCGCTGATGCGCTGAACGAACTTTACTTCGGCGGCGGCGGGGGAGCAGCCGGTCCGGGCGGCGCCACCGTGCCGGGTGCGCCTTGAGCGGCCGCGGTCTTGATCTGGTAACCGATCTTCGTGATGCCGGCCAAACGGATCTTATCGAGCAGAGTGATCACGTCGCCATGAGTGGCGAGTGGTTCGGCGCTGAGGGAGACTTTGATGTCCTTCTTCTGTTCATGGAGCTGATAAAGCCGGTTCAGAACGTCGTCGCCCAGGACGGGGACGTTATCGAAATAGATGAGATTGCCTTCGGTCACCCGGATAGCGACGTAATCCTTTGGCTGGTCCGGCGGTGGTGGCGGTGTATTCCGGCTCGGGAGATTGACCGGAATACCCTTCATGTGGGTCTGGCTCAGGCTCACCATCATGAAACTCGCCAGAAGAAAAAACATGATGTCGATCAGCGGGATGATCTCGATCCGGGCGTGCTTTTTCGGGATGGGCGATCGCATTTTCATAGACAGTCCTCCCTAGTATTGTGCTCCGCTCATCGTGAACGTGATCGGCGTTCGCACCCTTGAAACGGTGCCGGGCTTGAACCGCCATCTTCGAAACGCGCTCGTGGCGGCGTTATCCAGGACCGGACTGCCGGTGCTTTGGGCCATCTCCGCGTTGGTCACGGACCCGCTCGAGGGATCGACCGTCATCACACAGACGCCGCTGCCCGTGATCTTTGAGCGTCGCGCTTCGTAAGGATATTCCGGACGCGGAGCGCTCACTGCGACCGCTTTCGCTGACGACATCGACATCGGGCCGACGTTAGCCGGCTTGGGCTTGGCGAGAGGCTGGACGGGAGCGTTGCTCGGGGTCCGCTTCGGTGGCGGCGTCGGTTTTTCTTCGACAAACTCCGGCTGCTGCTCGGGGATTGCTTCCGGTGGCGGGGGCGGCGGCGGTTCTTCTTCCGGCGGCGGCGTGGGCTGCGGCGGCTCCTGCGTTGTTTCGAGGGACATCTCGACGGTCGCTTCCGGAATGTCGGAGAGATCCATCACTTTTTCCGTCGGGCGAATCGCGGCGATCCCGACAGCCGCCAGGTGCAGGGCGATCGCCCCGGCGAAAGCCGATATCACCTGCCATCTGGGGGCGGGGCGATAAAGGAGTGGTCCTGTCATGGTTGGTTACCTGCCTGGACCGACACCGGCGCCGGCCCTGCTCTTGATTTCAAAGGAAAGTTTCATGAATCCGGACGACCGGATTTGATCCAGCATCCGGGTCACGTTTCCGTGGACGGCTTCGGCGTCGCCCCGAATGAAGATCTTCGCCTCGGGATTGGTTTTATAGACCTGCTGCAGTTTCGGCAGGATTTCTTCGAGGGCGATCTTCTGCTTGTCGAAGTAGTAGTAGCCGTCCTTGTCGACCGAGAGACTGATGTAGTCTTTCTTGTTTTGGACCTGGCCGGAGGCGCCGGTGGGCAGGTTCACTTTCATGCCCTTGAGGGTGACCTGGCTGAGGCTCACCATCATGAAGCTCGCGAGGAGAAAGAACATGATGTCGATCAAGGGGATGATCTCGATCCTCGCGTGGTGCTTCGGGATGGGCGAAGTGACCGTCATATTACGTGCTAGATCGAGGAGCGGGTGGAGGAGGTGGGCGTTGTGCCGGGAACCTCTACCGAGCTGTGGACCGTCTTGTTGTGCGCTTCCAGCATAACCTCAAGGTTCGTCGCAGCCGTCTGCAATTCGAACTCTAAGTTAGACACACGCGACGTGAAAAAGTTAAACGGAATCAGCGAGAAAATCGCGATGCCGAGACCGCACGCCGTGGCGATAAGCGCTTCCGCGATACCGCCCGTCACGGTCACGACCGCGAGTTCTTCGTTACCGAGAGAACCGAATGCCTTCATCAGACCGACGATCGTTCCGAGCAGACCGAGCAACGGCGCGAGCGTGACCAGCGTGTCCATGACGACGAGGAAACGGCCGGCGCGTTTGATCTCGATACCGGCGGCCACCTGCAACGCGCCCTGAAGCGAGGCGTGCTGGTGGTTCAACCCGTTCCACATCATCCGCAGGACTGGATCGCGCGAATCACGCGAGAGCCGCGAGGCTTCGGCGACGTCGCCCACTTCGATGGCGGTGAAAACTTTCTCGATCCGTTTCGGGTCGCGGCGCATCCAGCGGCCGAGCCACCAGAAGATGCGTTCGAGCACCACGGCCAGAGCGACAATCGAAACGACCAGGATCGGATACATGATCGGGCCGCCGGCCTTGAAATTGTGAATAAAGAAATTCTTGTCGAACTCGCTCTCCGGCGTGGCGGAGGCAGTCGGCGATCCGCTGGGTGACGGCGACGTGCCGACAGTCGGCGCGGTCGTGGTCGTGGCAGGCGACATTCCGGGAACGGATGCGCTCGTCATCGGGTTCGGCGTCATCGTTGCGCCCGGAACGGCGGGAGCCGCGGGCGACATGACAGGCGCTGTCGCCGGTGATGTGACGGGCGCCGTGGCCGGACTGGTGGCCGTGGTTGGCGGCGCGCCCGGCGGTTTGGCCGGAGAGGTTGCCGGAGGTGGCTGGCCGAACGAAGTCAGCGCGAGAGTGACAGAGCAGAGGCTGGCGATTAGCAGTGTTTTCATAGGGTTGATTAGCGAATTGTCCCGACCACGAATTCCGGTGAGTTGGGTATCCTCATAAAGGAATCAAGCGCGAGTCGAGCAAAACTTTCCTGGATGTCGTTTCGACGTTTCGGAGGAGCCACAAAAGTAGTTCGCATCATCATCCTCCGTGGGATGTAGCTTAGGGTCAGTAAATTGCGTGAGGGAAGCATTATTTTTCTTTCCGCCCGGCAAGCGCTACCCGATTCCGGAGCGGAGGCCAATCGCCGATTCGCGCTTCCAGTTCGTCGCCTTCTTTAATCGGGCCAACGCCCGAAGGCGTCCCGCTCAGAATTAGATCGCCTGGGAGGAGGGTGAGCGACTGGCTGGCGAACGAAACGATCTCCGCCACCGGATAAATCATCTGGCTGGTGCGGGCCCGCTGTTTCACTTCGCCATTTTGCCGAAGCGTGATCTCGAGGTCGCTGACGTCGACGCCGGAATAGACGAACGGGCCGACCGGCGAATAAGTGTCGAACGATTTCGCGCGCGCGAATTGTTTCTCCGAGGTTTGCAGATCGCGGTCGCTGATGTCCTCGCCGATCGTGTAGCCGAAAACATGATCGAGCGCGCGGCCGACACTCACGTTCTTGGTGCGCGCGCCGATCACGATTCCGAGTTCGACTTCAAAATCGGTTTTGTGTTCGGGGAACGCGATCTCAATCGTGCCTTCATGCGGCAGGAGCGATGTCGGGGCCTTGAACCAGATCAACGGCGTGCCTAGCGGCGTGCGCTTCATCTCCGCGATGTGATCGGCGTAGTTCAGCCCGACGGCGATGAGTTTGCCTGGCGCGACCGGGACTTCGATCTGCAACTCGGCAAGCGGAACTACGCTCCCCGTGAAATCGAGGTCGATCCAGAACGGCTTCGCCAGCACATGGACGTCGGTCCCACGCACTTCGCCGTAAAGGATTTCACCCTTGGATCGAAAGCCGCCGAATGTTCGCATCGGAAATGGCGAGTTTTGGACGCTCGGCCAACACGCGTCAAGCGTGGTGATTATGGAAACGCCGGTCATCCCGAGCCGCGTAGACGGCGAGGGACCTCGCAAGGCTCAACCGCTTCCGCGACACAAGACGTCCACGCCGTCATTGCGCGCTTTGAACTCGGCGGTAGCCAGGATTGCAGTTGCGAGGTCCCTCGGGCGCGCTTCGCCGCCTTGGGATGACCGTCCGTTATCTATTTCGGGACAATCACCAAAAAATTGCGCACGGTTTTTTGTTCGGGAATCGAAACGACGCCGCGTTGGCCGTTGAACCAGAAGGCGCTCGACGATCCGCCGTCCAGGTTCATTGCGCGCTGTACTTTCAACTCCGGCGTCGCCAGGATTTCGCCCAGTTCGGCCAGGGTCACGGCCGAACAAAGACCGATGGCGACGCGGTCCGATCCGTTCGTGAGAACAAAGGTGCGCCGCGCCGATCGCGTGGCGTTAAGTCCGGCGATGGGTTTTCCGGCGTCGACAAGAAACGGGCCGCACTGGAGGGCAGCAATCACGTTTTTGCGCGACGAATACTCGGCCGATCGAACCAGTTCCACGCGCGCTTTCGTGATAACCAATACGCCGCTGAGCAAACGCGCCTTGCGAAACGGCGCGATCGATTCGCCGTCGCTGATGAGCAGACCGACCGGCGCGTTCTCCGGATCGAAGTAACCGCCGTTCACGCCCGCCACACCGCGCACGCGTCGGGTCACCGCGGCCAGTTCGGCGCCGTCCGGATTATCAATTACTCGGACAGCCGCGGACTTCGTCGAAAACGACGCGATTTCCAGGGTGGCTTCATCGCCGCTGGTTTTCTCCGCAAACACGATTCGCCGATGCTCGATTGCACCGGCGGTCGCTTTCTCGGTTTCGGAAGAGCTGACGCTCCAACCGGCGCGCGCCGGGATCGCGAGCAGCAGGATGAGAAGGGTGCCGGTTAGTGAAATTCTAACCGCCATGCTTTTGGAGCATCGCCACGAAGCGCGGATCTTGCCGGATGGGGTCGCAGATTGGGTTCATCTTCAGCTGCGCTACCGTCACTTGCGTGTAGCGGGTAAGCAAACCATCCAGAATTGGCAGCGCTTTGTCGTATTCGCCGACGATCATATATATTTCCGCGAGCGTCTGGGTGCAGACCGGGCCATCAAACGCATCGACGCTTTCCGGCAGTAATTCCATCCCGCGTTTCGCCTCCGCGATCGCCGCCTCCTTTTCGCCTAGCCAGGCCAGGCACTGCGCCAGAGGGCCATGCCGCTTGGCTTCATTCGGCGCGTCGGCCACATATTTTTCGGCGTACCCTTTCGCCTTGAGCAACGCCTCACGTGCGCCGGCCTCATCGCCTAGCATTTTCTTAGCGAGACCCACGGCTACGTATTTGGCCATCAAACCTTCCGGATCCTTGACCAGCGCTTCGTCTTTCAAACTCTCCGCTGCTTGCAAGGCTTCACTATATCGCCGCTGCAACAGTCGGGTCTGCGCCAGGGCAACCGTGAAATGCATTCTCGTCTCATCGTCGATCGGTCTCGCGTTCATGAGTTGAATGCCGCGTTCGGTGACCTCGAAGGTCCCTTTCTCGGAGGTTTCCAATTGGGCCTTGATCGACCAGAGATTGAACGAGTCCGGCACCAGCTTGAGGGCGCGGTCGATGGTCTTGTTCGCAGCCTCCCAGTTGCGTTGCATTTGGTAATTCAGGACCAGGTTTTGGAGCGGCCAGGTTTCGTTCGGACTCAGGCTCACGGCTTTTTCGAGGTTCGCGTTCGATTCTTCCCAGCGGCCCTGGCGTCGCTGGATCGCGCCAATCGCGAGATAGACTTCCGCGTCGTTCGGCAATCCGTTTTGGGCGAGACCGAATTCGGCGAGCGCCCGGGCGTAATCCCGCTCTCCATAATAGAAGGCGAAGCCGAGCGCGAGATGACCTTCCGGCAAATCGGGCTGCAACTGGAGGGCTCGTTCGGCCAGCGCGCGCGCTTTTTCCTTCCGCTCCGGCGTCGGCTCGTAGGTATGATAAATCCAGCTTTGCAGGCGAGAGTAGCTCGCGCAGGCGAGCGCGAAGCTCGGATCGAGCTGGAGGGCACGCTCATAAAGTTGCTCCGCCTGTTTCAGCTTTGGGAATTCTTCCACCTCCCTTTGGAAAATGTGCGCCTGGAGGAACGCCAGATAGGCTTCGCCGTTTTCCGTCGGCTTCCGCGTCATCTGCTCCTTTTCCGTCGGGGAAAGTTTGGCACGCAGCTCCTGGGCGATTTTTTTCGCGAGATCGGTCTGGATCGCGAACACATCCGTCAGGTCGCGGTCGTACACCTCCGACCAGATGTGCTCGTCGTTCGCCGCGTTGATGAGCTGCACATTCACCCGCACCCGGTTCCCGGCTTTGCGGACGCTGCCCTCGAGAATGGCCGAAACGCCGAGCGCTTTTCCGATTTCCCGCACGTTCTTTTCCTTGCCGCGATACGGCATGACAGAAGTGCGCGAGATAACCTTCAGGTCGCCGATTTTCGACAGGTTCGTCAGGATGTCGTCCTGGATGCCGTCGGCGAAATAGGCGTTCTCCTTGTCGTCACTGAAATTTTCGAAAGGCAAAACGGCGATCGACTTGTCGATCTTGCGAGCCGAAGCGCGAGGCAGCAGGAAAAATCCCGCCGCCCCCGACACAATGATCCCGATGGCCACGAGCGCGACGACATTCCGCCGCCGGCGGGGCGCCATGGGTGCGGTGGGCGTGGCGCGAATTCCTTCCGGCGTCACCTCGAGCGCCCAGGCCAGGATCAGCGAAATCGGGAATCCGATCAGCAACAGAATGATGACGAGCCGCAACGCCCATGACGGCAGGTCCCACGCCGGAAAAACCGCCGACGCGAGCTGGATCGCGCCGCCCGCCACGACCGCGTAAGCCACCGCCACGCGGTAGACTTTCCGTCGTTTTATTTCGTCAAAAAATCCAGCCATTGCTCAGCTCAGGTTATCAGACGCGCCTCGATTGTGAGACAAGATTTTCGGATCGGCGTTGTCGCTATTTCTGGCCGCCGAATTTCGCCAGCATCGCGTCGAATCGCGGATCGGCTCGAAGCGGATCCCACATCGGATCGAGCCGCAGCTCGTGGACGGTCAGGCCGGCGGCCGTCTGGAGGGAATGCTCCAGGAGCGCGAAGGCGGTGTCGAGATCGTCGCACACCATATGGATCCGCGCCCGGCTCATCACCAGGATCGGCCCGTCGAAGGCGTCTTTCGATTCCGGCAACAAATCGACCGCGCGTTTTGCTTCCGCCTTTGCGTCGTCGCATCGCCCCAGCCCCGCGTAAATCAGCCCCAGCAACGCGTGCCGCGGCCCGTCCTCCGGACTTTCCTGCACGGCCTTCTCCGCTTTGGTCTGCGCTGCGGCGAAGCTGGTCCGCGCCCGGATTTCGTCCTTCATCGCGGCGTAAACCGTGGCCTGAAGAAATTCCTTCGAGATCGGGGCGCTGGTTTCGCCGCGCGATTTCTCGGCCGGACTGCGCTGGAGAATCCCGACGAGCTCCTCGAATTTCCGCTCGTACATTTTCAGGTTGTAACGCGAGAGCGTGATCGTTCCATTCGGGTCGATGTTCTCCGGCCACGCGGCCAACAGGCTCTGCATCGCGTTGAGGTCGCCTTTCGAATAAAGATCCACCCGCGCCCGCAACTCCTGGATGGTGAAAGTTTGGGGCGCGGCTTTGGCGGCGCGATCGAAAATCCGCGCGGCCGTCGGATAATCGCGCACGGCCAGGTAATTCATTCCCATGTTTTCGAGGAGGATCGGATCCTTCGGATCGAGCGAGACCGCCTTCGCATAGCTGGCGCTCGATTCTTCCCATTTTCCCTGGCGGCGCTGGATGGCAGCCATGGCGCGGAAAATTCCGGGGTCGTTCGGCAGGCCGCCGCCCGCTCTGGCCAGCTCACGGAGGGCGGCGTCGTAATCGCGATCCACATAATAATGGACATAGCCCATGGCGAGATGGCTTTCGGGCAGCTCCGGTTCAAGCCGGAGCGCTTCGTCCGCCGTCGCCCGGGCCTTCTGGGCGCGGGCCGGGAGCGGTTCGATCGCGTAAAACATCCAGCTTTCCACTTGCGACAAACGCGCTTGCGCGAGCGCGAACGCCGGATCCAGCCGGATCGCTTTCTCGTAAAGCTCCTCGACTCGCGCGAGGTCGTCGTGATGGCGGTCCGGCCGGCTAAAGATTTCGTGCGCTTCCTGGTAAAGAAGGTACGCGTCGCCATTTGTCGTGGGCTTGCGCCCGATGCGTTCCTCTTCCCCGGGGGCGAGGGTCGCCTTCAATGCGGCCGCAATTTCCCGCGCCAGCTCGCTCTGGACCGCGAACATGTCGGTCAGCTCGCGATCGTAAACCTGCGCCCAGAGATGACGATCGTTCGAGGCGTCGATGAGCTGGACGTTGATCCGAACACGTTTGCCTTCGCGCCGGACACTCCCTTCCAGAACAGTCGCGACGTTCAAGGCCTTCCCGATCTCGCGAATGTTGTGCGTCTGCCCGCGGTACGGCAGAACCGAAGTCCGCGAGATCACTTTCAGAGCGCTGATCTTCGCCAGGTTCGTGAGGACGTCGTCCTGAATGCCGTCCGCGAAATATTCATTCGCCTGGTCGCTGCTGAAATTCGCGAAGGGCAGGACCGCGATGGATTTCTCCAGTTTGCGGGATGAGCCGCGGGCCAGAATGAAATAGCCGATGACGGCCGAGATCACCAGGCCGGCAAGGGCAAGCGTGTAAACGTTCCGGCGCCGGCCTGGTAACGCCGGCGGACAATCCGGGGCGGTCTTCGATTCCGGGGTGAGATGGATTCCATCCGGACCAACGTCGAGGGCCCAGGCGAGGATGAGCGCGATCGGAAATCCCGCGAGGACGAGGACGATGACGAACCGCGCGGTCCAGGCCGGCAGCGTCAATGCCGGCAAAACCGTGGTGGCGAATTGGATGATCAACCAGCCGACGACGCCATAACCAGCGGCCACGCGCCAGACTTTGCGGCGGCGCAGTTCGCAAAAAAATCCGTAGAGACGAGTTGAACGAAATGATTGGGCCAAGAGGGGGCTATCTTATGCCAGCACCCTAAATTTTCCTAGCCGGGCCGGTTCCCGGCGACCTATTCTCGGCGGTGCTCGTTCGGGCTGGAACACGGACGCAATGATATGAATCGCAGTGCAAAATCGAAAACTGCCGCGTTCAAGCCTTCGAAAGGGAAAACCGCGGTTGAGGAATCGCTCAAAGTAGTCGCCTACCAAATTCACGAAGACGATTCCGCGCCGATCCGCCCGGCGCGCCGGGAACGCAAATGGATGGAGGACGCGGAAAAGAAGTTTCCCTACCGTTGCCTTCCGCTGGTGGTGGCGAACCAGTACGGCTGGGAGATTCACTCGACCCATCACTTTCGCGCGATTTGGGACGGAACGTCGCAGGCCGAGGGATTGGTGATAGAAAATTTATCGGGCGATGGAACCCTCCACGCCAGTTCGCACTTCGGCGCGGGCGTCCTTACCTTCCAGATTCCTTTCCTTTTCCAAACACCGGAAGGCTGGAATCTCATGGTCCGCGGACCAACTAACAATCCGAAGGACGGTATCGTGCCCCTCGACGGCATTGTCGAAACCGACTGGAGCCATTCCACCTTCACCATGAACTGGCGCTTTACCCGGGCGGGCACCGTCGAGTTCACCCTGGGCGAACCGATTTGTCTTTTCTTTCCGATCGAACGCGGAACGCTCGAAAAATTTTCGGCCGAGCTGCGCGCCTTGGAATCCAATCCCGATTTTGACAAAAAACACCAGGAATGGTCGGCAAGCCGGGACCGTTTTCTTCTCGGGCTGGAAAAGGAAAAACCCCACATTCTCACTCAAGGTTGGCAAAAGGAATATTTTCAGAGCGCAAAAGGGGAAAAGAAATTGCTGGCGCGTCCATTCGTTAATGAGATCTCGTGGACGGAGCCTGGCGCGACCAGGAAAAACCATGACGGTTCGGGGAACGGCTAGCGCTCTTTCCGTTTCGAAAGCATGACCCGCGATCGAGACTCTCAGTATCGGCGGGCGGCGGAAAAGTTTAAGAGCAAGCAGTATCTGTTTGTTAAAGGACTCTTACCTCCGCCGCTTCTCGAATACCTCAAGGTCTATTACGCCGTCCTTTTGGCCAACGACTGCTTTTCGCACGACAGCCAGTGCCCTGCCTCGTTATCCCTTGGCGGCGATCCCGCCCTCGACGCTGTCATGGAGTGGATCCGGCCAGAGCTGAGCCGGTTGGTCGGGTTTAGTCTGGCCCCGACTTATTCCTACACGCGTCGCTATGCCAAGGGTGAGCGGCTGGCCCGGCATCGCGATCGGGCGGCGTGCGAAATTTCGGTCACGGCGTCGATCCAAATTCCGAAAGGCGCGGGGCCCTCTGTCATGTATCTGAAACCTCCTTCCGCCAAAGCAGCGAAGGTAGCAATGCGAGAAGGCGACGGCTGTGTCTATGCCGGAACCGAAGTGGAACACTGGCGCGAGCGCTTCCGGGTTGATGGATACATCCAATTGTTTCTCCACTTCATCGCCCGGCGCGGGCCGAATTATCCGCATCTGCTTTTCGATGGACGGGAGGCGCTTGGGGCCGCCGCCGGGAAACGATCCAAGAATAAGCGTGACAAAACAGGTCGGGCTCGTCACACCATTCGGTAATATGGGTAAGGTACCAACACAGCGCTCAAAGGCAGGTCCTCGTAAGAAACATCCCGGCACCGGCCCACCACCGGTCTCGCCCCCGCACACGCCTAAACCTAAGCCTAAAACTAAAGGTAAAGGGCGGTAAACTCAGCCAGACGATGGCGGTCGGTCTCGCGAATCCGCGCTAGCGTGACGGATTCGAAGCTCGAGTGCCGTCATTTCGCGCTCGACGAAGCGTCGACGGTCAGGGCCTGAAAGCGCGGATCGTCGCGCAAGGAGTTCCAATTGGCCTCGAGCCGCAGGATGGCTGGGGTGATCGTGGCCCCGTTGGTCGATAACAAACGCGTTAGGGCTGTTATGGCGCGATCCTTGTCACCGGCCTGCGCTTGCAAGATCGCCAGACCTTCCTCGTAAACTGGGCGCTCAAAGAGGTCATTCGCTGCCGCCAGCTTCTCGATGGCCTGTTCCTGAAGGTGGAGCGCACCTTCCTTATCCCCCGCGCCGGCGGTTGCGGAGGCAAGCCCGCTGATAAGTCTGGGATTGTCCGGCTGGTCGCGCAGAAGGGTGTTCATCTCTTCGCGGCACTGGACGTAGCTGTTTTTCGCGCCGGCTGCATCGCCGGCCATCTGCTGAAAATTGCCCAGAAAGGAAAGATAGGCTGCATGTTCGAATCGCAGGGCGGGATCGAGTTTGGCGAGAGTTGACTGCATCAACGCGCCGCCAGAGGCATAGTCGTGCCGTAGCTGCATTTGGACGACCAGGGCTTCAATGGCTGACTCGTCGTTCGGGTCCTTCTGCATTCGCGCCAGGATTGCGTCCGCCTGATCAAGCTGCCCCAGGGCCTGGTGGATCCCTGCCTTAATCGCGAGGGTGGAATTGTCCCCCGGCGCGGTATCCAAGGCGCGATCGATAAATTTAAACGCCATCTGATATTGGCGCATAAGTTTGGCCGTAACGGACGCATCAGTCAGAGTCTGGAGGTTGCGCGGATCGACCTCCAGCGCTTTGCGGAAATGCGCCAGGCTTTCATCCCAGCGACCCTGCCGACGTGCCACCAGGGCCAACCTCCGCGGCGCCTCCGAATTGTTAGGCCACTTTGAGTGGACCCTTTCGAGGATTTCCCGGGCGCGGTTATAGTCGTGCCCGACCCGATAATGGTAATAACCTTCGGCCAGTTGGGTATCGAGCAGGTCGGGCTGTAAGCGCAAGGCCGTTTCCAAGGCTTTCTGCGCGGCCTCGCGCCGGGCCGTGGAAGCGTCACTGTAGACGAAGATGGTCGAGTGCATCTTCGAAAGATGCGCCCAGGCGAGACCGAAATTCGGATCGAGTCTGACTGCCTTTTCGAATGACTGCAGCGCCTTGGTCACATCGGCCTCGAGCAGATAAGAGCGCTCGGAAAAGGCGAGGCCGCGCAAGAAGGCGTCGTACGCCTCCGGATTATTTGTTGGTTTGGCGGCCAGCTCCTGTTTTTCAGCGCCGCTCAGCTGGGCATTCAACTTGTCAGCGATCGCGCCGGCGACCTCGCTCTCGACGCTGAAGATATCGTCGAGGGTGCGGTTGTAACTCTCCGCCCAGAGATGTTCGTCGGTCGCCACTCGAATCAGCTGAACATTGACGCGCACGGTATTCCCAACTTTTTGCACGCTGCCTTCGAGGAGATGGGCGACACCGAGTTGCTTTCCAATCTCGCGCAAATTCTCGGGCGCGCTCTTGTACTGCTGCGTCGAAGTGCGCGAGATGACTCTCAGATCGGTTACCTTCGACAAGCGGGTGAGGATTTCGTCCTGAATGCCATCGGCAAAGTAGGCGTTGGCTTTGTCTTCGCTGCGGTTTTCAAACGGCAAAACCGCGATGCTCTTCTGCGGAATTGTTTCGCCGGTCTCGAGCCGCGATGGAACCCGCTGATAAATCAGCATGGCAATGACGAGCAAGAGCACGCCGATGATGATGAAATCGAGAACCCGGCCGGTGAAGCGCCGCGCTGTCTTTACTTGCGCCGGATCGACGTCTTCCGAGCGAACGATTCCCCCGGGCGTGAATTCGTAGAACCACGAGACACACATCGCGATGGGAAACCCGCACACGAGGACAATGACAACCAGGCGGATCGACGCATTTGGAATGTCGAAGAACGGGAAAACCTGGGTCGCGATTTGCGTGAGGAACCAGGCGACGACTCCATAAGCGACGGCTGCGCGGTAAACATTTCGTCGCTTCAGCTCGGCGAAAAATTTTCTTAGGTTCACTGCGTTTTTCCGCGAGGGGCCGAAACCGAGTCGTAGCAGCGCTTTTTTCCCGTGACGAGGAAAAAGGCGGATAACAGGTGCGCTGGGCGAGGTTATTTAATGCCCGTCGCAAAAACCGTCTCGAAATGCGGGCTTTGTTTTTCCCGCGAGACGACTGTGACTTCGATGTTCTTGAAGCCGGCGCTTTCGAGGAACTGGTGAAGCTGCACTTCGCTGAACCCAAGCCAGTGATCGGCGTAGAGCTCGCGCGCCCGTTCGAAACGGTGACTAAGGAGATCGAGGATAACGACGCGACCGCCTTTGCGGAGGATGCGGTGGGCGCCGGCGATCGCTCTTTCGGGATGGAGGGCGTGATGCAGCGCCTGGCTCAGAATGGCGAGGTCCACAGAGCCTTTTGAGATCGGCGGATCTTCAATGTCGCCGAGACGGTATTCGAGGTTGGCGAAGTCGTGCTTCTTCGCGAGCTGCGACCCGAACTCGACCATCCTGGGCGCGTTATCGATCGCGATAACTTTGTGCGCGGTTTTGGCGAGGAGTTGCGAAAGCGTTCCTTCCCCCGCGCCGAGATCGGCGACGGTCAGCCTGGGCAGGAGGGAGATCAGGGTGTGGGCCAGCGCCTGCCAGGAGCGCCCCGGCACATAACTGCGTCCGAATTTTCCCGCGAGCTCATCGAAATACTCGCGCGCCTTGTCGCGGCGTTTGCGGAGAGCGAGCTGGAGCGCGGTGCGGTCCCGCGCCGTTTCCGGCATTTCCCGGGCGAGGGCGCGGATCAACTCGCTCACTTTCGCGCGGGCGGGATTCCGTTCCTGTTTCGCGGTCAGGCCATAGTAAACATTTTTACCCGAGCGCCGGTCTTCGACGACGCCGGCGCGTTTCAACTGCGCGAGGTGACTCGAGATCCGCGACTGGCCCATGCCGAGAATTTTCTGGAGCTCGGCCACGGAAAGCTCGTCGTCCTCGAGCAAGAGGAGGAGCCGGAGCCGGGTGGGATCGGCCAGGAGTTTTAGAAAATTAATGGTTGACGCCATTTTGCATCTCCACGATATATCGACGCATCATGATTGGTCAATATGTTGGTTGATCGTGGTGCGTTGAAGCGTTGAAGAGTTAAAGCGATTTCGTCTTTCAACCCGGCAACGCTTCAACCCTTTATCGCTTCAACGACTCATACCATGCTCCGACGTTTCATTTTTGCTTCCGAATCCGTGGGCGAAGGCCATCCGGATAAAGTGTGCGACACCATTTCCGACGCGGTCCTCGACGCCTGCCTGACGGTGGACAAGAAAAGCCGTGTCGCCTGCGAAACCTACGCCAAAAGCAATGTCGTGGTGGTGGGCGGCGAAATCACAACCAAGGCGACTCTCGATTACGTCCAGATCGTGCGCGATGCCGTGCGCGAAATCGGTTACGTAAACGACGACGATGTTTTCCATGCCGACCGGGTGTTCGTCCAGAACATCATCACCTGCCAGTCGGCCGACATTTCGCAGGGCGTCGATGCGAAAAAAGCGAAGGGCAAAAAAACCTCCGAGCAGGGCGCGGGCGACCAGGGTTTGATGTTTGGGTTTGCCTGCGACGACACGCCGGAGCTGATGCCGGCGCCGATCATGTTCGCCCATCGCCTGGGCCGTGAGCTGACGCGAATCCGCAAGAGCGGCAAAGCCGACTGGCTCCGGCCCGACGCGAAATCGCAGGTCTCAGTGATTTACGAAAACGGAAAGCCCGTCGGCATTTCCAACGTCGTTATCTCGACCCAGCACACCGAGAAGGTCGATCACAAGGAGATCGAAAAATTCTGCATCGAGAAAGTCATTCGCAAAGTCCTCCCGAAATCGATGGTCAACGGCACCACCGAGTTTTTGATCAACCCCACCGGGCGGTTCGTGATCGGAGGTCCCCAGGGCGACACCGGTCTGACTGGCCGAAAAATCATCGTGGATAGTTATGGCGGCTGGGGCCGGCACGGCGGCGGTGCGTTCTCCGGGAAAGATCCGAGCAAAGTCGATCGCAGCGCAGCTTACATGGGGCGCTGGGTGGCGAAGAACGTGGTCGCTGCTGGCCTCGCGACGCGTTGCGAAATCCAGTTCGCCTACGCCATCGGATATCCCGATCCAGTCAGCATGAACATCAACACCTTCGGAACAAACACCGTTCCGGAAGAAGCGATCGAGCATGCCGTCAACCGCACCTTCTCCTTCAAGCCCGCCGACATCATCCAGCAGCTCGACCTGCTGCGACCCATTTACAGCAAGACCACGAACTACGGCCACTTCGGCAAAGACGACCCGGATATTACCTGGGAAAAAACCGACAAAGCCGCGGCGCTGAAGAAGGCAGCGAAATAATTGTCCGCAGATTTCGCAGATTAACGCAGATTCGAATGGAAAAAGATCCTCAGAGCCACGCAATTATCGGAGCGGCGATGGAAGTTCATCGCGAGCTCGGACGCGGCTTTCTAGAACTCGTGTATCAAACGGCTCTGGCTTTGGAGTTTCAGGATCGTTGCATTCCCTTTAAGGCAGAAGTTGCGTTGCCGGTGAGATACAAAGGAAAGGTCCTGACGTGTGGCTACCGCGCCGACTTTGTCTGCTTTGAAGACTTTTTAGTCGAGATTAAGGCGATCTCGAAACTGACGACAGCTGATGATGCGCAGCTTCTGAATGAACTCAAGGCGACCGGTTATCAGCGCGGTCTCTTGTTAAATTTCGGTTCGCGAAGTCTCGAGGTGAAGCGCCTCGTCCGAACCCTCCCCAGTAATCTGCGTCCATCTGCGAAATCTGCGGACAACCTTCAGGAAATAACCTTATGAGCACCAAAACCACTACTCAGGAACTTACGAAGCAAGACTACAAAGTCCGCGACATCACTCTCGCGGATTGGGGTCGCAAGGAAATCGACATCGCGGAGAAAGAAATGCCGGGACTGATGGCGATCCGCGAGAAATACGCGCCGAGCAAGCCGCTGCAGGGCGTGCGCGTGACGGGTTCGCTCCACATGACGATCCAGACGGCGGTCCTCATCGAGACGCTGGTCGCCCTGGGCGCGCAGGTGCGTTGGGCGAGCTGCAATATTTTCTCGACCCAGGATCATGCGGCCGCCGCAATTGCCAAGACTGGCGTCCCGGTGTTCGCGTGGAAGGGCGAGAGTCTCGAGGAATATTGGTGGTGCACGAACCAGGCGATCTCGTTCCCGAATGGGAAAGGTCCGCAGCTCGTCGTGGACGATGGCGGCGACGTGACGCTCTTCATTCACAAGGGTTATGAGCTTGAAGAAGGCGGCGATTGGGCGAAGTCCCCGGCGTCGAGCAAAGAAGAACAGGTGATCAAGGACCTGCTGCTCGAAGTGCAGCGCGAGAATCCGTATCGCTGGCATGAGATGGTGAAGGATTGGCGCGGCGTCTCGGAAGAGACGACGACCGGCGTGCATCGCCTCTACAAGATGCAGCAGCAAAACCAGCTCCTGGTCCCCGCGATCAACGTCAACGACTCCGTCACCAAGTCGAAGTTCGACAATCTTTACGGCTGCCGCCATTCACTCGTGGACGGCCTCAACCGTGCGCTCGACGTCATGATCGCCGGCAAGGTCGCGGTCATCTGCGGCTACGGCGATGTCGGCAAAGGCTGCGCCCAATCGTTGCGCGGTCAGGGCGCTCGCGTCGTCATCACCGAGATCGATCCGATCAATGCGCTCCAGGCGGCGATGGAAGGATACGAAGTCACGACGATCGAAGACACACTCGGCCGCGGCGACATTTACGTCAGCACCACCGGCAACGTCGACATCATCACGCTCGAGCACATGGAGCGCATGAAAGACCAGGCAATCGTCTGCAACATCGGCCACTTCGATAACGAGATCCAGGTGGACGCGTTGGCGGAGCGCAAAGAAATCAAGCACACGAACATCAAGCCGCAGGTGGACAAGTACACTTTCCCCGGCGGCCATGAGATTTTCATGCTGGCGGAGGGACGCCTGGTGAATCTTGGTTGCGCGACCGGTCATCCGAGCTTCGTCATGTCGAACTCCTTCTCGAACCAGGTGCTGGCGCAATTGGATCTTTGGAAGAACAAGGACACCTACAAGGTCGGCGTCTACGTCCTCTCCAAGGCGCTCGACGAAGAAGTAGCTCGGCTGCATCTGGAA